>NZ_JAIVFO010000250.1 GCF_029991245.1 Xanthobacter autotrophicus
CATCGGGGCTGTCTGGCGTGGGAGGAGGGGAAGCACCTGCGCCGCCCGCGCGAATCGCGAGCGAGCGACCCATCAGGCGGCATCGCGGAGGCCGCTGACGGCACCCGGCTCTACCCCCGCCGGGCCGCGGCGCGCAAGCACCGGCGCCGCGGGCCAGCCATGCCGGATCGGGCGCCCGGGAGCAGGGGCCCGCCGCCTGCCTCCCAAGCGTGCAGAAGCAACAGTGTTGTGCCGCTGCGTTGGTCTTTCGCTCCTGCACAAATTCCGTAAGACTAAGGTCGAAAAGCGGCTGCGATCCGCTGCGGGGGAAGGGGTGCCAGATGACGAGTGCGGTTTGGTCCATTGAGGCGCCGGGCGACGAGGAAGTGAAGGACCGGCCCCTGCGCGAGGATATTCGCCTGCTGGGGCGGATTCTCGGCGATACGGTGCGCGAGCAGGAGGGCGAGGAGGTGTTCGAGCTGGTGGAGCGCATCCGCCAGACCTCCATCCGCTTCCATCGCGACGACGACGAGGCGGCCCGCGAGGAGCTGGGCGCGCTTCTGGAACAGCTCTCCTCCCAGCGCGCGGTCGATATCATCCGCGCCTTCAGCTATTTCTCCCACCTCGCCAACATCGCCGAGGACGAGCACCACATCCGCCGCAACCGCGCCCATGCCATCGCCGGCTCGGCGCCGCGGGCCGGGAGTCTCGCCTATTCCCTCGCCCGCGCCGAGGCGCAGGGCATCGGGCCGCAGCAGCTCACCGAGTTCTTCTCCGGCGCGCACATGAGCCCGGTGCTCACTGCCCATCCCACCGAGGTGCGCCGCAAGAGCACCCTCAACCGCGAGATGGAAATCGCCGCCTTGCTGGACCGGCGCGAGCGCATGGTGCCCACCCCCGCGGAGCAGGAGCAGGACGAGGAAACCCTGCGCCGCGCCGTGCTGACCCTGTGGCAGACGGCGCTGCTGCGCCGCATCAAGCTTACGGTGCTGGACGAGGTGGCCAACGGCCTGTCCTATTACGACTACACCTTCCTCACCGAGCTGCCCCGGCTGTATTGCTCCATCGAGGACCACGTCTCGCAGGGCGGCCCGGAGGTAGCGCTACCCTCGTTCCTGCGCATCGGCAGCTGGATCGGCGGCGATCGCGACGGCAATCCCTTCGTCACCGCGCAGGTGCTGAAGGAGACGGTGCGGGTCCATCGCGATCGCATCCTCGCCCATTACGAGCAGGAACTGACCGTGCTGGGCGCCGAACTCTCCCTCGGCGCGCGGCTCATCAAGGTCTCAGCGGCGCTGGCGGAACTGGCCACCCGCTCGCCCGACCGCTCCCAGGAGCATCGGGAGGAGCCCTATCGCCTGGCGCTCGCCTATGTGCGCGGGCGGCTGAAGCTCACCGCTTGCCACCTGAAGGGCGAAGAGGCCGAAGCGGAGGACGCCGGCGGCCTCTCCCCTTACGAGAACGCGGCGGCGCTCAAGGCCGACCTCGACATCATCTACGCCTCGCTCTGCGACAACGGATCGAAGGTGCTGGCGCGCGGGCGGCTGCGGCTGCTGCGCCGGGCGGTGGATTGCTTCGGCTTCCACCTTGCCTGCATCGACCTGCGGCAAAATTCCGACGTGCACGAGCGCGTGGTGGCCGACCTGTTCGAGAAGGTGGCGCCCGGCACCAATTATGCCGGCCTCGACGAGGAGGCGCGCATCGCCCTCCTGCTCAAGGAACTGGCCACCGCCCGCCCGCTGGCCTCGCCCTTCCTCGCCTATGAGGAGGAGACCCAGTCGGAGCTCGCCATCCTGCGCATGGCGGCAGAGGCGCACCGGGCGCTGGGGCGCGAGGTCATCCCCAACTGCATCATCTCCAAGGCCGAGGGGGTCTCGGACCTGCTGGAAGTAGCGCTGCTGCTGAAGGAGGTGGGCCTCGTCACCGCCGACGGCACCACGGCGCTCAACATCATCCCCCTGTTCGAGACCATCGGCGACCTCCAGGTCTGCGCCAAGGTGATGGACCGGGTGCTCTCCATCCCGGCCTATCGCAAGCTGGTGTCGAGCCGGGGCGACGAGCAGGAAGTGATGCTCGGCTATTCCGACAGCAACAAGGATGGCGGCTTCGTCACCTCCGGCTGGGAATTGTACAAGGCCGAGATCGGCCTCATCGAGGTGTTCCGCGCCCATAAAGTGCGCCTGCGCCTGTTCCACGGCCGGGGCGGCTCGGTGGGCCGGGGCGGCGGGCCGAGCTATGACGCCATCCTCGCCCAGCCGGGCGGGGCGGTGAACGGGCAGATCCGCATCACCGAGCAGGGCGAGATCATCGCCTCCAAATATTCCAACCCGGACATGGGCCGGCGCAACCTGGAGATCCTGGTCTCGGCGACCCTGGAAGCCTCCCTGCTCCAGCCCCAATACAATGCCCCGCGCACCGAATTCCTCACCGCCATGGAGGAAATCTCGGACACCGCCTTCGGCGCCTACCGCAACCTCGTCTACGAGACCGAGGGCTTCGAGGACTATTTCTGGTCCTCCACGGTGATCAGCGAGATCGCCACGCTGAACATCGGCTCGCGCCCGGCCTCGCGGGCGAAGACGCGGTCCATCGAGAAGCTGAGGGCGATCCCGTGGGTGTTCTCCTGGGCCCAGTGCCGGCTGATGCTGCCGGCGTGGTACGGCTTCGGCTCGGCGGTTGAAGCGTTTGCCGAGCGGCGGCCGGACTATGGCCTGTCGTTCCTGCAGGCCATGTATCGCGAATGGCCCTTCTTCCGCACCCAGCTCTCCAACATGGACATGGTGCTGTCGAAGTCCTCGCTCGCCATCGCCTCGCGCTATGCGGAGCTGGTGCCGGACGTGGAGCTGCGCACCAAGATCTTCGGCCGCATCCGCGCCGAATACGAGCGCACCCTCAAATATGTCCTCGCCATCATGGGCCAGCAGAAGCTGCTGGAGGACAATCCGCTGCTCGACCGCTCCATCCGCAACCGCTTCCCCTATCTCGATCCGCTGAACCATTTGCAGATCGAGCTGCTGCGCCAGCACCGCGCCAATTCCGGCGACGACAAGGTGCTGCACGGCATCCAATTGTCCATCAACGGCATCTCGGCGGGGTTGCGCAACTCGGGGTGAGGGGCCTGGATGCCGCCAGCGCCGCTCCCTCTCCCGCCTGCGGGGGTGGGCCGGTGCCAGGACGCACCGGCGGGCAACGCTGAAAACAACCCCTGCCCCCTCCCC
>NZ_JAIVFO010000251.1 GCF_029991245.1 Xanthobacter autotrophicus
CTCCCTGCCCTCCCCCGCCCGAACTCGGCTCTTGCCGAGTTCGGTTCCCAGGCACCGAAGCCGGAAATATCCGGCTTCGGTGCGGGAGAGGGTTCACCGGTGCTCAAGAATGACGAGCGTGGCCCTTCTCCAGAGCAACGCACCCCCCTCTCCCGCTTGCGGGGGAGGGTTGGGGAGGGGGCACGGCGCCCGGCTCAGCTCCCCATCGGCCGGATAGGAGCCAGCCTCATGCCCTCTTACCCCACCCGGGCGAGGCTGCGGGCATGGTCCAGGGCCATCTCCAGCCGGTCGTTGCCCCAGAACAGCTCCCGGTCCGCCGTCACGAAGCTGGGGGCGCCGAAGATGCCGCGCTGCCTGGCCTCCTCGGTCTGGTGGCGCAGGCGGTCCTTGTTCTCCTGCTCCTCCGCCTCGGCGATGACGTCGCCGTAGAAATGGCCGAGGCCGGCCAGAAGCTGGCGCAGGGTCTCACGGTCGGAAATGTCGCGGCCCTGGGCGAACTCGGCGTAGAACACCGCCCGGGTGAAGGAGGGCCGGCACGCGTCGTTGAGATAGACCGCAAGGCGCGCCGCCAGGAGCCCGTTGGCCGGGAACGGGTCCGGCCTGGTCACCGGCGGCAGGCGCGCGAGCGCGGCGAGGCGCTCCAGGTCCCGCCACATATGCGCGCCCTTCAGCGGGTAGACGTTGAAGGGCGAGGACTCATAGCCCTGGGCGGCGAAGATGGGGCCGAGCAGGAACGGCTTCCATACCACCTGCACATCCGCCAGCTCGGCCAGGGCCGTGATGCGGGTCGCGGCCAGATAGGAGTAGGGCGAGGCGAACTCGTAATAGAAGTCGAGGGTGCCGCTGGCCATGGGCGCGTCCTGCCTGTACATCGCTGCGTCAATGTGCGGCGGGGCACGGCCTTTCCGCAAGCGGTTGGATCAAAGGGACCGGGGGTCGGGTGACGCCTTGAAGTGGGTGCTGTTCTTCGCGCTGGTGATCGGCGCCGCGGTGGCGATCCTGTTCACCGTCTTCCCGGACTGGGACATGGCCATCGCCAGCCTGTTCTGGGATGCGGCCGGGCGCCATTTCGTCCTCGCCGGCGCGCCCTGGGCGCAGACCGTGCGCAATCTCGCTAACTGGATCCCCTGGGCCATCGCCGCACCGGCCTTCGCCGCCATCGTGCTGAAACTGCTGTTCCCGCGCCGCAAGATGTTCATGCCGGCGCGGGCCGCCGTGCTGCTCGCCTTCACCATGGCGGTGGGGCCGGGCCTGCTGGTCAACGGCATCCTGAAGCAGGAATGGGGACGGCCCCGGCCGGTGCACGTGGACACGTTCGGCGGCCGCGATGCCTTCAAGTCCTGGTACCAGACCGACGGCACCTGCCCCGGCAACTGCTCCTTCGTCTCCGGCGAGGGCGCGCTCGGGTTCTGGATGACCGCCCCCGCCAGCCTCGTGCCCGGCCCGGCCGGGGCGGTGGCCATGGTGGCGGCGGTGGCCTTCGCCAGCGTGGCGGGGGGGTTGCGCATCGCCTTCGGCGGCCACTTCTTCACCGACGTGGTGTTCTCGGGCGTGCTGGTGATCGTGCTCGTGGTGCTGACGCGCTATGTCCTCTACGACCGCAAGCGCGCCCCGAGCGATGCCGCGGTGGAGCTGGCCATCGGCCGGGCCGGGCTGAAGCTGCGCACCCTCATCCAGCGCACTTGGCGGGGGGTTGGGCGCCGGGTCCGGCACCGGCCCTTGCCTCCGCCTCGCACGGGCCTATAGTCCGCGCCGCCCTTTCCTATCCCTGCAAAACACCCGAGAGACCTGATGGCGCGTGACGTGAAGAAGGTGGTGCTGGCCTATTCCGGTGGCCTCGACACCTCCGTGATCCTGAAATGGCTCCAGACCACCTACAATTGCGAGGTGATCACCTTCACCGCCGATCTCGGGCAGGGCGAGGAGCTGGAGCCGGCGCGCAAGAAGGCGCAGCTGCTCGGCATCAAGGACGAGAACATCTTCATCGAGGACGTGCGCGAGGAATTCGTCGCCGAGTACGTCTTCCCCATGTTCCGCGCCAATGCGGTCTATGAGGGGCTGTACCTTTTGGGCACCTCCATCGCCCGGCCGCTGATCGCCAAGAAGCAGATCGAGATCGCCCGCAAGATGGGCGCCGACGCCGTGTCCCACGGCGCCACCGGCAAGGGCAACGACCAGGTGCGCTTCGAGCTGGCCTATTATGCCCTCGAGCCGGACATCACCGTGATCGCCCCCTGGCGCGAGTGGGACCTCACCTCCCGCACCCGCCTGCTGGAGTTCGCGGAAGCCCACCAGATCCCCATCGCCAAGGACAAGCGCGGCGAGGCCCCGTTCTCGGTGGACGCGAACCTTCTGCACTCCTCCTCCGAGGGCAAGGTGCTGGAAGACCCGGCCGACGACGCGCCGGACTATGTCTACCAGCGCACCATCTCCCCGGAAGAGGCCCCGGACGAGCACACCCTCATCACCATCGCCTTCGACAAGGGCGACGCGGTGGCCATCAACGGCGAGGCCCTGTCCCCCGCGAGCCTGCTCACCAGGCTCAACGAACTGGGCAAGGCCAACGGCATCGGCCGCCTCGACCTCGTTGAAAACCGCTTCGTGGGCATGAAGTCCCGCGGCATCTACGAGACCCCCGGCGGCACCATTTTGCTCGTCGCCCATCGCGGCATCGAGAGCATCACGCTCGATCGCGGCGCGGCGCACCTGAAAGACGAGCTGATGCCCCGCTATGCGGAGCTGATCTACAACGGCTTCTGGTTCTCCCCCGAGCGGGAGATGCTGCAGGCCGCCATCGACCATTCCCAGGCCTATGTGACCGGCGAGGTGACGGTGAAGCTCTACAAGGGCAACGCCACGGTCATCGGCCGCAAGAGCCCCTATTCGCTCTACAATCAGGAGCTGGTCACCTTCGAGGAAGGCGCGGTCGCCTACGACCACCGCGACGCGGCGGGCTTCATCAAGCTCAACGCCTTGCGCCTGCGCACCCTCGGCAGCCGGGCGCGCAGGATCTCGGAGTAGGCGCGGCCCCCTCACCCCCAACC
>NZ_JAIVFO010000252.1 GCF_029991245.1 Xanthobacter autotrophicus
AGAGACAGGTCGAGCAGCGCGGCGAGGGGGCGGCCGGTGAGGGCGTCGGCCAACTGGCCGAACACGCGCTCGGCGGCGAGGTTCACCTGTTCCACCCGACCGGCGAGGTCGCAGGCGATGAGCACGTCGGTCATGGAGCCGAGCAGGCCGGCGATGAAGCCCTGGGCTTCCTCCAGCGCGGCGTTCTTCTCCTCCAGCTCCACCTGCTGGCGGACCAGCTCCGCATAGGTCTCGTCCATCTTGCGGATGACGGCGATCCACGCCTCCTCCGCATCGACGGCGCCGAAATCGGGCGCGCCGCTGGCGAGGGCCAGCGGGCTGTCGGCGAGAAAGTCCTTGCCCTCGGGCACGGGCATCGGGCGGTCCTGACGCGGGAGTTGGGACCTGCGAGTTAATCCCGCGCCGGGGAAAAGCGCAACGCCGCCCTCAGCGCGGCTCGACGCCGTCGCGCAACGCCCGCAGGCGGTCGTAGGTGTCGGGGAAGGCGTCGAGCCGGGTCACGCCCACCATGCGGATGTAGGCAGAGGGTCCAAAGCGGATCCATTGCACCAGCTTCACCGGCGCGCCGGTCTTCACGTCGGTGCCGGTGGCCATCACCTCGAAGCCGGTCTGGCCGGAAATGCGCTGCGGCTCCGCGCGCTCCAGCTTCAGGTCCTTCACGCCAGGCAGGGTGGACAGCAGCCGGAGCGCGAACTGGCGGCGTTCGTCCTCGCGCGGGGCGCCGCCGCCCACCGTCACCACGAACAGGGGCTGGTCCACGCCCTCCTGCACGTCCTTCGGTCCATCGGTGAGCATGAGCGTGGTGCCGGCCAGCGCCCGCACCGGGCGGAAGCCGGCGAGGTTGGTCACGGCGAACGGCAAGGCGGCCACCTGGTCCTGCACCGGGCGGATCACGAGGGTGGCCAAGGCGGCGCGCACGGTGGCATCGGGATAGGCGGCGGCCTCGCTCTCGGGCACCTGCAGGGTGATGAGGCCGGTGAGCTGGTCGGTGCCCACCAGCAGCACCCATTTGCGCAGGGAGACGGGACCTGCCGTCTGGGTGCCGGTGAACAGCACCGCCTTCGCGTCCTTGAGGGGGAACGCCTCGCGCTTGTCCAGGGTGATGCCCTTGGCGCCCAGGGCCGCATCGGTGAAGCCGGCGTCGATCTGCTCGTAGGCGTCCGGCGGCATGTCCACGATGAGCAGGGAGGCACTGTGGGCGCGGTCCTCGAAGCCGGCGAAGGCCTGCCCTTCCACCATGCCCGGCGGGGGCACGAGGCCGATGGCCGAGCCGCGGGGGAATGTCGGGTCGGCGGCGAAGGCCGCGGACAGGGGCGCCGCGAGGATCGAGAATGCGAGGAAGGCGGCGGACAAGAGCAGGCGCATGGAGGGCTCCGGCGGGGAAGGAGGGACCCGGCGGCAGGGCCTCCGCTCCCCGCGGTCTCGGATCGAAAGGCCTGTTTCGGGCGAAAATCCGGCTTTTCTGTGGGGCCGGGAGACCGGGGGAGCGCCTGTTCGCGGAACAGGAGATCACAGGTGCGATGCTTCAGGTGGCCGGGTTCACGCGCCGCAGCGTGAGGTTGAAGCGCCCGCCCTCCGGCAGCAGCGTGGAGGTGCCGGACAGAATCCGGTCGATGCCGTGGAACGCCAGCCGGCTCGGCCCGGACAACAGGAAGAGGTCGCCCGAGGCGAGGCGGATCGAGCGGGTGGCGCCGCCCCGCGTCTCGCCGCCGATGCGGAACACGGCGGTGTCCCCCAGCGAGAGGGAGAGCACCGGAGCGGTGAAATCGGCTTCGTCGCGGTCCTGGTGCAGGCTCATGCGCGCATCCGGCCCGTAATAATTGATCAGGCAGGCCTCGGGCGGGGCCGGGACGGCCGCATAGGCGGTCCACAGGGCGGTCAGCGCCGGCGGCATGGCGGGCCAGGGCGCGCGTGTTTCGGGATGGAACGGCTGGTAGCGGTATCCAGCGGCATCCGAGACCCAGCCGAGCGGCCCGCAATTGCTCATGCGGACGGAAAACGGCTTGCCCGTCCGCGGCATGGCGGGCGTGAACAGCGGCGCCGCGTCCAGCACCGCGCGGATGTCCGCGAGCAGGGCGGCCTGCGCCGCCCGGTCGAGCGCATCGCGAAACCACAGGGCGCCGGGGGCAACCGCCAGATGGGCCGGCAGGCGAGGCGGCATTTGGGTTGGCATGGAAGCGGGCGTTGCCGTCATGTTTTCAGGCGCTCCGATTCCGGCGTTTCAAAGAAAACAGAGGTACTGGACGGCGGTTTTTCCTTGGCGTGACCACGGCTTTAATGGGGAAGTAACCATATGTTACATATCACATTTAAGCTAAATCGGAACAAAAAGGCGCTGCAGGATGTCTTCGGGTCGCTGGGATCGAGAGGAGAGTCGTCATGAATCCCCGCCTAAAGAGTCTCCGCGCAAGCATCCGTCTTTCGGTTGGCCTCGGCATCGCGGTGCTGATCGCCGGGGTCTCCGCCGCGTCGGCACAGGCCGTCGTGGTGGGACCCGGAGGGTATATCTCGCCGGCCCAACGCGGGTACATCCAAGGTTATGTGCTGCGTCACCCGGTTCCGCCGGCCTTGATCCCCGGGGGCTTCATCCCCACCGTGGGGGCGGTGCTGCCCGCCGGCATCCCGCTCCAGAGCTTCGCCGTGGCGCCGACCTATCAGCGCTACTCCACCTACCAGCAGGGCTATTACGGGCCGGGCTATTACGGCCAGGTCTATTACGGCCAGGGCGATCCGGGGGTCGTCTATCCCGACCGCGGCGGCTATGACGTCGCCGATTACAACACGCCGGTCTATCCGGGCGAACTCTACGGCGGCGGCTATGGCGGCTACGGGGGCGGCTATGATGGTGGCTACGGGGGCGGGGCAGACCTCTCCGGCTACCGTTACGTGGTGCTGCCGGGCGCCGAGGCGGCGGTGGTCGAGCCCCGCACCCGTCGCATCATCCTGATCATCGAATGAGGACGGTGGTCGAATGACCGTGGCTCCCTTTTCCCGCGGCGGGGGGACGAGGGGGCTGCAGGTCCTGACTTCCAGGTCGGGGC
>NZ_JAIVFO010000253.1 GCF_029991245.1 Xanthobacter autotrophicus
CCACCGAGCGTGCGCCCGACGAGAAAGCCGACCGCAAGCGCCTGTCGGCCTTCCTCTCCCGCTTCAGGGGGGCGGCGAAGGGTGATCTGCGCCTCACCATGGCCTGTTCGGTGGTGACGGGCCTCCTCATCATCGCCCAGGCCTTCCTGGTGGCGCGGATCCTCGATGGGGTGCTGTTCCGGCACCAGCCCGTCGGCGCCTTCCCGGCCGAGGTCGCCAGCCTCCTCGCCGCCATGGTCCTGCGCTTCGGCGCGGTGTGGGCCACCGAGCGCTTCGGCTTTGCCGCCGCCGCCAAGGTGATGCGGGCGCTGCGGGCCGAACTCATGGACCGGGTCGAGAAGATCGGCCCCGTCGGCCTCGCCGAGACCCGGACCGGCGAGATGGTGGCCGCGCTGGCCGAGGGCGTCCGCGCGGTCGAGCCCTATTATGCGCGCTATATCCCCGCCTCGGTGCTGGCGGTGGTGCTGCCCCTCGCCATCGTCATGGTGGTGTTCCCCCTCGACTGGATGTCGGCGCTGATGTTCCTCGTCACCGCCCCGCTCATCCCGCTGTTCATGATCCTCATCGGCAAGGGCGCGGAAGCGCTCAACCAGAAGCAGTGGCGGCGCCTCGCCCGCATGTCCGGCCACCTGCTCGACGCGGTGCAGGGCCTCGCCACGCTGAAGGCCTTCAATGCCGCCGGGCGCATGGCCCGGCAGGTGGCGGAGGTGGCGGACGACTATCGCCGCGACACCATGGCGGTGCTGCGCGTCGCCTTCCTCTCCTCCCTGGTGCTGGAATTCTTCGCCACCGTCTCCATCGCGCTGGTGGCCATCCTCATCGGCTTCCGTCTGCTGTGGGGCGGCATGGGCTTCTTCGAGGGCCTCTTCATCCTGCTGCTGGCGCCGGAATTCTATGCCCCGCTCCGCGCCATGGGCACCGCCTACCACGCGCGCATGGAAGCCCTCGGCGCCGCCGAGCGTATGGTGGCGCTGGAGGACTTGCCGCAGCTTGCGGAGACCGGCGGCGCGACCCCCCTCCCCTCGCCCGACGCCATCGAGATCCGGTTCGAGGACGTTCATCTCGACTTTGCCGACGGGCGGCGTGCGCTCAGCGGGGTGAGCTTCACCATCGCGCCGGGGCAGACGGTGGCGCTGGTGGGTCCCTCGGGCGCCGGCAAGACATCGCTTTTGAACCTGCTGCTCGGCTTCGTGAAACCCACCACGGGCCGGGTTCTGGTGAACGGCGTGCCGCTCGCGGACCTGGACCTTGCCGCCTGGCGGCGCCGCATTGGCTACGTGCCGCAGCACCCGCGCCTGTTCGCCGGCACGCTGGCCGCCAACATCGCGCCCGGCGAGACCGCCCCCGACCCCGCGCATCTGCAGCGCGCCATCGCCGATGCCGGGCTCGCCGATGTGGTCGCGGCCATTCCCGGCGGCCTTGCCGGACGGATCGGGGAAGGCGGGACCGGGCTTTCGGGCGGCGAGGCCCATCGCCTCGCGGTGGCCCGTGCCTTCTACCGTGATGCGCCCATGATCGTGCTCGACGAGCCCACCGCCCATCTCGACGGCGCGAGCGAGGCCGCGGTGCAGGAGGCGCTCGCCCGGCTGCTGCCCGGCCGCACCGGCCTCGTCGCCGCCCATCGCCTCGCCGGCATCCAGGGGGCGGACCGCATCGTGGTCCTGAAGGACGGGCGGATCGCGGAAGAAGGCGACCACGCCACCCTGCTCGCCCGCGGCGGGCTCTATGCCGGCCTGCTGCGCCCCGGCCCTGCCGCAACGCCGGAGACCGCCCAGTGAAGGACGCCCTGCGCCTCCTCGCCCTCATGCGGCCGCAGGCGGGCTGGATGGCCCTCGCCGTCCTGCTCTCCGCCCTCGCCACCCTCGCGCATGTGGCGCTGATGGCGACCTCCGGCTGGTTCATCACCGCCATGGCGCTGGCGGGCGCCGCCGGCGCGAGCATGAATTATTTCACGCCCGCGGCTTATATCCGCGCCTTCGCCATCGTCCGCACGGTGGGGCGCTATGCGGAGCGGATCGTCGGCCATGAGGCGACGCTGAAATTCGTGGCCAACCTGCGCCCGTGGGTCTTCGTGCGCCTCACCCCCCTCGCCCCGGCGGCGCTCCAGGACAAGCGCAGCGGCGACCTGCTGACCCACCTCAAGGGCGATATCGACCGGCTGGAATTCGCCTTCCTGCGCATTCTCTCGCCGGCTCTGGCCGCGGTGCTGGTGCTGGCCGCCGGGCTCTTCGTGGTGGCCGCCCATGACGGCACCATGGCCCTCGTCCTGCTGGGCACGGCGCTCATGGGCGGGCTCGGCCTGCCGCTGCTGGTGCATCGGCTGGGCGCGGCGGCGTCCCGGCGGGTCACCGCCCGCACGGCGGAGCTGAACACGCTGCTGGTGGACCATCTGGAAGGCCGGGCCGAACTCGACATCTACGATCCCGGCCGGCGCCATCGCGCCGCGCTGGATGCCGCCAGCAACGGGCTCATCGCCGACGAAAGCCGTCTCGCCGGCATCGCCGGATTTGCCGGCGCGGGGGTCGGCCTTGCCGCGCAGGCGACGCTGCTTGCGGTGATGGTGATCGGCGCCCCGCGCGTGCTCGACGGCAGCCTGCCCGGTGCCGACCTGCCCATGCTGGTGCTGCTGGTGCTGGCCTTGTTCGATGCCGTGGCGCCGCTGCCGCTGGCATTCCAGACCCTGCCGGGAACGCTCGCCTCCGCTCGCCGCATCTTCGCGCTGGTGGACCGGCCGGTTCCGGTGCCCGATCCGGCGGCACCCAGGCCCGTGCCGGCCGAAGGCGTGCTTGTCTTCGAGCGTGCAGGGCTCACCTATCCCGGCGCGTCGGCGCCGGCGGTGGAGGGCGTCGACCTCACCCTCGCGCCGGGGCTGCGCATCGCCGTCATCGGACCGAGCGGCTCGGGCAAGTCCAGCCTGATTGCCCTGGCGCTGCGCTTCCGCACGGCGGACCCGGGGGCTCTCGCCTTCGGCGGGGCGCCGGTGGAGGCGTATGAGGCGGACGCCCTGCGCC
>NZ_JAIVFO010000254.1 GCF_029991245.1 Xanthobacter autotrophicus
CTTCGGCCCCGCCGGTGACCGTCGCGGCCGAAGACCCCCTCGCCCCCGTGGCCGAGGCCATCGCGGCCCTGCTGGCGACGCCCGAGAGCGTCACCGCCTCGAAGAAGGAGCAGGAGGCCCTCGTCGCCTTCTACGGCGCGCGGCAGAACCTGCCGGTGTTCGTCGGCCTGAAGGGTGTCGACGCCCGTGGCAAGGCGGCCATCGCCCGCTTCGAGGCCGCCGGCGAGGACGGCCTTGAGCCCACCGATTATGCGGTTCCCCTGCCCCGGCCCGGCGCCACCGCCGCGGATCTTGCCCGCACCGAGCTGAAGCTTGCCGTCGCCGTCCTCACCTATGCACGGCATGCCCAGGCCGGTCGCTTCGACCCCGGCCGCATCTCGGCGCTGGTGACGCCGGTGCGGGAGATCCCCGATCCCGCGGCGGTGCTGGCCAAGGTGGCCAATGCCCCCGACGCCAATGCGGCGCTCGCCGCCTTCAACCCGCCCCATGCCGGCTATCGCGCCCTGAAGGCCCAGCTGGCGCGCGTGACCGGCCAGACTCCCGGCGTGGTCGCCGTTCCGCCCGGCGCGCAGATCCGCCCCGGCGCCAGCGACCCGCGCATTCCCACCCTGCGCACCCGCCTCGGCATCACCGGCCGGGCGGCGGACGACAACGCCTACGATCCGGCGCTGGTGGATGCGGTGAAGGCCTTCCAGGAGGCGTCCAAGATCAAGCCCACCGGCATCGTCGGCCCCTCCACCATCGCCGCCCTCAATGCCGGCGCCACTCCGGGCGGCGGCAGCCTGAAGTCGGACGTGATCGCCAACATGGAGCGCTGGCGCTGGCTGCCGCGCGACCTCGGCGAGACTTATGTGATGGTGAACATCCCGGAATTCCTGGTGCGCATCTACCAGAGCGGCCATGAGATCCACGAGACGCGGGTGGTGGTGGGCAAGCCGGAGACGCCGACCCCCCTGCTCAGCCGCGAGATGCAGTACATCGTGGTGAATCCGGCGTGGAACATCCCGCCGTCCATCGCCCGCAACGAGATGATGCCGCTTTTGCGCTCCGACCCCTCGGCGCTGGCGCGGCGCGGCATCGAGGTGGTGCGCAACGGGTCCGGCGGCTATTCCTTCCGCCAGGTGCCCAGCGAGCGCAACGCGCTGGGGCGCATCAAGTTCATGTTCCCCAACGACCATTCGGTCTATCTGCACGACACCCCGTCCAAGGCGCTGTTCCAGAACGACCGGCGCGCCTACAGCCACGGCTGCGTGCGGGTCTACGAGCCGCTCAAGTTCGGCGAGGTGATCTTCAACCTCGGCCTGCCCAACGACAACTGGACCCAGGCGCGCATCGGCAAGATGTTCGGCAGCTCCGAGCGCTACGTGAACCTCAAGCAGCGCTTCCCGGTGCACATCGTCTATTTCAACGTGGTGGTGGATGATGCCGGCCGCCTCGCGGTGCGTGAGGATCTCTACGGCATCAACGCCGAGACCAAGACCCTGCTCGGCCTCGCCAACAGGCAGCGAATCGCCGACGGCACCTCCACCCGGAGTGCCGCGCCCAAGACGCGCTGAGTCCAAGACCCGCTGAATCCGAGACGCTGAGCCGTCTCATCCTACCGCAGCGGCATGGACGGCCTAACGGCCATCCCTTTGTTTTTCAATAACTTGAAGAACGGCGCCAGCCTCGCCACGCGTCAGTCTGCCGCGCTTTCCGGCCTGTGGATATCGCATGTCACAGGTTGCCTGGTGCGGCAAAGCCACAGCCCGACACGGGGGCCGGCACGTTTTTGCCACACTCCGCCGATAACTCACGGACCCGTGACCGATGCTTCAGGGAAACCTGCGGTTCGGTCGCAAGGGGGCGCGGGGTGTCAACTCACCCTTAACCGAACCCGACAAGACTCTCATCCCATAGCGTCGCGGCAACAGTCGCGGCGTCCTTGACATCTGAGCCTCGGGTTCGAGACATTGGCCATCTGTTCCGCGATCACCGCCGTCCGATCCCTGCGCACAGGATCCGCATCCGCGGGATCCGTGCGCCTCAAGGGGCTGCCCGTGATCCGGGCCGTCGCCATCGGGGCAAGCCTCCTCATCGCGGGCACCTCGTCGCTGCAGAATGCGGTGGCCAACGGCGATACCCGCACCATCACCCTGCACCACACCCATTCCGGCGAGAGCGGCAGCTTCACCTTCAAGAAGAACGGCCGCTACGACACCGAGGCGCTGGCCCAGCTCAATCACTTCCTGCGGGACTGGCGCAACCAGAAGTCCACGCAGATGGACCCCGCCCTGTTCGACATCGTGTGGGAGGTCTACCGCGAGACCGACGCCACGGCGCCGATCCAGATCGTTTCCTCCTACCGCTCGCCCGAAACCAATTCCATGCTGCGCGCGCGTTCCAGCGGCGTCGCGAAATTCTCCCAGCACATGCTGGGCCGGGCCATGGATTTCTACATTCCGGGGGTGAACCTCACCGAGCTGCGGGTGGCCGGGCTTCGGCTCCAACGCGGCGGCGTGGGCTTCTATCCCACCTCCGGCTCGCCCTTCGTCCATATGGACACGGGAAATGTACGCCACTGGCCGCGCATGACCCACGACCAGCTCGCCCGCGTCTTCCCCGACGGCAAGACCGTGCATGTGGGCACCGATGGACGCCCCCTCTCTGGCTATGCCGCGGCCCTCGCCGAGCTGCAGGCCCGCGGCTCCAAGGCCGGCGTCGCCGTGGCCTCGGCCGATGGCGGCAAGGGCGTGAAGAAATTCTTCTCCGGCCTGTTCGGCAAGAAGGATGCGGACGACGACGAGGGCGGCGAGACCACCACGGTCGCAGCGGCCGACACCGCCGCCGAGGACGCCACGCCCGCCCGCGCCAGCGGCAAGAC
>NZ_JAIVFO010000255.1 GCF_029991245.1 Xanthobacter autotrophicus
CCTCACCCCCAAGCCCCTCTCCCGCGAGGAGAGAGGGGAGCAACGCCGTCCTACTCGATCCCCCCGTGGGCCAGCACCTTGCGCATGAGCGAGGGCAGCGCCTCCCGCCCGAAGCCCTCCGGCCGCGCCCAGCGATGGCCCTCAGGGGCCGGCGTGGTGGCGGGCAGGTCCGCCCGGCACACCTTCAGCGTCAGCGCGAAATGGGTGAAGACGTGCTCCACCGCCCCCGGCAGGCTGCGCCAGCGGGTCGGGAAGGGGGCGTGATCCTCGGCACGCGCCGGCGCCTTCGCCCCCGCCCGGCTGTCCCAGGGGGTGGAAGGCACCTCCGTCATCTTCGCCAGCAGGCCCTTGTCGGGCCGGGTGCGCAGCAGCACCGCCCCATCCGCCCGCACGGCGAGGAAGGCCGTGCCCTCGCGCCTGGGCTTCTCGCCCTTGGGCGCCTTCACCGGATAGCGGGCGGCATCGCCCTCGGCGCGCGCCACGCACGGCTCCATCCAGGGGCAGAGCGCGCAGGCGGGGGATTTCGGCGTACAGATGGTGGCGCCAAGATCCATCATGGCCTGGGCGAAATCCCCCGGCCGCTGGTGCGGCGTCAGCGCGGCGGCGCGGGCCTTGATGGCGGGTTTCGCCCCCGGCAAAGGCTCGCCGATGGCATGGAGGCGGGAAATGACGCGCTCGATATTGCCGTCCACCGGGCTCGCCGGCCGGTCGAAGGCGATGGCGGCGATGGCGGCGGCCGTGTAGGGCCCGATGCCGGGAAGATCGAGCAGCGCCGCCTCGGCGTCCGGGAAGCGCCCGCCATGGCGCGCCACCACCGCCTTGGCGCAGGCGTGGAGATTGCGGGCGCGGGCGTAATAGCCGAGCCCCGCCCAGGCGGAGAGCACCTCCTCCAGCGGCGCGGCGGCGAGATGCGACACGCTGGGCCAGCGGGCAAGGAAGGCTCCGAAATACGGCCCCACCGCCTTCACCGTGGTCTGCTGCAGCATGATCTCGGAGAGGAACACGTGATAGGGATCGGCACGGCGCCCCGGCTCCGCCCGCCAGGGCAGGCGGCGGCGGTGGCGATCGTACCAGGCGAGCAGCGCGGCGGGGTCCGGTCCGGCGGGATGGGATGCAGCCCCGGCGGCGGCGGGTGCGCTGGAACTTGCGTCGGAATTTGCTGCGGCATGGGCCGAGGCCCCCGCGGAGGCTCTTGCAGTCGCTCTTGCAGCGGCTCTCGTTGCGGCTCTTGCCGTGGCTCTTGCGGCGGGGGAGGATGTCATGCGGCCAAGGTGGCCGCGCCGGCGCCGCAGGACAAGGGGCGCCGCGCCCTCTTCCCCTTCAGAGAATCCCCGTGTCGAACCCGTCCCGCATGCTCCGCCGCCGTTCCGGCCCCCGGCCGCTCGCCGACTTCGTCGCGCCGAGCATCTCGGACCTGTGCGGCAAGGCGGGCTTCTCCGTGGTGGAGGTGGTGACCCACTGGGACGAGATCGTGGGGCCGGACCTCGCACCCCGCTGCATGCCGGTGCGCCTGCAATGGCCCAAGGAGGACGGCGCCGCCGCCACCCTCGTGGTGCGGGTGGAAGGCGCCTACGCCATCGAGCTGCAATATGCCGCCGGCGTGGTGGTGGAGCGCATCAACGCCTATTTCGGCTGGCGTTGCGTGGGCCGCCTCGCCCTGCGCCAGGGGCCGGTGCCGCAGCGCCACGCCCGCCAGCCCCTGCCACCCAAGCCCGAGCCGTCCACCATCGCCGCCGTGCGCGGCGAGATCGGCGCCTTCGAGGACGAGGCGCTGGCCGCCTCCCTCGCCCGGCTCGGCGCGCTGGTGCGGCGCGAGCGCGGACGCGGCTGAGCAGCTTCCCGCAGGCGCGCGGCAGCACTGAACAAGCTGTGATCGGCGCAAGGTTTGCCGCCATACGGGCGACATGTTAGAGCCCCATGGATTCACCGTCGGGGCGCCCCGCCCCTGCACTTACCTGTGCTTTGCGCTCACCAGATTCGGCGACGCGGCGCATCCGGCTCCCGCCCGCGCGGGACCGCCGGATCCGACGCCGGACCTTTCGGAGATGTCCATGATTCTCGATCGCCGCCGTTTCCTGGCCGGAGCCGGGCTTGCCGCCCTCGCCGCCGGGCTTGGCCTTGGCCTCACCATCCCGTTCGAGCCGGCCGCCGCGCAGACGGTCGAGCAGGCCAAGCTGATGGCCGCGGCCGCGAGCCCCCTGCCCGAGAAGGCGCTGGGCAGCGCCACGGCACCGGTGACGGTGGTGGAATACGCCTCGGCCACGTGCAGCCACTGCGCCGCCTTCCACATCACCACTTTCCCCGAGCTGAAGACGAAATACATCGACACCGGCAAGGTGCGCTTCATCTTCCGCGAATTCCCGTTCGAGCCGGTGGCCACCGCGGCGTTCATGCTGGCCCGCTGCATGCCGGACGACAAGTATTTCCCCATGGTCTCGACCCTGTTCGAGACGCAGAAGACCTGGGCCTATAGCCAGGACCCGGCGGCCGGCCTTCTGGCGGTGGCCAAGCAGGCGGGCATGAGCCAGGCCGACTTCGAGAAGTGCCTCACCGACCAGACCCTCGGCGAGAAGGTGCAGGAAAGCGCCCTCTACGCCAACAAGGAGCTGGGCGTGAACGCGACCCCCACCTTCTTCATCAACGGCAAGAAGCTCTCCGGCGCCCTCGGCATCGCCGAATGGGACAAGGAACTGGCCCCGCTGCTCGGCGGCAAGTGAGGCGGTAATTTGAGGCGGTAATTGGGGCGGGGCATGACGCTCCGCCGCTCCCTCTCCCGCTTGCGGGGAAGGGGGCGCCACGTCGGGGCAGGACACGGG
>NZ_JAIVFO010000256.1 GCF_029991245.1 Xanthobacter autotrophicus
CCCTCCACCCCCGCCGAGGCACGGCGCCCGGCATGGGAGGAAGATGAACGGCTGCAAGGCGAAGGGTTCGCGGACCCGTTCGCCCCCCGCGCCCGGCGCAGCCCGCCAGCTGAAGCCTATGAGGATGAGAACGAACGGCCGGCACCACCGCAACGGGGCGCCGGTCCGCTCACGCGATCCGCGCCGCCGCGCTTCCAGGAGTCTGCCCAAAACGCGCCTGCCTACGACGCGCCTGCCCGTGACCTGCCTGCCCATGACCTGCCCGGCGCGCCCCGCCGGGATCAAGGCCGGGACCCGCGCCAGGGTCGCATCGTGCAGGATGGGGAATGGCGGCAGACCGACTGGGTGGAGGCGACTTGGCACGGCGCAGCAGAGGATCGCGCCGGCCTGCCGGCCGCCGAGGCGCCCCCTGACGACGATGAGCCGCCTTATCGCCCCACCGAACGGCCGTCGCGCGCCCCGCGCCATGGCGCCACGGCCGCCGATCCGGAGACCGAGATGATGAACGAGGAGCGGCGACGGCCCCCCCTCTCGCCGTCCCGTGGGGAACGGCGCGAGCCGTCCATGAGCGCCGCGGCGCCCCCAAGTGCAGCGGCCCTGCATCTGTCGCCCGCGAACCCACCCTCCGTGGGTGCGCCGGCGGGCCGCGCTCCGATGGCCCATGCGTCTGCCGCTTCGGCGTCGGCAGGGGCGCCCCACGCCCGGCCCCCGGCGGGCTGGGCCGACGAGGAGGTGCGGCGGGTTTGGGATGAAGGCTGGGGCGAGGGGGCCCCGCAGTCTCTGCCGCGAGCGACCCGGGTCGGGCCGCTCATTGGTCCGATCCATGATGAGGATGACCCGCACTCGGGCGTGCTTCCCGAGGCCGAGCAGCGCCGGATCGCCGAGCGCATGGCCGGCCGCGCCGCGGCTCCCGACCCGTATGTGGCGCAACGGCGGGGACCGCCCCCCTGGAGCCGGGCCGAGGCCCCGCTGGACCTGCCCAATCCGGCGTTCCGCGACGGATCGGCGAGGGGGGAGGCGCCGGCCTATGCGCCCGAACCGGAGCCGCCGGCGCAGCGGATGCCGCGTGAGCCGCTGCGTCCGGGCCCGCCCGATCAATATCTGCCGCCGCACCTGAGGTCCGAACCCCGGATGGCGGGCCAGCCGCCGCCCATGGCCGCACCCGTGCTCTCGCGTGACGACGTGCATCGCATGCAGTCGGCGCTCTATGAGCTGGGTGAATGCCGGCGGCTGATGGAGGAGGTGCTGGCGCCGCGGGCCGCAGAGCGGTCGGGCGATTGATCGACCGGCGTCACGGCGCGTTCGCCGTCGCGCGGGGCTCGGCCACATTCGGCAGAGCTTGATCCGCGCGACGGGAGGTCATCCGGGGAAAAGGCGACGAGGCTGCGCCGGAGAGTGCCTCCATCCTGGCACGCGGCCGCGTGGCCTGATTGCTGAAAGCCCCGCCGGTGTCAGTCCATCACGGCGAGGGCGACGCGGGTGATGCCCGAGTTGGTGAAGCCAAGCTCGGAGGCCGCAGCGCGGGACACGTCGATCACCCGGCCGCGGACAAACGGGCCGCGATCGTTGATGCGCACGACGACGGTGCGTCCATTGCGCAGATTTGTAACACGCACCTTGGTCCCGAAGGGCAGGGAGCGGTGCGCCGCCGTCATGGCGGAGGGGTTGAAGCGCTCGCCGCTCGCGGTGCTGCGGCCTTGCCAATAGTAAGAGGCGACGCCGGTGGAGGTGTCCGCTTTTGCGGTGTTCGAGACGGCCATTCCGGCCGAGAGGGACAGGGCGAAGCAGGACAGGACCACGCGTTTCTTCATGCAATCAATCTTCCGTGTCATTTCAGATGATTGCCGAATGGCGTCGCAATGGGGCGATAGCGTCCCAATTTGCCGGCGAAAAAGTGATGAATCGGGTGCCCTCGCCACAATCCTGCCGGCATTCAGGGCCGGATCGACAATCTCGAGCTGTAGCTTGGCCGGGGATGTGCGGCTGAAAAACACATGGCTGGGGAGAGCATGGGATACCTGTGCGAGGGGGCTTGCCCACGCCGGATCGATGGTCTAAGCCTCCCATCCTCAGTCGGAGCGTAGCGCAGCCCGGTTAGCGCACTAGTCTGGGGGACTAGGGGTCGGAGGTTCAAATCCTCTCGCTCCGACCATTCAACACCCCGAAAATCCCTGCCCCAATGCCACCGGTGCCCGTGACGACGCGGGTTCCCGGCGGTCGCGTGGCCCGCTTTGCGGCGTCTGGGCGCGAGGGTCAGGGGCGGGGGAGGGCCGCCCCCCGCCCGGCTTCCGGCTTCCACCTCTCGACCGTCCGTGCGGCTCCTGCGCCTGCGGGACCAGCGCAGCGCAACTGTCCCCAGGGCCATCCTGCGCGCGGCGCCATTTTGGCACTTATGGGCGGATGCTCATCTGAGAACACAAGCGAATCATCCGCGCTAAGTCAGCGTCATAACGACTATATTCGCCTTTGATCCAGACTTACCCCTCTGCTCGCGATCCGGTGCGATTCGCCATCCGTTTGCGGCCCCCGGCACACAATTTCAGTGCCGCTGAATGATCTTTGGCGCCCTCGGGTGTGACTCCGGGGCGAATATGGATCAGGCTGCGGGCCGATTCCGCCCTGCCCTTGACCCGAGCAGCAGACGCAGCGAGGTCGCGAGAGCCATGCCTTTGCCCATGCCCAGCGAAACCGGCGCAAGCCTCACCTTCACCATCCTGGGATGCGGGTCGTCCGGCGGCGTGCCGCGGGTGGGGCAGGGG
>NZ_JAIVFO010000257.1 GCF_029991245.1 Xanthobacter autotrophicus
GGGCGATGCCGGGCGGAAGCATGGGGGGCGGCATGATGGTGCACGCCAACGATGTTGTCTACGACGCCTTCCTCGCCAACCGCCGCACCCTCGCCGATCCGGAGGTGGTGCGGGTGGAGAAGGGCGGCCGGGTCCGCCTGCGCATCATCAATGGCGGCACCGCCACCGCCTTCTTCCTCACCGTGCCGGGCCTGAAGCCCCGCTGCATCGCCGTGGACGGCACGCCCTGTGCCCCCGTGGCGGCGAATGCCTTTCCGCTCGCCCAGGGCCAGCGCATGGACCTCCTCGTGGAGATCCCGGCCGCGGGCGGCGCCTTTCCGGTGCTGGCGCAGGTGGAGGCCTCGACCCGTCGGACCGGCCTCGTGCTGGCGACGGCGGGGGCGGCCATCTCGCGCCTCGCCGAGGCGGCGGACCTCCCGCAGGGCTTCATGGACCTCGCCTTCGAGGAACGGCTCTCGGCGCAGAAGCCGCTTGCGGCGCGGGTGCCGGACACGGCCTTCCCCATCCTGCTGGGCGAGGAGCCGGGCTATCGCTGGACCATCAACGGCCGCATCCATGGGGAGGACATCCCCTTCACGGTCCAGCAGGGCGAGCGGGTGGAGATGACCTTCATGAATCCCACCGGCATGAGCCACCCCATGCACCTGCACGGCCATCACTTCCAGGTCGTGGGCATCGGCGGGCGGCGGATCGCGGGCGCCCTGCGCGACACGGTGATGGTGCCGCCGCACATGCCCGTGACCATCGCCTTCGATGCCGGGCCGAAGGGCGAGTGGTTCCTGCACTGCCACCACCTCTACCACATGGCCACCGGGATGATGGCGGTGGTGAAGGTGGCCTGAACCACTCCACGGCAAGGAGAAGCGAAGGTAAACCCGTGCCGGGCCGGTCGGCGGCGCGGGCGAGAATGGCGGGGGCGACGGGCATCCAACAGGAGATTCAGGCGTGTCCGCGCCATATCAATCAAATCTGGAAACGCAAATATTGTTTTTTGATAGCTAATATAGTTTAAGCCAATCCACTTCCGTCATACTATGGATGGCATCCACAAACGTCCTGGACGGCCCACCGCAGGCATGGGCGGAGAGGCTGGAAGCGTCCGCCGGGCGCTCCCAAATGGCCTCCCAGCCGCTATCGCGCCGCGCCCATCGACTGGAGCACCGCCTCGCTCGGCCAGCAATCCACCTTCAGTCCGGCCGACTTCTGGTAAGCACCGAGCGCCGCGCGGGTCAGCATGCCCGCCTTGCCGTCGATCTTGTCGGTGTAGAGGCCGGTGCGGGCCAGATGCTTCTGCATCGCCTCCACCGATTTCGTGCGCAGCTGCGTCGAGGCGGTCCATGGCGTCGCAAAGCGCTGCGGGTTCACCATGCGGTCGGAGAGATGGCCGACGAACAGCACATAGAGATCGGAGAAATTGTATTGCTTGATCACGAAGTAGTTCTTCGTGGTGAGGAAGGACGGGCCGTAGCTGCCCTCGGGCTGCAGCAGCGAAGCCGTCTGCGTCTGATCGGCGGCCGAGAGCCTTTGCACCGGCGCGAAGCCGGCGCGCAGCCACTCGCCGATGGACTTTTGCACTTCGGGCACGCCCAGGGTGCAGTCGGCATTCGCCGGCGCACGGACCTCGTAGGCCCAGCGCACCCCGGGCTGCCAGCCCTTGTCGGCGAGCTGCTTGGCGGCGGAGGCCAGCGCATCCGGCACCGAATGCCAGATATCGACGCGGCCATCGCCGTCGAGATCGACGCCATGCTTGTAGTATTCGGACGGCAGGAACTGCGTAAGGCCGGTGGCGCCGGCCCAGGATGAACGGAAGTCCTTCCGCGTCACCGCGCCGTCACCGAGGATCTTCAGCGCGAGGATGAACTCATCGCGATACTGCTCCTTGCGGCGGCCCACATAGGCCTGGGTCGCCACCACGCGTAGCGTGTCATGGGGGGAGGTGTAGCGGCCGTAGTCGGTCTCGCGGCCCCACAGCGCCAGCACCATCGTTGCCGGCACGCCGAACCGGCTTTCGATCTGGTCGAGCGCGGCCCGATGCTTCTGCATCAGCCGCTGCCCCTCGGCGGCGAGCCGCGCGATGGTGGCTTCCTTCACATAATTGGCCGGCACCTGCACGAACTCCGCCTGCGCCGACGCGCCGGTCGCGGGCCGTCCCGGCAGGGCCAGATCCGGCAGCTTGTAGTCCGGTTCGAGGCCCCGTGTCTCGCGCTCGAACGTCTCCCGCGAGACCCCGGCCGCCTGCGCCTGCGGCCAGAGCGAGGCGATGAATTGCGTAAAGGCAGCGTCCGCCGCACGGGCGGGGGCGTGCAATGCCAGCGCCGCAAGCAGCAGGGCGAGGATGAGGGTGCGGCAACCGGAGGGCAAGGAACCGCTCACGTTTCAATTGCGGAATGATGCATGGGCGACCCTAGCACGGAGCGGTTCAGCCGTGAACGCGGCGCACCGCGGACCGCCCGTGCGCAACTCCCGCCCGGGCTCCGAGCGTTGCCGGGTCGCCGCGGATCAGGCGTGCCCGGAGCCGCACGCCATGGCAACGCGGATCTCGCCATGGACATCCGACAATGAGCATCACCCACCGCACCACCTCGCTCGGCGGCTGGGCACGACCTCGGTGGAGGCGATGCAGAAGCATCTGGCGCGCATCCGGCCGATCTCCTCCGACACCTTGTCCGCGGCCAGCCTCAACGCCGCGTCGCGCTTTGAGGTGCTCCTCTCGATAGAGCCGGAACAGGTGCTCCCCCGGCCCCCTCC
>NZ_JAIVFO010000258.1 GCF_029991245.1 Xanthobacter autotrophicus
CCGGTGAAGGTGCCCCGCGCCCCCGCCGGCCAGGAGAAGCAGCGCGGCCGCCTGACCCTCGTCACCGCCCTCTCGGGCGAGGAAGAGCGCCAGCGTTCGCTCGCCTCCTTCCGCCGCCGCACCCAGCGCATGACCGGCCACCGGGTGCAGGAGAGCAAGGAAAAGATCCTTCGCGAAGTGATCCTGCCCGAGACCATCACCATCCAGGAACTCGCCAACCGCATGTCGGAGCGGGCCGTGGACGTGATCCGGATGCTCATGAAGCAGGGCCAGATGCTGAAGATCACCGACGTGGTCGACGCGGACACCGCCCAGCTGATCGCCGAGGATCTTGGCCACACCGTGCGCCGCGTCTCGGAATCCGACGTGGAAGAGGGCCTGTTCGACACGCCCGACGCCCCGGAGAGCCTGGTGCCGCGTCCCGCCGTCGTGACCATCATGGGCCACGTCGACCACGGCAAGACCTCGCTGCTGGATGCCATCCGCAAGGCCAACGTGGTCTCCGGCGAGGCCGGCGGCATCACCCAGCACATCGGCGCCTACCAGGTGACCTCGCCCTCGGGCAGCAAGATCACCTTCATCGACACCCCCGGCCACGCCGCCTTCACCGCCATGCGCGCCCGCGGCGCCAAGGTGACGGACATCGTGGTGCTGGTGGTGGCGGCCGACGACGGCGTGATGCCCCAGACCGTGGAGGCCATCCATCATGCGCGCGCCGCCAAGGTGCCGCTGATCGTGGCCATCAACAAGATCGACAAGCCCGGCGCTAAGCCCGAGCGCGTGCGCTCCGAGCTGCTTCAGTATGAAGTGCAGGTGGAAACCATGGGCGGCGATACGCTCGAAGTGGAGGTCTCCGCCAAGGAGCACCTCAACCTCGACAAGCTGCTCGAGGCCATCGCCCTCCAGTCGGAACTGCTCGACCTGCGCGCCAATCCGGACCGTGCGGCCGAAGGTACCGTGGTGGAAGCCAAGCTCGACCGCGGTCGCGGCCCGGTGGCCACCGTGCTGGTTCAGCGCGGCACGCTGAAGGTCGGCGACATCGTGGTGGCCGGCGCCGAATGGGGCCGCGTGCGCGCCCTCATCTCCGACACCGGTGCCACCGTGGACACCGCCGGCCCGTCCCTGCCGGTGGAAGTGCTGGGCTTCAACGGCACCCCGGAGGCGGGCGACCGCCTCGCCGTGGTGGAGAACGAAGCCCGCGCCCGCGAGATCACCGACTACCGCCAGCGCCAGAAGCGCGAGAAGGCGGCGGCCCGGTCCGCCACCGTGCGCGGCTCGCTCGAGCAGATGATGAGCCAGGTGAAGGCCACGGGGCGGAAGGAATTCCCCCTCATCATCAAGGGCGACGTGTCCGGCTCGGTGGAAGCCATCATCGGCGCGCTGGAAAAGGTCGGCAACGACGAGGTGCAGGCCCGCATCATCCATTCGGGAGCGGGCGGCATCAACGAAAGCGACGTGACGCTGGCGGAAACCTCCGGCGCCGCGATCATCGCCTTCAACGTGCGCGCCAACAAGGAAGCCCGCGACGCGGCCGAGCGGGCGGGCATCGAGATCCGCTACTACAACATCATCTACGACCTGGTGGATGACGTGAAGAAGGCCATGAGCGGCCTGCTCGCGCCCATCAACCGCGAGACCATGCTGGGCAACGCCCTCATCAAGGAGATCTTCGCGGTCTCCAAGGTGGGCAAGGTGGCCGGCTGCCAGGTCACCGACGGCAACGTGGAACGCGGCCAGCATGTCCGCCTCATCCGCGACAACGTGGTGATCCACGAAGGCAAGCTTGCCACGCTCAACCGCTTCAAGGATGCGGTCAACGTGGTGCATGCGGGCCAGGATTGCGGCATGTCCTTCGAGAACTACCAGGACATGCGCGCGGGCGACGTGATCGAGTGCTATCGCGTCGAGGTGATCCAGCGCTCGCTGTGAGGCGGGCGACAGGTCGCCAAACCCCTCTCCCGTCACAGGGTTGAGCCCTCTCCCGCGTGCGGGGGAGGGTTGGGAGGGGGAAAGGCGCTCCCGCCGGCACGGCGTTTGACGACGCTGCCGGCGCCGCCGCTGCAGTTCCCTCCCCTCTTCCTCAAGCGGGCAAGGGAGCAACAGGCGTCGGGGGCGTAAAGAACCAACCGGAGCGGCACGGTCCAAACCCGTCCGCTCCCTTTTGAAGGAGAAGGTGCCCCGGCCCCGGCCCGGCACCCGCAAAGGCATTCTAGACCCATGAGACCTGATACACGCACGGGGGGCGGCCCCTCCCAGCGCATGCTGCGCGTGGGCGAACTCGTCCGCCACGCCCTCGCCGACGTGCTCCAGCGCGGCGCCATCACCGATCCGGTGCTCACCGCGCACATCATCACGGTGCCCGAGGTGCGCATGTCGCCGGACCTCAAGATCGCCACCTGCTACGTCATGCCCCTCGGCGGCAAGGACATCACCCCGGTGATCAAGGCGCTGGCGGCCAATGCCCGCTACCTGCGCCTGGAGGTCGGCCGCCGCATGGAGCTGAAATCCGTGCCTGAGCTGCGCTTCCGCGAGGACACCTCGTTCGACGAGGGCTCCCGCATGGACGCGCTGCTGCGCTCGCCCCAAGTGGTGCGCGACCTTGATGACACGTCCTCGGACGCCCCCGCCGACACCGACAAAGAGACCGACGCCGAATGACCGCCCCCTTTGCTGCCGACGCCGCCGCCCCGATCCTCTCCGCAGAAGCCGACGTGCCCCCCGTGGC
>NZ_JAIVFO010000259.1 GCF_029991245.1 Xanthobacter autotrophicus
GTGGTGGGGCTGGACGGCGGGGGCTATCTCGACGTGCTCGCGGGCGGCGACCTGACCGTCCGGCTCCTCGGCCTGCCGGTGGGGCTGATCGCCGGCATCCTCGGCTTCCTCGTGGCGCTCGCCGCCCTGTTCGCGGTGCGGCGGGAGACGCGCCCGCTTTCCGATCTCGCCGACGTGGTGGAGCGCTTCGGCGCGCGGCTGGAGCCGCTGGAAGTGCCGGAGCGCGGCGCGCCGGACGTGCGGCTCGTCATCCGCGCGGTGAATGCCATGCAGGCGCGCATCGCCGAGCTGGTGCGCATGCGCACGCTGGTGCTCGGCGCCATCAGCCACGATCTGCGGACCTATCTCACCCGGCTGCGGCTGCGACTGGAGCTGCTGCCGCCGGGTCCGCAGGTGGAAAAGGCGCAGGCCGACCTCGCCGGCATGCAGGCGCTGGTGGACGATGCCCTCGCCTTCGCCCGCGCCACCTTCGCGCCGGCCTCGGGCGAGCGGGTGGATCTTTCCGCGCTGGCCCGCGCCGAATATGAGGCGCATCTGGCAGAGGGGGCCGCGGTGAGCCTGTCCGGTGCCGACGCGCCGCTGCCGGTGGATGGCGCGCGCGGGGCGCTGGCGCGGGTGCTGGCCAATCTCGTGGGCAACGCCCTGGCCTACGGGCAGCGCGCCGACATCACGCTCATCGACCACGGCGAACAGGTGGAACTGCGCGTGGACGATCGCGGTCCCGGCATTCCGGTGGCCGAACGGGCAAGCGTGTTCGAGCCCTTCTACCGGGTCGAGCCCTCGCGCAACCGGGAGAGCGGCGGGGCGGGGCTCGGCCTCACCATCGTGCGGCAGATCGTGGAGGGGCACGGCGGCGAAGTCATCATCGCCGACCGTCCCGGCGGCGGCGCCCGCCTGCGGGTGCTGCTGCCGAAGGCGGGCGCCGCCGATCAGGCGGCCAGCGCCGCCTCCACCCCCGCGGCGACGGCGAAGAGGGCCTGATCGGTGCCGGGCGCGCCGGCCAGCATCAGCCCCACGGGCGCGCCGGGGAGGGGCAGGGAGATGGCGCAGCCGTCGATCATGTTGATGAGGGTGGGGTTGCGCAGGGCCAGGATGTTGGCGCGGCCATAGGCGTCGTCGTCGGTGGCAAGGTCTGCGATCTTCGGCGGCAGGATGGCCACCGTGGGCATCACCAGCGCGTCGAAGCCGGCAAGCCGCGCCGCGGCCCGCTGGACCAGCGCCCGGCGCGCGGCCACCAGTTCCACATAATCGGCGGCCGACTGCTCGGCCCCGCGCTTGATGCGGCCGGCCACGCGCGGGTCGTAGGCGTCGGCCTGTTCCGCCAGCAGGCGGCGGTGCACCGCATAGCTCTCGGCGGCGGAAAAGCCGCCCTTGGCGTTGATGGTGGCCACCTCTCCGAATTCCGGGAAGGGGGCGGAGACGATGTGCGCGCCGGCCCGCGCCAGCGCGTCCACCGCCACTTCGAAGGCCTTGGCGACCTCGCCGTCGAGCCCGTCCAGCGCCACCGTCGTGGGCACCAGCAGGCGCAGCCCCTTGACCGGGCGCGGCACCAGCGGACCCGGCTCTGCGCCGGAGAGGATGGCGTCCAGCGCCGCGCAGCAGGCCACCGAGCGGGCGATGGGGCCGATGGAATCCAGCGTGGTGGAGAGCGGGAAGGCGCCCTCGCGCGGCACCCGGCTGGCGGTGGGCTTGGAACCGGTGATGCCGCAGAAGGCGGCCGGGATGCGGCAGGAGCCGCCGGTGTCGGTGCCCAGCGCGGCGTGGGCCATGCCGTCCGCCACCGCCACCGCCCCGCCGGAGCTGGAGCCGCCGGAGACGCGCCCGCCTTCCGCGCGCTCGAACGGCGCGCGGGGGTGGCCGTAATGCGGGTTCATGCCCAGGCCGGAATAGGCGAACTCGGTCATGGTGTTGCGGCCGAGCAGGACGAACCCCGCCCGGCGCAGGCGCGCCACCGCCGGGGCATCCGCCGTGGCCGACGGATTGTCCTTCAGCACCTTGGAGCCCGCTGCGGTGACCTCGCCCTGAACGTCGAACAGGTCCTTCACCGAAATGGGGATGCCGGCGAAAGGCGAGGGCGCCGCCCCCGCCTGCCGCAGGTCATCCTGCGCCTGCGCCGCCTTCAGCGCGCCCTCCCGGTTCACGCTGACGAAGGCGCGGGCGCCTTCGCCGTCGGGGTCGGCGATGCGATCAAGGCAGGCTTCCGCCAGCGCCCGCGCCGTGGTGCGCCCGGCGGCGAGGTCTTGGGCGAGGGCGGCAAGGGTCGGCTGGGGCATGGCGAAGTCCGGGTCAGCAGAAGGGGCGGGCGGGGATCAGGCCGGATCGAAATAGTGGATTTCGAGCAGCATGCAGCCCTTATCCGATTTGAACGGTCCGTGGAACGCGCCCGGGGGGCGCACCGCATAGGTGAAGGGGGAGAAGCTCTCGCCGCCCTCGCCCTTGTCGTCATTGCCCACGGTGAGATCGCCGGTGACCAGGAACACCTCTTCCCAATACTCATGGACGAAGGGCTTGGTGGTGAAGACGCCGGCATCGAACTTGAGAAGCCGCGTGCGCGAGCCGCTCTTGTTCTCCTCATCCAGCGCGCCGGAGAGGATCTTCTGCTTGATGCCTTCCGGATAACCGGGCGGGACTTCCCAGCCGGTGGCAAGGTCGAGGGTGTGGAACTCGTCGTGGATCTTGGGGATGGGCATGGGGGCAGTCCTGCGG
>NZ_JAIVFO010000025.1 GCF_029991245.1 Xanthobacter autotrophicus
GCCCGGTCCCCTCCCCCGCCCCCGGCGAGCTGCTGATGAAGGTGGAGGCCGCCGGCATCAACCGCCCGGACGTGATGCAGCGCAAGGGCCTCTATCCGCCGCCGCCCGGCGCCTCGGACATTCCGGGCCTGGAAATCGCCGGCACGGTGGTGGCCCTCGGCGCAGGCGCGAGCCGCTTCAAGGTGGGCGACCGGGTCTGCGCCCTCGTCACCGGCGGCGGCTATGCGCAATATTGCACCACCCACGAGGCCACCGCCCTGCCCATTCCCGAGGGCCTGAGCGCGGCCGAGGCGGCGGCCCTGCCGGAAACCGCCTTCACCGTGTGGAGCAACATCTTCGAGCGCGGCCAGCTGAAGGCGGGCGAGACGCTGCTGCTGCACGGCGGGTCCAGCGGCATCGGCACCACGGCCATCCAGCTGGCCAAGGCCTTCGGTGCGCGGGTGGTGGTGACGGCGGGATCGGACGAGAAATGCGCCGCCTGTGTGACGCTGGGCGCCGACCTGGCGGTGAACTACCGCACCCAGGATTTCGTGGCCGAAGTGAAGAGCTTCACCGCCGGCAAGGGCGCTAACGTGATCCTCGACATGATCGGCGGCCCCTACATCCAGAAGAACTACGAAGCCGCCGCGCAGGACGGGCGCATCGTGCAGATCGCCTTCCAGCAGGGCGCCAAGGCCGAGGTGGATTTCATGCGACTCATGCTGAAGCGCCTGACCCACACCGGCTCCACCCTGCGCTCGCGCCCGGTGGAGGAGAAGGCGGCGCTGGCCGCCGCCATCGTCGAGAAGGTGTTTCCGCTGATCGCGGCGGGCAAGTACCGCCCGGTGATGGACGAGACCTTCCCGCTGGCCAATGCGGCCGCCGCCCACGCCCGCATGGATGCGAGCGCCCACGTGGGCAAGATCGTGCTCACGGTGGACTGAAGGGGAGCCGCTCTCGCAGGGCACGCGCGTCGCCCTCCGGCCGGGCCGGAGGGGACACCCTTGCGCCCCTCAGGGCCGCCAGTCGGCGGGCGGGACGCCTGTGCGCTGGATGGCCTCGAGCACCTCGCGCTGGCGGCGATCCGTGCGCTTCATGTGCACGGCGATGACCGCATGGGCGGAAGGCACCAAGAACAACAGCGGGAAGATCAGGCCGAGCAGGATGCACGGCACGATCATGATCAGGTTGATGAGGGCCGAAATCGGCTGTCCGTTCACCAGCAGGCCGAGCGGCGGAAGCAGAGCGGCGAGAATGTAGATCATGGTCGCGTCAGGCCCTCCTTAAAGGCCTCGGCATCCATATGGTGTGGCTCACCGCGCCCGCAAGGTATCGTTACCCCGGCTGGCCCTGCGGGTGGTTGATCGCAGCCGGCGAAGCCCCTATTCGGAACGCCCGGCGACGCGCCTCCCGCCCCCCAAGGCGCGCCCCTAGAGCGCTTTCCGTTCGCACCAGCTCACGGCAATCGCTCTAGATTCTTGTATTGACGCGTTTTCTTCACGCGAACCGGCATCCACTTCGCTCGAAAACGCTCCAGGGAAATACTCATGCCGCGCCACGCGCTGCCGCCGCAGGTTCTCATTCCCCTCATCGTCGCATGCGCCCTGTTCATGGAACAGGTGGACGCGACCGTGATCGCCACCTCCCTGCCCGCCATCGCCGCCGACCTGAAGGAAGACCCGGTGGCGCTCAAGCTGGCGCTCACCTCCTATCTGCTCTCCCTCGCCGTCTTCATTCCGGCCAGCGGCTGGGCGGCGGACCGCTATGGCGCGCGAACGGTGTTCCGTTCCGCCATCGTGATCTTCACCGTGGGCTCGATCCTGTGCGGGCTCTCCACCTCTCTCACCGACTTTGTGCTCTACCGCATCATCCAGGGCATGGGCGGGGCCATGATGGTGCCGGTGGGGCGGCTCGTCATCCTGCGGTCGGTGCCGAAGACGAAGCTGGTCTCCGCGCTGGCCTGGCTCACCATCCCCGCCCTGCTGGGGCCGGTGTTCGGGCCGCCGCTGGGGGGCTTCATCACCACCTATTTCGACTGGCGGCTGATCTTCTTCATCAACGTGCCCATCGGCGTGCTGGGCGTGTTCCTCGCCACCCGCTTCATCGAGAACGTGCGGGAAGAGGATGTGCCGCCGCTGGACCTGAAGGGCCTCGTCCTGTCCGGCATCGGGCTTGCCGGCCTCGTCTTCGGCTTCGCCGTGCTGGGGCAGGAGCTGGTGCCGGTGTGGGCCGCCCTCGGCGTGGCCGGCGTCGGCGCGGTCGCTTTGTGGCTGTATGTGCGCCACGCGCGAGTCACCCCCCATGCGGTGCTCGACCTGAACCTGCTGCGGCATTCCTCGTTCCGCGCCGGCGTGGTGGGCGGCTCCCTGTTCCGGGTCGGCATCGGCGCCCTGCCCTTCCTGCTGCCGCTGATGCTGCAGCTGTCGTTCGGCCTGTCCCCCTTTGCCTCGGGCCTCCTTACCTTCGCCGCCTCGGCCGGCGCCCTCGTCATGAAATTCACTGCCGCGCCGCTGCTGCGGCGGCTCGGCTACAAGCGCGTGCTCGTCGCCAACGCCGTGTTCTCGGCCGGCTTCATCGCCGTGAATGCGGCCTTCACGCCGTTCACGCCCCATTGGATCATCGTGATGGTGCTGCTGCTGGGCGGCTTCCTGCGCTCGCTCCAGTTCACCGCACTCAATGCGCTGAGCTATGCACAGGTGGAGCCGCAGGAGATGAGCCGGGCCACCTCTTTCGCCAGCGTGGCGCAGCAGGTGTCCCTGTCCTGCGGCGTGGCGTTGGCCGGCTTCGTGCTGGAGACCATGCGCGCCGACCGGGGCGAACTGGCGGTCACCCAGGGCGACTTCGCCGTCGCCTTCCTGGTGGTGGCGGTGGTGAGCCTCCTGAGCCTCGCCTATTTCGTCCGGCTGCCTAAAAACGCGGGCTCGGAACTCACCGGCCGCAAGCCCGACCTTGCCGACCCGCGCAGCGAGGTGGGGCCGGATCACTGATCGCGGGGCGCCTGTGCCTGGGCCGTCTCGGCGTCATCCATCTCGGCCAGCACAGCCTCGCCCCGGAAGCCGGTGGCAAGCACGTAAAGCTCGGCCGAATCGGCGCGGCTCGCGGCCGGCTTCACATGGCGAACCTGGGTGAAGTCGCGCTTGAGGTCGGCCAGAAGGGTTGCTTCCATGCCGCCCTGGATCACCTTGGCGAGGAAGGTCCCGCCCGGCGCCAGCACCTGGCGGGCGAACTCCGCCGCAAGCTCCACCAGGCCGACGATGCGCAGATGGTCGGTCTTCTTGTGGCCGGTGGCGTTGGCCGCCATGTCGGACATGACGAGGTCGGCCTGTCCGCCCAGCATGGCGATCAGGCGCTCCGGCGCATCGGGGGCGAGGAAATCCATCTGGGCGAATTCGACGCCGGGGATGGGCTCGATCTCCAGCAGGTCGATGGCGACGATCTTGCCCTGCCCGTCCTCCAGGCCGATCTTCTTCGCCGCCACCTGGCTCCAGCCGCCCGGGGCAGCGCCGAGGTCCACGATGCGCATGCCGCGCTTCAGCAGCCGGGCCTTCTCGTCCAATTCAATGAGCTTGAATGCGGCGCGCGAGCGCCAGCCCTCGCGCTTGGCGCGGGCAACATAAGGATCGTTGAGCTGGCGCTGCAGCCATTTCTGGGAGGACGTGGTGCGGCCGCGCGATTTTTTCACGCGCACTTTCAGGGGCCGGCCGTCCGGCCCGCGGGATGGGGTGGTCACGCGCGTGCGTCTCCGGAGGGGGGGCTGGAGGGGCGATTGCGCCGCCAGGCGCCATCAGCCCGCATCAACTGCACCAGCATGCCCTCGCGCAAGCCCCGGTCCGCCACCCGCAGGCGATCGGCGGGGAAAACCCGGCGCACCGCCTCCATGATGGCGCAGCCCGCCAGCACCAGGTCCGCCCGCTGGGCGCCGATGCAGGGATTGGCCACCCGCTCCTCGAACGACATGCACATGAGCCGCTCCACCACCTCCGCGATGTGGCTGGCACCGAGCCACGCGCCGTCCACCCGGGTACGGTCGTAGCGGTCGAGGCCGAGATGGATGCCGGCCACCGTGGTGACGGTGCCGGAGGTGCCGAGCAGGTGCAGCCGGCCCGGGGCGCGCACGCCCCAGCTCTGGCGCACGCCGTCCAGCATGCCGCTCACCTCATCCACCATGGTGTGGAACACGTCGGGTGAAACGCGGACACCGCCGTGCCGCTCGGACAGGGAAACCACGCCCACCGGCAGCGACACCCACGAACGGATGCGGGCCCGCGGCGGCCCGTCGTCCCCTGCCGAGCGCCGGCCCAGCCACACCACCTCGGTGGAGCCGCCGCCGATGTCGAACAGCACGGCGCCGTCGCAGGTGGGGTCCACCAGCGGCGCGCAGCCGGTGGCGGCGAGCCCCGCCTCGGTGCGGCGGTCCACCACCTCCAGCTGGAGGCCGGTCCGCTCTTCCACCCGGGCACAGAATTCCGCACCGTTCTCGGCGGCGCGGCAGGCCTCGGTGGCGACGATGCGGGCGCGGGTGACGCCGCGCAGGTCCATCTTGGACGCGCAGATCTCCAGCGCCGCCACCGCCCGGGTCATGGCCTCGTCGCACAGGCGGCCGGAGGCGGTCAGCCCCTCGCCGAGGCGGACGATGCGCGAAAACGCGTCCACCACGCGAAAGCTCCGGGCCGTGGGGCGCGCCACCAGCAGGCGGCAATTGTTGGTGCCGAGATCGATGGCGGCATAGACCGCGCTGGCGTTGCCGTAAGGGTAGGATGGCGCGGGATGCGCGCCGGCCGACACCGATGCCGCGGAAACCGGGCTCTCGGGAGCCGGGCGCGTCGGGGGCGCACAGGGGGGAACCGGGCCGGGCGCAGCGTTCTCGCCGGGAGAAGAAATCGGATGGCGGGAGGGAACCTCGTCGGGAGAATGGTCAGGAGAATCGGAGCCGGCAGCCGAATCTGTGCCCGCAGCCGCAGGCCCCGTCGTCCCGCGGCGTGCATCCGTTACGCTTTCCGCAACGGCACGCTCGCGGCAAGACTGCCCCGGACCCGCCCCGGGTCCGTGCGTCTCGTCCCTCATGTCCATCCCCTCGCCGCAAGGCGGAAACATGCGCTCAGGCCTGCCGCTGGGTCAGCGACGGGCTGCGCCTTGCGGCCAGTGTAACAGCGCGCGCGATGTGTGCAATGCCGGGGCCTGCCCACTAAGAAGGCAGTGCCCCGGAAAAGGTCACTCCGCGGCGGCGCGGCCCGTCAGGTCGAGGGTGAGGCCGGCGGCCAGCGCATCGGCGCGGAACGCCTTCACGGCGTCGAGGGACAGCTCGGCGGCGGTGCGCGAGCCCATGGCCGGGAGCTTCTTCAGCACGTCGGCGGGGGCGGTGATGATGTGGCAGCCCATCTCGTCCGCCTCGATCACGTTCCACACCTCGCGGGTGGAGGCCCAGATGACCTCCACGTTCTTCGTCTCGTTGGCCAGCGCCACCGCCCGCGAAATGGCGGGCTTGTAATCGATGCCGAGGTCGGCAAGGCGGCCGGCGAACACCGAGATGATGGAGGGGGCGCCACCAGCCAGCGCCTTCACGCCCTCTTCCACCTGGGGCACGTCGAAGATGGCGGTGAGGTTCACCTTCACGCCGTCGTTCACCAGATCGCGCACCAGCTCATAAAGCGTCTCGCCGCGGGTGGTGGAGACCGGGAGCTTGACGTGCACATGCTCGCCCCAGGTGGCGATGACGCGGGCCTGGGCGCGCATTTCCGGGATATCGTCGGAGAAGACCTCGAACGAGATATGCCGATCCGGCACGGCGGCGACGAGATCGCGGGCATAGGCCTCGTAATCGGTCACGCCGGCCTTGCGCAGCAGGGACGGATTGGTGGTGAAGCCGGCGATGTGGGGCTGCTTGGCCATTTCCACGATCTGCGCCTTGTCGGCCCCGTCGGTGAACAGCTTCACCTTCAGGTCGCTGAGCTTCACGGACATGCTTTTACTCCCTTGATCCCGTTTCGGCCCGCATCCTAGAGCAGCGGCCGACGCCGCCGCAATGCAAGGCGGGGGGATAATCGCCGGCCCATGCGGCAGCGCGATGACGCAGCCGCCCCATCGCCCTGCCCCATCGCCTCCCCCATCAACGCTCCATTAACCATGCGGGAAGGTTGGTGCGCCCGGCAACCTCCCGGAAAGGGGCATCCGGCATGCTGCCTTCCATCCGGGGTCCCGGGCTCAGGTTGTCAGCGGTGTGAGGCGGGGATGGTGGCGACGGACATGGTGGAGCGCATGGCGCGCGCGATGCACGCATTCTCCCGGCAGCGCTATCCCCTGCTGGAGCCGTGGGACGAGCTTTCGCCCGAGCGGCGCGCCTATCAGCGCCAGCTTGCCACCCACGCCCTCCAGGCCCTTACCCCCCACGACGTGATCGAGATCACCTCGCGCGCGGCGCCCGAGATCGTCGCCATCCCGGTGGAGCCCACCCACTGGGCGCTCGCGGAACTGCAGGAAGCCGCCATCGCCGACAACGGCACCGCCATGGATGCGCGGCGCCGCTATCGCTCCTTCCTCGCCACCGCCTCCCTGCCGCTGGCCACCCGCTACGCCGAGAGCGAAGGCGCGCGCTGAGCCCGCACTATTCCGCCGCGAGGGCGACCTCTTCCGGCTGGCCGCGGCCGGACCGGCTGAGGTAGCGCCGGCACTGCTGCTCCTTGTCGTAGCCGAGCAACGTGCCGAGCATGAAATCCTCTTCCGCCGTCAGCGTGTTGAGCGGCCGCGTGACCACCGCCCGCGCCACCGCCACGAAGGCCGGACGGCCGAAGAAGAGGTTCACCTTCACCGGGCTCACCTCCTGCACGAAATGGTCGATGCCATGGCGCCCGAGCCGCGCCAGCACCAGCGGCAGCTCGGCGCGGCAGAGCGTCATGAGGAACAGGGCGCGCACGCCCCGCCCGTATTCGTAGACATGGTGCTGGAACAGCCGCATCACCGGCGCGGCGCTTCCCTCCCCGACGGTGGCGACCGGGGACGCAGGCCACAGGGCCTCCTCGGCGACAAGCGCATCCCCGGGCGCGTCGATGAAGGGGCCTAGAGCAGCTTGCTGAGCCATGCCGTCACCCGTTTGTCAGTCAGACCGGATTGCGTGTCGAGATCGAGGGCGAGGCCGACGAACTGGCCGTCCCGTTCAGCCGTGGAGCCCACATAGTCGTAGCCGGCCGTGTCGGTGAACCCGACCACCACCGCGCCGAGGTCCGTCACCTCGTCATAGAGGATGCCGATGGCATCGACGAAGGAGGTGGGATAGCTCTCCTGATCCCCCGTGCCGAACAGCGCCACTTTCCTGCCCTTCAGGTTGGCGGTGCGCAGCTTGTCGATGTTCTCTTCCCAGTCGGTCTGCAATGTTCCGTCGCCATAGGTGGGCGAACCCAGGATGAGGAGGTCGCTATTCTCGAAATCGGCCTTGGTCGCGGTCTTGATGTCCACCGAACGGCCCTGGCATTTCTTTGAAATCTTGGACGCGACCCCTTTCGTGGCTCCGCCATCAGAGCCGAAGATCACCGTGACAATCATGGACCTGTCTCTTTATGGATTGATTCAAATCTGGAAAGGGAATGCCAGCCGCCGCGGACATCCCAACTCGCAAGCAAATGCTAGCCACATGAAATTAACTCAACAACACAGGATATTCACGGATTGAATAATAATAAAATTCGTCGTACTCATATGCTGTATTGAAAACGATCGATCGAGAATTATTATAAATCGATCTACAGTTTCGAGTTGTTCTGAATTAAAACAGGCGCAGGTCGACCGGCCAAATTTCGACGAGCAACGTTCCGACCGGCCGCGCACGACCCCGCCGTGGCGCGCGCCACGCTGCGCCCGCACATCTGCGCCCGCGCTCCCCGCCTTCATGGCTCCAAATGGCTTCAGCGTCCGGACGGTGTCGCGAGGCGATCCGTCCTGATCGGTCCGGACTCGCGTAGCGCGAGCCGCCCGCGCTCAGCGCAGCATGAAGCCGATGACAAGGGCGTTGGCGATGTCGATGAAGAAGGCCGACACCAGCGGCAGGATGATGAAGGCGATGGGCGCCGGCCCGTGGGTGCGCGTCACCGCCGTCATGTTGGCGATGGCGGTGGGCGTCGCCCCCAGGCTGATGCCGGTGAACCCGGCCGCCAGCACCGCCGCCTGGTAGTCGCGCCCCATGGCCGGAAACACCACGAACAGGATGTAGAGCACCGCCACCAGCGTCTGCAGGCCGAGCACCACGGCCAGCGCCGGCCCGAGCCCCCCCAGCGTCCACAACTGCATGCTCATGAGCGACATGGCGAGGAAGATCTTCAACGACAGGTCGGAGATGAGCGCCAGCGCCGGGGTGCGTGCCGGCCACGCCATGCGCGGCACGGCATGGGGCAGCGTGTTGGTGATGACGATGGCCACCAGCAGGCACACCACGAACATGGGCAGCTTGATGCCGGTCTGCTCCACCAGCCCTTCCAGCGAATAGGCGGTGAGGATCACCACATTGAGCACCAGCAGCGCGCTCAGGATGTTGCGATAGGTCACCTTGCCCGCGTCCGGCCCCACGTCGTCGTCGGGCAGGCCCACCATGGGGGGCAGGATCTCGTCGCTGCGCAGCTTGAAGCGGTTGATGAGGATGCCCGCCACCGGCCCGCCCACGAGGCTGGCGATGACGAGGCCCAGGGTTGCGCTGGCGATGCCCACTTCCAGGGCGTTGGGCAGGCCGAACCGCTGCGAGATCAGCGGCGCCCAGGCGATGGTGGTGCCGTGCCCGCCGATGAGCGACACCGAGCCCAGCAGCGGCGCGATGCCGTCCGGCAGGCCCAGCGCCTTGGCCCCGCCGATGGCCACCCCATTCTGGATGCCGAGATAGACCACAGTGAGCCCCAGCAGGATGAGCAGCGGCCGCCCGCCCAGGGCGAGGTCGGACAGCCGCGCATTGAGGCCGATGCCGGTGAAGAAATACAGCAGCAGCATGTCGCGCGCGGCGAGATCGAACAAGATGGCCAGGCCGAGCACGCGATAGCACAACAGCGTCACCACGGCGGCGAGCAGGCCGCCGGTCACCGCCTCGGGAATGTTCCAGCGGCGCAGCGGGGCGATCACGCCGTTGAGCCCGGCGCCGATGAAATACACCACGATGGCGAGGGTGAAGGTGAGGAAGCCGGAGACCTCAAAGGTGGCTGGCATGTCTTCCCCCAGGTTTCCGGCTGGTGTGATGGTTCGATGGGACGGCGGCCCGCCGGCCACCGGTGTGGTCTAGCCGCGCGGGGCGGAAAGCACAAAGCCTTCCGCCCCGGCTGGTGCGTCGGTGAGACCGGCACCGCGGCCCTTGGCCAGCGGCCTCAGAAGCTGCCGACCAGCGTGCCGAGCCCGATCACCACCACGAGGGCGATGAGCGCGCCCACCACCGCCGCCATGACGATATCGAGATAGCCTTCCTTGTGGGTCACCCCGCACACGGACAGCAGCGTCACCACCGCGCCGTTGTGCGGCAGGCTGTCGAGGGTGCCGGAGCCGATCACGGCGACACGGTGCATCAGCGCCGGGTCCATGCCGATCTCGGCGGCGATCTTCATGTAGGTGGGCCCCAGCGCGTCGAGGGCGATGGTGAGGCCGCCGGAAGCCGACCCGGTGAGCGCCGCGAGGATATTGGTGGCCACCGCCAGCGACACCAGCGGCCCGCCCTCGATGGACAGCACCCAGTTGCGCACGTCGGCGAAGGCCGGCAGCGAGGCAACGATGGCGCCGAAGCCGACGAGGCTCGCCACCGACAGGATGGGCAGCACGGACGCGTTGGCGCCCGCCGTCATGGTGGCGCGCAGCTCCGGCACGCTGCGGAAGTTGATGGCGATCACCGCGATGATGGCGGCCGTCAGCGCCACGATCACCGACCACACCCCGCCCACCGCCGAGAGGCTGGTGTTGCCCCACTGGTCAGTGGCGAGGAAAGAGGTGTCCATGCGCGGCAGGATGGCGAAGGACATCAAGAGGTTGACCACGATCACCACGATGATCGGCAGGGCCGCGAGCAGGATGGGCGGCTGCCGGGCGGCCGCGTCGCTGGAATGGATCTCAGAGGGGTCGAACGCCCCGGCCGTGGTGGCCCGCTCGCGCACCAGCGGGTCGTCGGCGGCCAGCTCGGCGGATTCGTCCGGCGCCGCGATCAGCGCGCCGAAGCCCTCGCCCTTGGCCCGCGCCGCATTCTCCCGCAGCTTCAGCCACCACATGCCGAAGCCCAGCATGACCAGCGAGGCGATGATGCCGAGGCCCGGCGCCGCGAACGGCGTGGTGCCGAAGAACGGCATGGGAATGGCGTTCTGGATGGAGGGCGTGCCGGGCATGGCCGACATGGTGAAGGTGGAGGTGCCGAGCGCGATGGCCGCCGGCATCAGCCGCCGCGGTACGCCGGACGAGCGGAACAGGGCGACGCCCATGGGCGCGAGCACGAAGAAGGCGACGAACAGGCTGACGCCGCCATAGGTGACGATGGCGCCCGCCAGCACCACGGCGAGAATGGCCCGCTGCGACCCGAGCTTCTGCGTCATGGTGTTGGCGATGGCGGTGACCGAGCCGGAATCCTCCATGAGCTTGCCGAACAGCGCCCCGAGCAGGAACAGCGGGAAGAATTGCGCGACGAAATCCGCCGCGTTGCGCATGAAGGTCTGGGTCCAGCTCGCCAGCAGCGGCTCACCGGAGAAGGCGGCCGCGATCAGCCCGGCGATGGGGGCGAGGATGAGGATGCTGGAGCCCCGGAAGGCCAGGAAGATGAGGACGGCAAGGCCGACGAGAATGCCGATGAGACCCATGCGTCACACCCCTTCCAGCAGCACGTCGAGATCGACGGAGGATTCAACGCCCAGCTTGTCGCCATGGCGCTCCAGGAACTCCTCCCCTGCCTTGCGCCCCTCGAGCTTCAGCATGGACAGGAAGTCCCATTCCGCGTTGAGCTTGGAGGAGAAGCCAAGGGACGCCATCAGCCGGTTCGGCACCATGTGGATGCGCATCTTGGCCCATTCGGCACCCTCGGTGTTGCCGGGATCGGCCACCTTGCGCATCAGCGCGATCATGCGCAGCTCCTTGAGCAGCACTGAATTGAACGACACTTCGTTGAGCCGGTTCATGATCTCCGAGGCGGTGCGGGGCGTGCCGGGACGCTCCACCGGGTTGATGGGGATCAGGATGGTGTCGTCGGAGCTCAGCTCGCGCACCAGCGGCGTCATGGTCGGGTTGCCGGAATAGCCGCCGTCCCAATAGGCCTCGCCGTCGATCTCGATGGCCTGGAACATGGTGGGCAGGCAGGCGGAGGCGAGCAGCACGTCGGCCGAAAGCTCGGCGTTGCGGAACACCCGGCCGCGCCCGGTGCGCACATTGGTGGCGGTGATGAACAGGCGGATGGGGGACGCCTTCAGCCGCTCGAAATCGATGCTCTCGTCGAGGATCTTCTTCAGCGGGTTCACATTGCCGGGATTGAGATCGTAGGGCGAGAACAGGCGGGACAAGATGTCCATGCCCACGAACATGGGCGAGGTGTCGATGGTCCAGCGGCCCAGCAGCCGGTCGAGCGGGCCGCGCTGGAACGGGCTGTAGCGGGCGGCATCGGACACCGTGCGCCAGTAGCGGTCGAGGGCGTCGCGCGCGCCCTGCGCCCCGCCGGCGGCATAGCCGTCGGCCAGGACGGCGGCGTTCATGGCGCCGGCCGAGGTCCCGGAGATGCCGTCGATCTGGAGCCAGCTTTCCTCCAGCAGCCGATCGAGCACGCCCCAGGTGAAGGCGCCGTGGGAACCGCCGCCCTGCAGGGCGAGGTCCACGAGGAGGGGGGAGCGGTCCATGGTCACACGTCTCCAGTCAGTTTGCCCGCGCCCTCATGGGGCGGGCGCGCTTGCGAACCTTGGCGTTTCCCGGTCCCGGTCTTCCAACGTGTTTTTATAGGCCGTGTTTCTTGTCGTTCGTCAGTCTTCCGCCCGGTGGGCCGTGGCCCGCGCGTCAGGCGCGGGCCGGCTTGGGCGTCGCGGGCGCGGTCGCCTGCTCGGGACCCGTGTCGGGCCCGAACCAGGCGACGTAGAGCGCCGGCAGGAAGATGAGGGTGAGCAGCGTGCCCACCATGAGCCCGCCCATGATGGCGAAGGCCATGGGGCCCCAGAACACGGTAGGCGCGATGGGGATCATGCCCAGCACAGTCGACAGGGCGGTGAGCATGATGGGCCGGAAGCGGATGGAGGAGGCATGCACCACCGCATCCCACACGCTCTTGCCCGCCGCCCGGTCCGCCTCGATCTGGCCGATGAGGATGACCGCGTTCTTGGTGATCATGCCGATCAGCGCCAGCACGCCGAGGATGGCCACGAAGCCCAGGGGCCGCCCCGAGGCCAAGAGCGCCGCCACCACGCCAATGAGGCCGAGCGGCGCCACCGACAGCACGATGACGAGGCGCTGGAAGCTCTTCAGCTCGAACATGAGCACGGAGAACATGAGCAGCAGCATCACCGGCACCACCGCCACCACGGAGGCGAGCGAGGCCGCGCTCTCCTCCACGGTGCCGCCCACGGTGATGGCGTAGCCCGGCGGCACGGTCTTGCGCAGGGCCTCGATCTTCGGATCAAGCTGCGTCACCACGCCTTCCGGCAGGATGCCGCGCCGCACGTCCGCCTGCACCGTCAGGGTGGGCACCCGGTCGCGGCGCCAGATGGCGGGATAGTCCTGGGCGTAGTCGAAGGTGGCGATCTGGCTCAGCGGCACCGTCCGCCCGCTGGGCAGCGGCACCTGGAGGGTGCCGAGGGTGGCCAGCGAGACGCGCTCCTCGTCGGTGGCGCGGGCCACCACGTTGACGAGATAGATGTCGTCGCGCACCTGCGTCACCGCCTGTCCCGACAGCACGGTGTTGAGCACGCCGGCGAGCTGCGCCGTGGACAGGCCCAGCAGGCGCGCCTCGTCCTGGTCCACCTTGATGCGCACCTGCCGCGCCGGCTCGATCCAGTTGTAATTGACCGTCTCGACCTTGGGGTTGGAGGCCATCACGGCGGCGAGGTCGAAGGCGATGGCGCGCACCTTCTCGATGTCCGGTCCCGAGACGCGATACTGCACCGGCCAGCCCACCGGCGGACCCAGCTCCAGCGGCGAGACGCGCGCGACGAGCTGGGGGAAGTCCTCCGCCAGCACCTTCTCCAGCTTGAGCCGGAGGCGGTCGCGCCCGGCCACGTCCTTCGCCACGATCACGGTCTGGGCGAAGAAGTCGTTGGGCAGCTGCACGTCGAGGGGGAGATAGAAGCGGATGGCGCCGCGGCCCACATAGGTGGACCACCGCTTCACGTCCGGGTCCTTGGCCAGCACCGCGTCGAACGCCTCGGCGACCTTCTCGCTCTGGTAGATGGAGGCGTTCTGCGGCGAGGCGAGGTCCACCAGCAGCTCGGGCCGGTCCGAGGAGGGGAAGAACTGCGAGGGAATGAGCGGCAGCGCCAGCACCGCAAGCGCGAACAGGCCGAGGGTGACGGCGATGGTCGCCCAGCGCAGCCGCAGGCAGAAGATGAGGAAGGCGCGGTAAAAGCCCATGACGCCCGTGGGCGGGGCATCGGGATCGGGCACCTTGTCCCTGGCTGGGGCCTTGAGGATCAGCACCTGCATCAACGGGGCGAACAGCACCGCCACGATCCACGACACCAGAAGCGCGATGGCCACCACGGCGAACAGGGTGAAGGTGTATTCGCCCGCCGACGAGGCCGCGAAGCCCACCGGCACAAAGCCGGCGATGGTCACCAGCGTTCCCGCCAGCATGGCCCCGGCATACGCCTTGAACGCGTAGGCCGCCGCCGTCACCTTGTCGTCGCCGGCGGCGAGGCGGGTGAGGGTGGCGTCCGTGGTGGTCATGGCGTCGTCCACCATGAGCGCCAGGGCGATGATGAGCGCACCCAGCGAGATGCGCTGCATGTCGATGTGCACCAGCTGCATCAGCGCGAACACGATGGCCAGCGTCAGCGGGATGGCGAGGGCCACGATGGCCCCGGCCCGCACCCCCAGCGCGATGAACGACACCACGAGGATGATGGCCACCGCCTGCCACAGGCTTTCCATGAACTCGGCGATGGCGCTGTTCACCGTCACCGCCTGATCCGCCACCAGATGCGCCTCGATGCCCACGGGCAGGTCGGCGATGAGGCGGTTCATGGTCGTGTCGATGGACTTGCCCATGGCAAGGATGTCGCCGCCGTCGCGCATGGCGATGGCAAGGCCGATGGCCGGCTTGCCGTTCACCCGGAACATGGGCTGCGGCGGGTCGGCATAGCCGCGCCGGATGGTGGCGATGTCGGCGAGGCGGATGAGCCGGCCGTTCACCACGAAGTTCACGTTGGCGACGTCCGCCTCCGAGGTGAAGGCGCCGGACACGCGGATGGAGATGTTCTCCGCCCCGGTCTGGACCTCGCCCGAGGGGCGCACGATGTTCTGGCTCTGCAGCGCGGAGAGCACCGCCGTGCGGTCGATGCCGAGGCTGGCGAGGTCCCGCATGGAGAACTCGATGAAGATGCGCTCGTCCTGCGCGCCGAGGATCTCGATCTTGGAGACATCCGGCACGTGCAGCAGTTCGGAGCGCACGTCCTCCACATAGTCGCGCAGCTCGCGATGGGTGAAGCCGTCGGCGGTGAAGCCGTAGATGATACCGAAGGTGTCGCCGAACTCGTCGTTGAAGAACGGCCCCACGATGCCCTGCGGCAGGGTGTGGCGGATATCGCCCACGCTTTTACGCACATGGTACCAGATGTCCGGCACCTCGGCCGCCGTGGCGGAGCCCTTCAGGTGCACGAAGACGGTGGTGGTGCCGGGCTTGGTATAGCTCTCCAGGAAGTTGAGCCTGGGCACTTCCTGGAGCTTGCGCTCCAGCCGCTCGGTGACCTGCCGGAAGGTCTCGTCCAGGGTGGCGCCGGGCCAGTTGGCCTGCACCACCATGGTCTTGATGACGAAGGTCGGGTCTTCCGCCCGGCCCAGGTTCCTGAAGGCCATGATGCCGGCCACCACCGAGATGGCCACGAGATAGATGATGACCGAGCGGTGCTTCAGCGCCCAGGCGGAGAGGTTGAAGCCGCCGCTCACAGCTGGGTCCCCAGAAGGCGCACCTTCTGCCCCGGATGCAGCGCCTGAACGCCCGCCGTCACCACGATCTCGGAGGGCTTGAGCCCCTCGGCCACGCTCACGGTTGCGGGGCTGAAGCGCAGCACCTCCACCGTGCGCAGGGAGACGGTCTGCGCCTTCGGGTCCACCACCCACACCGCCGGCTTGTCATTGAAGCGGGTGAGCGCGCTGGCCGGTATCTCGATCACCGGGCCGCTGTCCACCACCACGCGGCCGATGACCGTGGTGCCGAGCCGCAGCCCCTCCGGCGGATCGATGAGGCCGACGCGCACGCGGAAGGTGCGGGTGACGGGATCGGCCTGCGGCGCCACCTCGCGCACCCGGCCGGTGGCCTTGACGGCGGGATCGCCCGAAAGGGTCACCTCCACCTCGGGATCGCCCGGCAGGGAGGTGAGAAGGGCGGCCGGCACCTCGAACACGGCGTCACGGCCGTCGCGGCGCGCCACCTCGATCACCGGCTGGCCGGCCTGCACCACCTCGCCGGGTTCGGCCCGCCGCTGGGTGACGACGCCGGCAGAATCCGCCTTCAGCTCGGTGAAGCCGAGCCGGTCCTGCGCCATCCGCAGGCGGGCCTCGGTGTCCTCCACCTGGGAGCGGGCGTTGAGGAAGGCCTGCTCGGCCTGCTCATACTGGGCGCGGGGGGTGAAGCCGCGGGCCAGCAGCTGGCGCTGGCGCTCGTACTGGTTGCGGGTCTGGCTGAGATTGGCGTTGGCCGCCGACAGCGCCGCCTGGGCCGAGCGCAGGGCGTTCTGCTCGTCCTGGGGGTCGAGCCGGGCCAGCACCTGCCCGGGCTTCACCTGGTCGCCCACAGTGACGAGCCGCTCGATGATTCGCCCGCCGATGCGGAAGCCGTAGGTGGCCTCGTTCTGCGCCTCCACCTGGCCGGTGAGGGTCACCTGGTCGCTGGCCGCGCGGCTGGTGGCGAGAATCGTGCGCACCGGGCGCGGCTCGGGCGCCTTCGCCTCCGGCGCCTCGCCGCATCCCGCCAGCAGCAGGGCGCCGCCGAGGAGGACCGCCGATGCTCCCAGCCGAAGGACTGCGGAAATGACGGCGTCGGGCGCGCGATGGATCACGTCGGCCACGGGACAACTCCTCTTAGCGCACTGCAACCGCGTACCCTATAGCGGAGGTCGCCGGGCGCGGCCAGAGCGCGCGGACCCGTCTTGACCTTGCGTGAAGTCGGCCGGGCAGCCCCCTTGGCCGCGCGCCTTGGACGGAGTTCAGCCGCCGGCGCCGAGCTGCCGCAGCGGCCGTCCATCGAGCACATCGGCCTCGATCTCCTCCAGCCCCACGCGGCGCGTCTCCGGCACGAACAGCACCGAGACCACCAGCGACAGCACGCAGACCACGAAGAAGATGCCGATGGTGCCCGCAAGGCCGATGCCCTGCACCACCGACAGGAAGGTGCCGGCGACGATGCCGTTGAAGAGCCAGCTGGTGGCCGAGGCCACCGCGATGCCCCGCTCCCGGATGGCGGAGGGGAACAGCTCCGACATGAGCACATAGGGCAAGGGCCCGAGGCTGAGGGCGAAGGCGACGATGTAGGCGCACAGCCCCGCCAGCGCCACCCACGGCCAGTCGGCCAGCGCCGCGACGATGACGGCGCCAAGGCTCACCGCCATGGCCGCCGAACCCGCGATCAGCAGCGGCCGGCGGCCGAGCCGGTCCACCAGCGCCATGGCGGCAATGGTGGCGATGACGTTGAACAGGCCGAGGCCGAAGGTGGCGGCCAGCGCCGCGACCCCCGCCGGAAAGCCCAGCTCGGTGAAGATGTGCGGTGCGTAATAGAGTATGCCGTCGATGCCGGAGAAGTTCTGCAGCACGAACAGCACGCTGCACAGCACCAGCACTGCCCCGGTGGCGCCGCGGCCGAGCACGGCGCGCCAGTTGGCCCCGTCGGGTGCGCGCTCCTCCCCCATCTCGGCGGAGATGCCCAGCGCCCGGGCGGCCGCTTCCGCACGCGCGCTCATGCCCCTGGACCTGAGCCAGCGCGGGCTTTCGGGAAGCAGCAGGACGATGGCGGCGCAGGCCACCGCGATCAGCACCCCGCCGCCCAGCATCTGCTGCCAGGAGGCGCGGCCGATCAGCGCCAGCGGCACCGCATAGCCGGCGAGGATGCCGACGGTGATGGCGAGCTGGAACAGGGAGACCACCGCCCCCCGGTGTCGCGCCGGCGTCACCTCCGCCGCATACATGGGCACCACCATGGACGACAGGCCGACCCCGAGCCCGATGAGGATGCGGGCGGCCACCAGCATGCCCGCCCCGGGTGCAACGCCTTGTCCCAACGGAATGAGAATATAGCCGGCAATGGCCAGCAGGGCGGCGAGCAGGCAGGCGGGGCGTCGACCGATTCGCGCCGACACCGGCGCGGCGGCGGCGGCCCCCACGAAGCAGCCGACTAACAGGGAGGTCACCACCATCTCGGTGGCGCGGGTGGACAGGGCGAAAGCCTGGGCGATGGCCTCGACGACACCTGCGATGGATGCTGTGCTGAAACCAAACAGAATGCCGAACAGCAGCACGAGACTGGCCGTGAGCAGCAGCGTCTTCATGAGGTCGCTCCGGAAGGTCCGCAGCCGCGGTGAGGTATTCCTTAGCCGCCACACGGAAAGGACTTGTAAGCTGCGGCGAGGCTGGAGCATAAGTACAGCAAAAATCCCGGCACGACAGTTTCCAATCGACAAATCCGGTATTCAGGGGAGAGCGCCACGTGACTGCCTCGGCCGCTGCGCATGAGCACGCCAACCGTCTGGCCATCGAGGGGGGGGAGCCGGTCCGCAAGGCGCCGCTGCCGTGGGAGCTGCCCGGCGCCCACTGGATCGGCGACGAGGAGCTGGAGCTGGTCTCCCGCGTGGTGCGCGCCAAGAGCCCCTTCCGCTTCTATGGGCCGGACCTCCAGCACATGGTGGACACCCTCGAGAAGGAGTGGTGCGCCGCGTTCGGCCACAAGCATGCGCTCGGCGTGTCCTCCGGGACGGCCGCCCTGTCCATCGCCATGTCCGCTCTTGAGATCGGCCCCGGCGACGAAGTATTGGTGCCCGGCTATCTGTGGGTGAGCTGCGTGAGCGCCGTGGTGCGCGCCGGCGCAATCCCGCGCCTCGTGGACGTGGACGACTGCTTCACCCTCGATCCCGCCGACGTGGAGCGCAAGATCGGCCCCAACACCCGCGCCGCGCTCATGGTGCACATGAGCGGGGCACCGGGGCGTGTGGCGGAGGTCGCCCGCATCTGCCGCGAGCGCGGCATCGGCCTCATCGAGGATTGCGCCCAGACCGCCGGCTCCAGCCAGAACGGCAAGGCCGTGGGCACTTTCGGCGACGTGGGCATCTTCTCGTTCCAGCTCAACAAGAACATGACCTCCGGCGACGGCGGCATGGTGGTGACCGAGCGCGACGACCTCTACCGCCGCATCGTGGCGCTGCACGACCTCGGCTATCCGCGCAACGCCCAGGGCCGGCTCGACACCTCGGACGAGACCTGCCAGCTGTGGGGCGTCGGCGCCCGCATGTCGGAGCTGACCGGCGCCATGTGCCTCGCCCAGATGCGCAAGCTGCCGCAGATCACCGGCGCCATGCGCTCCGCCAAGTGGCGCATCCGCGACGCGCTGGAAGGCACGCCCGGCCTCGGCTTCCGCACCATTCCCGACCCGGCGGGCGACACCGGCCCCTTCCTCATCATGACGCTGAAGGACGAGGCCACGGCCCGCCGCTTCGTGGATGCGCTGCGCGCGGAAGGCATCGCCGGGCCGCCCGGCTCGCTGGCCTGCCTCACCATGCGGGAATGGGGCATGCACTGGTACTCGAACATTCCGAGCCTGGTGCACAAGCGGTCCGACAGCCGCGACGGCTTCCCCTGGACCCACCCTTCCAATGCGTTCGGTGCCGACTACAGCTATGCCGCCGGCGCCCTGCCCCATTGCGACGAGTTGAACGCCCGCGGCGCGCTGCTCACCATCGCCTCGACGCTCACGGCGCAGGACGTGGATGACATCATCACCGCCATGCGCAAGGTGGCGAAAGTCGTGCTGGCCTAGAACACGCGTTCTCCATCTCTGATTGAAAGGGGCGATCCATCGATCGGATTTAAGTCAATCTGATCGGATCGCGCACCAAGCCCCGTCCGGGGTCCAGCACAACAAACACCAGAAACCGCACTTCGGGAGGGGCGCCCATGATGTACCTCATCGCAGCCATAGCCGGCATTGCCGGGGCGCTGTTCGGCTTCGACGAAGGCGTCATCGCCGGCGCCCTCGCGCCGCTGCGCCGCGACCTCGGCATCGATCCCGTCGCCGAGGGTATGATGACGGCGGCGGTGCCGTTCGGCGCCTTCCTCGGCGCCATCGTCGCCGGCCGCCTCGCCTTGCCCCTGGGCCGGCGCCGGCTGCTGCTGGCCGCCGCCGTGCTGTTCGTGATCGGCGCGCTCCTGAGCGGCCTCGCCTTCGGGCTGTGGACCCTCACCTTCGCCCGGCTGATCATCGGCCTCGGCGTCGGCGTCGCCGCCATGATGGCGCCGCTCTACATCTCCGAATGCGCGCCGGCGGCCCAGCGCGGCATGCTGGTCTCCATCTACCAGCTCGCCATCACCCTCGGCATCCTCGGCGCCTATGTGGTGGGCTACGCCTTCGACGAATCCTGGCGCTGGATGTTCGCGGTGGGCGCGGTGCCCGCCATCGCCCTGTTCGTGGGCATCTTCGGCCTGTCGGACACCCCGCGCTGGCTCGCGGTGCGCGGACGGGAAGCCGAGGCCCGCGCCGCGCTTGCCCGCATGCGCGAGAAGCCGGAGAGCGATCCCGCGGTGAAGGCCGAGTTCGCCGAGATCCGCGCCGGCGCGGTCCAGGACGAGACCCGCAAGGCGCGCCTGTCCGACCTGCTCACCCCCCGGGTGCGGCCGGCGCTCATCGTCGCCATGGGCCTGTTCCTGCTGCAGCAGCTCTCCGGCATCAACGCGGTGATCTATTACGCCCCCACCGTGTTCGAGCTGTCCGGCTTCAGCTCCACCACCACCCAGATCCTGGCCACCGCGGGCATCGGCGTGGTCAACGTGCTCATGACCATCGTCGGCATGATGCTCATCGACCGGCTGGGCCGGCGGCTGCTGCTGCTGATCGGCTTCGCCGGCACGGCGGTGGCGCTGGGCGTCATCGCCATCGGCGCCGCCACCGGCAGCGAGATGATGGGCAAGCTCGCCCTCGGCGGGCTGGTGCTCTACATGGCCTCCTTCGCCGTCGCCATCGGCCCGCTGCCTTGGGTCATGATGTCGGAAGTCTTCCCGCTTGACGTGCGGGCGCTGGGCATGAGCATCGCCTCGCTGGTCAACTGGGGTTTCAACTTCCTGGTGGTGTTCAGCTTCCCGGTGCTGGTGGCCGAGTTCGGCCTGGCCGGCGTGTTCGGCCTCTATGCGGTGGTGTGCGTGGTCGGCCTCGCCTTCACCCAGTGGCTGGTGCCCGAAACCTCCGGCGTCAGCCTGGAGGAGATCGAGCGCCACCTCGACAGCGGCCGCCCCCTGCGGGACCTCGGCCGCTTCACGCCCCGCGCCGCCTGAGGAGCGCCCAGCCATGGCCAACCCTCCCGAAGCCGAAGCCGAAGCCGTGAGCCCCACCGCGGCGCCGCTCGATTTCGAGCGGCTCGTCGCGGCGGTGCTGCCGCTGGACCACTACCACCGCGAGCTGGAGCCGCTGCTGCCCGACCTGGTCCGCATCGTGATGCTCAACGACCAGCTCAACGCCGCCTTCCGGCGCATCGCCGAACGCGCCGGCTTCACCGAGGGCGGCGACATCGGGCGCGCGCACCTGGGCGACGACGCAGCGGCGGTGCACACCTTCTTCGAATACGTTTATTTCGCCTCGCCGGCTTTCCTGAGCACGGTGGGCGAGTGGCCCCTGGGAGGCGTGCGTGGCTGAAGCGGCCCATTGCGATGTGATCGTCGTCGGCACCGGCGCCGGTGGCGGCATCCTCGCCTACGAACTCGCCAAGGCCGGCCTCAACGTGGTCTCCCTGGAGCAGGGCGGCCAGCTGGCGGACGACCACTTCAAGCGCATCGACCCGCCGGGCACCGCGCTCGACTTCGGCATCCGCGCCAACACGGTGTGGCCCGCCGAGCCCCACGACAGCCTGTTCGTCCATCCTTTGTTCGAGAAGGGCGAGGACGGCTCCACCGGCTGGCCGGAGGGCGGCTTCCGCCACTACCAGATCCTCCAGGTCAACGGCCTGCAGAACCTGTGGAACGGCGTGAGCGTGCGCTTTTCCGAGAAGGATTTCGCCGACTGGCCGTTCCGCTACGCGGAGCTGGCGCCGCACTATGACGCGGTGGAGCGCCGCATCGTGGTGTGCGGGACCAAGGAAGACATCCCCGAGCTGCCCGACGGCATCTATGTGACGCCCAAGCCCCTGCGGCCCGCCGACCATATGATCATCGATGCGGTGAACGCCCTGGAGGAGCCCTACTCCCGCGCCATTCCCAACCGCAAGGCCATCGACACCCGTCCCGACAGCCCCAACGCCTGCACCTCCACCGGCATCTGCACCTCCGGCTGCCCCACCGGCGCGGTCTACAAGTTCACCGCCCGCCTGCTGCCGGAGATCGCGAAGCTGCCGAACTACGAGCTGCGCACCGGGGCCAAGGTGGTGCGGCTGCTGCGCGAGCCCGGCTCGCGCCGGGTCATGGGCGTGGAATATCGCGACATGGCCACCGGCGAATCGCGCCTGCTCACCGCCGACACGGTGGTGCTGGCCACCGGCGCCATCGAGAGCCCGCGCATCCTGTTCAACTCGGCCGACGACGTGGCCCCGGAGGGCATGGGCAACACCTTCGGCCAGCTCGGCCTGCGGCTGCAGGACAATCCCAAGTCCGTGCTCTCCACCTCCCTGTGGAAGCTGTGGGGCAGCGGGCGGGATTTCGACATCGGCTACGGCGACCTGCTGATCCTGCTGTCGCGGGGCACTCTGCCGGACGGGGAGGAATTCCCCTTCATCGGCCATGCCATCCACGGCGTGCCGGATGTACCGCATTATCTCGTGGGCATGAAGCGCTTCCCGCCCTTCATGAAGGAGCGGCTGTCCCGCTTCATGTTCCACAGCTATGTGACGCTGGGCCTGTTCTGCGCCGGCGATCCCAACCCCGCCAACCGGGTGCGGCCGGCGGGCAGCTACGACCGCTTCGGCGTGCGCCATGTGACCGTGGACTTCGCCGCCTCCGCCAAGACGGACCGGATGATGGACGCCATGGAAGCCTGGGGCCGCACCGTGCTGCGCCATGCGGGGGCCACCTCCATCTATCCGTCGCGGGACAATACCGGCACCGGCATCCATTATGCCGGCACCACCGCCATCTCGGCGGACCCGGCCAAGGGCGTGGTGGACGCGGACCTGAAGTGCCACGACCTCGACAATGTCTATGTCTGCGACGGCGGCGTGGTGCCGGTGCTCCCCGACAAGCACCTCACCCTCACCATTATGGCCATGGCCCACCGCCTCGCCGGCCATCTGGTGGAGAAGGCCCGCTCCGGCGCGGCCGCCCCCGCCCAGCCGGCCCACGCCTGAGGCCCGAGCGCCGCTCGCCCGCCTGAAGCCCAAGACCCCGCCTGAAGCCTTGCGACTTCAGGCGGGCGCGGCGTCCTCGTGCCGCCAGATCTTGTAGGCCGACACCAGCAGGATGACGGCCAGGAGCGGCAGCAGCACCGCGTCCGGCACCAGGCCCAGCAACTGGCCGCCGATGAGGGTCCCGGCCACCGAGCCCACGGACATGACGAGGACGAAGCGCCGGTTGCGGCCCAGCACGGCGAAGCTGCGGTCCTGGCTATAGCGGGCAAATCCCGCGAGCATGGTGGGCAGGCTGATGGCCAGCGACAGGCTGCCGGCCAGCTTGATGTCGAGCCCGAACAGCACCACCAGCGTGGGAATGAGCAATTCCCCGCCGGCCACCCCCAGCAGCGACGCGAAGATGCCGATGGCGAAGCCGCTGCCGGCCCCCGCCACCATCTGGACCCAGCCGTGCAGCAGCGGGTCGTGGGCGGCGGTGTCGTGCCACAGCGCCAGCACCCCGGCGATGGCGACGAGCAGCACCACGATCACTCGGTGCAGCGTCTGGGATTTCAGGCGCACCGCCCAGCCCGCCCCGATCCACGCACCGGCAAGACTCCCGGCGAGCAGGTCGAGGATGATCGGCCAGTGCGCCGCCACCTCCGCCAGCGGCACCGTGCGGGCGCGGAACGGGAGGGCGGTGGCCACCACCACCAGGCTCACGGCCTTGTTGAGGATCACCGCCTCCAGCCCCGAGAAGCCGAACGCCCCCATGAGCAGGGGCAGGCGGAACTCGGCACCGCCGAGCCCGATCAGCCCGCCCAGCGTGCCGATGAGCGCCCCGCCCCCGAACACGCGCGGCACCGTGCGGCGGCCATCGCGATCCGGCCGGTCATCCCTGGACATTGCCGTGCTCCGGATCGCCCTTCGCCAGGGACCGCAGCGTCAGCGCCCGCCGCCGGCCGCGGGCGTGGCCGCGCCCATGACCGCCGAGATCAGCGCATTGATGCGTCCGAATGCAACGCGCGCCACCTCGTTGGCCCGCACCATGGCATCGACAGCGGCTTCCTGGTCCTGATTGGTATGGGCGGCGAGGGCCGCCACCAGCTCGCTCTGGCCGATGGCGAGATTGCGCAGGGCCAGCAGCAGATTGTCCAGATCGCCCTTGGTCAGCGTGAGCTGCAGCGGCGTGTCGTCGGCAAAGGTCTGCCAGCGCTCCAGAGCGGCGGGCGAAATCTGGGGCGCGTCGGTCTCGCCGGCCGCATTCTCCTGAACCATGAAATCCTCGCTTGAAAAATGACGACGCAGCCGCGTCCTGAAAAGAAAAGACCGGCCTTTCCGGGCCGGCCTCAATCTACACCCGAACGCCCGGGCACACACGGCGCCGTCGCCGCGCAGGCGGCGTTTCCTGTCACCTGAAGGCGCGCTATCCCGCCGCCGCCTGCTCCAGCGCGGCGACATCCAGCTTCACCATCTGGAACAGGGCCGCCATCACTCGACGCGCCTTCGCCGGATCAGGATCGGACAGAAGCTGCGGGACGACGCGCGGCACGATCTGCCAGGCGACGCCCCAGCGATCGCGCAGCCAGCCGCACTGCTCCTCCCGCCCCTCGGCGGTGAAGGCCGCCCACAGGCGGTCCACCTCCGTCTGGTCCTCGCAATCCACCTGGAAGGAGATGGCGTGGGTGTATTCCATCTTCTGCCCGCCATTGAGCGCGAGGAAGCGCTGGCCCGCGAGGGTGAACACCACCATCAGCACCGAGCCTTCCGGCCCGGACGGCCCCTCCATGGCGTTGCGGTGCACGCTGGCGATGGCACTGTCCGGGAACAGCGAGACATAGAAGCGTGCGGCGTCTTCCGCATCGCCGTCGAACCACAGGCAGGGCGAGATCTTCGGGGTCGAAATGGTGGCCATGGCAGCAATCCTCGCTTGCGTCCCGTCCCAAGGACGCCCACGGTCCCGCCGGGCCGACAGGCGGGGGCGGATTTTTCCGGCCGCCTGCGCTGCCAGGCCGTGAAAGGGCCGGACGACGCGCGGACACGGCCCTCGCCCCGGTTGACCGGCGTCAATGCCGCGCCGGAGCGGCTGTCCTAACCAGTTACCGCAGCACCGAAGCGTCCCCACGTTTCCCCACCGGGGACGGATAGGAAGGAACGCCATGACCGAGACCATCGAACGCCCCGGCTTCGTCGAGCGCAACCGCCCCGGCAAGGCGAAGATGAAGGCGGCCATCTTCGTGGAGAAGAACCGCATCGTCCTCGACGAGAAGCCCATCCCGGACGTGGGGCCGCTTGATGCCCTCATCCGCATCACCACCACCACCATCTGCGGCACGGATGTCCATATCCTCAAGGGCGAATATCCGGTCGAGAAGGGCCTCACCATCGGCCACGAGCCGGTGGGCATCATCGAGAAGCTGGGCTCGGCGGTGGAGGGCTTCGCCGAGGGCCAGCGCGTGATTGCCGGCGCCATCACCCCGTCGGGCTATTCCAACGCCTGCCTCTGCGGCTGCGCCTCGCAGGACGGCCCGCGCATGAAGCACGGCTTCAAGCCCATGGGCGGCTGGCGCTTCGGCAACACCATCGACGGCGCCCAAGCCGAATATCTGGTGGTGCCCGACGCCATGACCAACCTCGCCCCGGTGCCGGAAGCCCTCGGTGACGAGCAGGTGCTCATGTGCCCGGACATCATGTCCACCGGCTTTGCCGGCGCCGAGAGCGGCAAGGTGCGCATCGGCGATACCGTGGCCGTATTCGCGCAGGGGCCCATCGGCCTGTGCGCCACGGCCGGCGCCCGGCTCATGGGCGCCACCCGCATCATCGCCGTGGACCGGGTGGGCGAGCGCCTCAACGTCGCCCGCGCCATGGGGGCCGACGAGGTGGTGGACTTCTCCAAGGTGGACCCCGTGGAGGAGATCCTGCGCCTCACCGACGGGCGCGGCGTGGACGTGGCCATCGAGGCCCTCGGCCGGCAGGAGACCTTCGAGGCCGCCCTGCGCGTGCTGCGGCCCGGCGGCACCCTCTCCTCGCTGGGGGTCTATTCCAGCGACCTGAAGATCCCGCTCGATGCCTTCGCGGCGGGCCTCGGGGACAATCGTATCGTCACCTCCCTGTGCCCCGGCGGCAAGGAGCGCATGCGCCGCCTGATGGATGTGGTGGCTTCGGGCCGCGTGGATGCCCGCGCCCTCGTCACCCATCGCTTCAAGCTGGACGACATCGAAAAGGCCTATGACCTGTTCTCGCACCAGCGCGACGGCGTTCTCAAGGTGGCCATCACGCCTTAAGAAGCAGCCCGCGCGGCGCGTGAGCGTGACCCTCTCGGCATCGGTCGCAGACCGAGGCCGATGGTATAAAGTGGTCCCGCCCCGGCCCCGTGCCGGGGCGGATTCCTTACGAGACTGGACGATCCATGACGGCGCCGACGGACACGCCCGCACCGCCCGCCGCGCCCGACCATGTGGTAGGCGACCAGAGCGCCATCTTCGCCCTGCTGGAAGATCCCGCCACCCATGGCATCACGGACAAGGTGGTGCGCATCGACACCCACGGGGCGGCCGTTTTCCTCGCCGGCCCGTTCGCCTACAAGGTGAAGCGGGCGGTGTTCTTCCCCTTCATGGATTTCTCCACGCCTGAGAAGCGCCGCGCCGCCTGCCATGCGGAAGTGGCCATCAGCGGCGCGGGGGCGCCGGGGCTTTATCTCGGCGTGGTGCCCATCGTGCGCACGCCCAACGGCCTGGCGCTGGGGGGCGCGGGCGAGGTGGTGGAGCATGCGGTGAAGATGCGTCGCTTCGACACCGGCCTCACCCTGGACAAGGTGGCGGAGCGGGGGGAATTTTCGCCCGACCTCGCCAAGGCGCTGGCGGCGACGGTTCTTGAAGCCCATGCGGCCGCGCCGGTTTGCCGGGGGTTCGACACGGCCGGGCGCCTGGGCGCCTATCTCGACGACAATACGAGGGAGTTTGCCGCGCGGGCGGATCTGTTCCCACCCGCCGAAGCGGCCGCCCTCGCGCAGTCCTCCCAACAGGCGCTCGCCCGCATCACACCCCTGCTGCAGGCCCGCAGCGCAGCCGGCTTCGTGCGCCGCTGCCACGGCGACATGCACCTGCGCAACATCGTGCTGCTGGACGGACGGCCGGTGCTGTTCGATGCCATCGAGTTCAACGACGACATCGCCACCTGCGACCTCCTCTACGACCTCGCCTTCCTGCTGATGGACCTGTGGCAACGGAAGCTTCCCGCGGAAGCCAACGCCATCCTCAACCGCTATCTGTGGGCGAGCGCGGACGAGCAGATCGACGGGCTCGAAGCCCTGCCCTTCTTCCTCAGCCTGCGGGCCGGCATCCGCGCCAAGGTGGAAGCCGCCGGGCTCACGCATCTGGCCGCGGAACGCAAGGCCGAGGGGGAGCGGCGGGTACGCGCCGCCTTCGCGCAGGCCCTCGCCTTTCTCGATCCGGGTCGGGCCGAGCCGCGCACACTGCCGCTCCCCGACGGCAGGACCCTGCCCGAGGCAGGACCCGGCCGCCCGTCCCTGTGGGCCGTGGGCGGCCTTTCCGGCAGCGGCAAGAGCACGTGGGCGGCCCGCATGGCGCCGGCGCTCGGACGCGCGCCCGGCGCGGTGATCCTGCGCAGCGACATCGAGCGCAAGCGCCTCGCCGGCACGGCGGAGACGCAGAAACTGCCTCCGGATGCCTATACCCCGGAGGCGACGAAGGAGGTCTACGCCCGCCTGCGGACGCTGGCGGCGCGGGTGCTCGTCACCGGCCACAGCGTGATCGTGGATGCGGTCCATGCCCGGCCGGACGAGCGCGACGCCATCGGTGAGGTGGCGCGGCAGGCCGGCGCGGATTTTCACGGCTGGTGGCTGGAGGCGCCGGAAGGCGAACTGATCCGGCGCGTGGAAGCCCGCTCGGGCGATGCCTCCGATGCCGACGCGGCCGTGGTGCGCCGGCAGCTTGCCTATGACCTGGGCGACATCAGCTGGACCCGTGCGCCGTCCCTCAGCACGGCGCCTTCGGCGGCTCCGCCTTCGGGTCCAACCCCGTGACCACCTCCGGCTGACGGTCGGGAGAGCCGGGGGTCGACGCCTGCGGCGTGGTGCCGATGTAGGACCCGCCGGTGCCGCCGGACCAGCCGGTGGAGCCGGCGCCGCCCGGCTCGGTGCCGGAGGTCGCGCCGTGCGCCGGAGGCGTGGCCGCCGCGTGGGGCTGCTGATCGCAAACGCCCTTTTCCGGCCCTGCGGCGCCCGCCGCCGCCGCGGGCGAAGGTCCCGCCGAGGCGAGAACAAACATGACCGCCCCCACGAGGCCGGTGGCGAAAACCCGCGCGCCCGTGAGGGCGCCTTGCGGGATAATCACGGGAGAGGCGCGCCGGAGCGCTGTCGGTGCTGCCAACGGCCCCGGTCTTTGACCGCTGCCGAGAGGATTGCGCGCATGCGCCGCGCGGGCTTGTACCGACGGGCGATGAGACAAGCTTACCGCCGGTCGGCATGGTGCGTTCGAGGCCATGGCCGTTCTCCTTTCATTTGGGAGAACGTCCCGAAAAACCGCAGGGTTCCCGTCTTGTCCCTCCGGAAGGGTGGCCCGTGCCGAAGGCTCCAACCGGAGGCCTCAGCCCTCCACCACCACGCGCCCCGGCCCCGCCTCCACCGTGCCGATGCGGGCGGCGGCGCGATAACCGGCAGCGTGAATGGCGGCCAGCAGCCGGTCCGCCGCCTCGGGAGCACAGGCCACCAGCAGCCCGCCGGAGGTCTGGGGATCGGTGAGCAGATGGCGCTGCCAGTCGGGCGTGCCCTCCGGCAGGTCCACCTCGTGGCCGTAGCTCGCCCAGTTGCGGTGGGAGGCGCCGGTGACGAAGCCCTGCTGCACCAGATGCTCCGCCTCGGACAGCCATGGCAGCGCCGCCCGCGACAGCCGCAGCGTGGCCCCGGAGCCGCGCGCCATTTCGAGGCTATGGCCGAGAATGCCGAAGCCGGTCACGTCGGTGATGGCGTGGACCGCCTCGTCCTGCGCCAGCTCGGTGCCGATGCGGTTGAGCTTGGTGACCGAGGCCAGCATCTCGTCATAGGCGGCCTTGCCCAGCGCCTCCTTCTTGAAGGCGGCGGAATAGACCCCCACCCCCAGCGCCTTGGTGAGGATCAGCGCATCCCCCGGCCGGGCGGTGGAATTGCGGCGGATGCGTCCGCGCGGCGCCGAGCCGATCACGGCGAGGCCGTAGACCGGCTCCGGGCAGTCGATGGAATGCCCGCCCGCCACGGGGATGCCCGCCTGCGCGCAGATGGCCGCGCCGCCGCCGAGGATGGCGCGCACGGTCGCGGTGTCGATCTTGCCCAGCGGCATGCCGAGGATGGCAAGCGCCATCAGCGGGGTGCCGCCCATGGCATAGATGTCGGAGATGGCATTGGTGGCGGCGATGCGGCCGAAATGGTCGGGATCGTCCACCATGGGCATGAAGAAGTCCGTGGTGGCGATGATGGCGGTCCCGCCGTCGAGGTCCCACACCGCCGCGTCATCGCCTGTCTCGGTGCCCACGAGCAGGCGCTCGAACGGCCCGCCCTGCGCCTGCCCGGCCAGCAGGTCCTGCAGCACCGAGGGGGCGAGCTTGCAGCCGCAGCCGCCGCCATGGGCGAGGCTGGTGAGGCGGACGGCAGGCACGTCGAGCATGGTACGTTTTCCATTTCCCAGGCACACGATCCGCCGCATCCCGGCGGGCCAGCGCGCCCTCATCCCATTGAATGGCCGGTCCGTTCAGGCTGGAAACCCAACGGACCCTGCGCTGATCCCGCCGGCGGGAACCCCCGTCGCTTCCGCCACGCCCCTGGGAGTCGTTCCGTCTCGAAAGGCGTTCCGACCCGGCATGGCGACGGGGGCCTTCGCCCCGACCGGCGAGGGTGGTCACACCGCGATTTCGGAGGCGCGGATGACATACTTGAAACTGTCCGGGTCGAGGCAGTCGAGCAGCCCCGCCGCGTTGGCGGCCTGCGGATACATGAGGAAGCCGAGGCGCGGGCCGGCATAGCCCGGCAGCGCCACGTCGTGGGCCGTATTGAAGGCGAACCAGTTGCCCTCCCAGCCTCCGAACAGGGCCTTGCGGGCCGCCGCCACCTTGGGGTCGTCGAGGCCGAGCTTGCCCGGCGGCTCTTCCAGAACAACCTTGCGCACGTCGGCGGGGTCCATGGGCACCCAGCCGAAATCGGAGAGGAACACCTCGGCGCGGCAGTGCTGGGCCTTGGTGACGATCTCGGAATTGGCGCCGAGGCTCTTGTAGCCGAAGCGCGAGGGCACCACCCGCAGGCCGTAGACATCGCGGGCCGGAATGTCCTGCGCCCGCACCAGGCCCACGAACAGGGCGTTGAGGTCGGCGCACTTGCCGCCGAGATCGCCGCTCTTGAGCAGCGCCGCGATATCGCCGATGCCGCAGCCCCGCGTCGCCGGGTTGCGATAGGTGTTCTCGACGATCCACTCGAAGATGGCGCGCACCTTCTCCAGCTCGCCGGTCTTGCCGGCGGTGATCTTGTCGGAGGTCGCCTTCACGATGCCGTCGGTGGGAATGAGATCGGTCGACGCCGTGTTGCGCACGCGCTCGGCGGCGGCCAGAGGGGCCGGCCTGCCGGGCTGCGTCAGGTCCACCGCCCAGTCGCGGCTGGTGGCCCGGCTGGTGAGTTCCACCCGCGGCGCCTTCTCGCCGTCCGCGAAGACGAGATGCAGCATGTCCGCCCCCGAATGGGGATCGCGCACCAGTCCGGCGGACCGGGCATTGGTGGTCCAGGTGTTTTCGCCCGGCTTGAACCAGTCGGGGTTGGAGAAGGAGGCCACCGGAAGCCACGCCTGGACCTGGCCCTCCGGCTTCATAATCTCCACCGTGGTGACGATCTGGTAGCTGCGCCACTGGCCCACCGTGGGCGCGAAAATCTGCGGGGCGGCGGCCTGTTGGGCAAAGGCCGCGCGGGGCAGGACCCCGGCGGCGGCGGCGAGGGCGCCGGCCTTCAGCAGGTCTCGTCTCGTGGTCATGTCACTGCTCCTCCTGGCTTTCTTGGTTATTGTCCGCAGGACCGGGACGGCCGCCCGCCCCTAGCAATCCGGTGATGGCCGTATGGGTATCGGGACTGTCCCACGCCGCCTCCCCCTCCGCCGCCAGCGCGATGCGCCCTTCGGCGACCACGAAGCTGGCGGGCAGAAGGCTGACGCCGAAGGCGCGCGCGGCGGCGCGGTCGAGATCCATCAGCACCGGCCCCGGCGCAGGCTGATCAGCAAAGAAGCGCCGCACCCGCGCCGGCACTTCGGCCACATCCACGAGCACCACGCTCACCTGCGGCGTGCGGGCGGCGAACCGCGCGAGGGCCGGCAGTTCGGTGCGGCACGGCGCGCACCAGGTGGCGAAGAAGTGGACCACCGTGACACCGTGGGACTGGGCAAGGTCGAATGCCGGCCCGTCGAGGGCCTCCAGCCGCAGCGCGGGGGCGAGGGGCTGGCCGGCCACGGGACGAAGGGGCTGAAGCGCCTGTTGGGGATCCCTCGCGGCTGCATCCGCGGAAGCACCCGCCGGCAGGGCGGCGATGGCCAGAAGCGCGCGACAGGCCGCGCTCAGGGCCGCGCGCGCTGAGCCACGCACGAAACCGGCGGCGCCCTGATCTTTCGGGGGGAAAGATGAAACACGCTGTGAGCCCCGACACTCGGGAGCGAACATGATTTTCACCCCGGCAATCTGGATCAGGTGGCGCGGCCGGTCAACGCTCAAGTCTGTGAACTCAAGCCGCTCCCGCGCCCGGGCTCCGGCCATTGCAACTGAAATTTCAAGAACGCACGGTGTTTCTATCCAAAACTTGCGTCTCTATTGCATTGCAACATAAACGCGCGCAGAAAATCTGGTGGAGACACAGGAAGTTGTCCCTGCGTTAATTGACATCTTTCCAGTTCCAAAATAGCGTCCCACAGTGTGGAATACGGTATCGGGCGGCCTCCGGGAGCCGCCCTCAACGGTCCCCGGTTCGGGGCTCACAGGGTCGGAGGTTTCCTTCGATGAACATGGAGCTTTCGCGCCGCCAGTTTCTGAAAACGGCGGGCGCGGGCGTGGCTGGAACAACCCTTGGGGCGATGGGCTTCGGCGCCATCGAGGAGGCCTATGCCTCCACCATCAAGCCGTTCCGCCTCGTCAACACCACGGAAGTGCGCAACACCTGCACCTATTGCTCGGTGGCCTGCGGCATCCTGATCTTTTCCAAGGGCAATCTTGCGAAGGGGGAAAAGGCCGACATCACCCATATCGAGGGTGACAGCGACCATCCCACCAATCGCGGCACGCTCTGCCCCAAGGGCGCGGCCCTGCTCGACATCGTCAAGTCCGAGACGCGCCTGCAATATCCCATGATCCGGCGCGCGGGATCCGACAAGTTCGAGCGCATCACCTGGGACGCGGCGCTCGACAAGATCGCGCGCGCATTCAAGGACGACCGCGACGCCAACTTCATCGCCAAAAACAAGGACGGCGTGACCGTGAACCGGTGGACCACCACCGGCTTCCTCGCCGCCTCGGCGACGACCAACGAAACCGCCTGGTGCACGTACAAGACGGTACGTTCGCTCGGCATGCTGGTGTTCGACAACCAGGCGCGGGTTTGACACGGCCCCACGGTGTCCAGTTTGGGCCCAACTTTTGGCCGTGGCGCGATGACCAATTCGTGGACCGACATTCGGAACACGGACCTCGTCGTCATCATGGGCGGCAATGCCGCTGAAGCGCACCCGTGTGGATTCAAATGGGTTACGGAGGCGAAAGCCACCCGTGGCGCCAAGCTCATCGTCGTGGACCCGCGCTTCACGCGCTCGGCCGCGGTGGCGGACTATTACGCGCCGATCCGCCAAGGCTCGGACATCGCCTTCCTCAATGGCGTCATCAACTATTGCATCGCCAACGACAAGGTGCAGTGGGACTATGTGAAGGCGTTCACCAACGCCAGCTACATCGTCAAGGAGGGCTTCGCCTACCAGGACGGGCTGTTCACCGGCTACGATGCGGAAAAGCGCGACTACAACCGCTCCACCTGGGACTATGACATCGGTCCCGACGGCTATGCGGTGGTGGACGACACCCTCCAGCATCCGCGCTGCGTGTGGAACCTGCTGAAGGCCCACGTCGCCCAGTACACGCCCGAGTTGGTGGAGCGCATCACCGGTACGCCGAAGGACAAGTTCCTGAAAGTGGCGTCCATGATCGCGGAGTGCTCGTCCAAGACCAAGACGATGACCTCCATGTATGCGCTCGGCTGGACCCAGCATTCCAAGGGATCGCAGAACATCCGCACCATGGCGATGCTGCAGCTGATCCTCGGGAATATCGGCGTGCGCGGCGGCGGCATGAATGCGTTGCGCGGCCATTCCAACATCCAGGGGCTGACCGACGTCGGGCTCATGTCCAACATGATCCCCGGCTATCTCACCCTGCCCACGGAGCGGGAACCCGACTTCAACGCCTACATGTCCACCCGCGGCTTCAAGCCGCTGCGTCCCAACCAGATGAGCTACTGGCAGAACTACAAGAAGTTCTTCGTCAGTTTCCAGAAGGCCATGTGGGGCGACGCCGCCACCGCGGAGAACAACTGGGCGTTCGACTACCTGCCCAAGCTCGACGTGCCGGCCTACGACATCCTGCGCGCCTTCGAGCTGATGAAGCAGGGCAAGATCAACAACTACGTCTGCCAGGGCTTCAACCCCATGCAGGCCTTCCCCAACCGGGGCAAGCTCGCCGAGGCGCTTTCGAAGCTCAAGCTGCTCGTGGTCATGGACCCGCTCCAGACCGAGACCGCCCGCTTCTGGGAGAACCACGGCGTCTACAATCCGGCGGATACGGCGAAGATCCAGACCGAGGTGATCCAGCTGCCCACCACCTGCTTCGCGGAGGACGAGGGTTCGCTGGTCAATTCCGGGCGCTGGATCCAGTGGCACTGGCCGGCGGGCTCGCCTCCGGGCGAGGCGCGGACCGATGCCGCCATCATGTCCGGCATCCACCTGCGGATGAAGGAGCTGTATCGCAAGGAGGGCGGCGCCTTCCCCGATCCCATCCTCAACCTGACGTGGAATTACAAGGACCCGCACGAGCCCACCGCCGTCGAGCTTACCAAGGAGCTGAACGGCTCGGTGCTGAAGGACGTGCTGGACCCCAACGATCCCACCAAGAAGGTCCTGGAAGCCGGCAAGCAGGTGGCAAGCTTCGGCGTCCTGCGCGACGACGGCTCCACCGCGGCGGGCTGCTGGATCTATTCCGGCAGCTACACCGAGGCCGGCAACATGATGGCCCGGCGGGACAATTCCGATCCCGACGCCACCGGCGCCTACCTGAAATGGTCGTTCGCCTGGCCAGCGAACCGGCGCATCCTCTACAACCGCGCCTCCTGCGACATCGACGGCAAGCCGTGGGACCCCACGCGCAAGCTGATCGAGTGGGACGGGGCGAAATGGACCGGCTACGACGTGCCCGACATCGCCGTGACCGCCAAGCCGCAGGATGTGGGACCCTTCATCATGAACCCGGAAGGCGTTTCGCGCCTGTTCGCCCGGGGCATGATGCGGGAAGGCCCGTTCCCGGTGCACTACGAGCCGTTCGAGAGCCCGGTCGCCAACCTCATCGCCCCGAAGATCCGGGGCAATCCGGTGGCACGGGTGTTCAAGGACGACTTCGCCCAGTTCGCCGAGCCGGCGTCCAAGGAGTTCCCCTATGCGGCGACCTCCTACCGCCTGACCGAGCATTTCCACTACTGGACCAAGAACAACCACGTGAATGCGGTGCTCCAGCCCGAATTCTTCGTGGAAATCTCCGAGGAACTGGCGAAGGAGAAGAACATCGCCAATGCCGGCTGGGTCCGGGTGTGGTCGAAGCGCGGCTCCGTCTTCGCCAAGGCCTATGTCACCAAGCGCATCCGTCCGCTGATGGTGGACGGCAAGCCGGTGCACATCGTGGGCATCCCCATCCACTGGGGCTTCGTGGGCGCGGCGAAGAAGGGCTTCCCGGCCAACGTGCTCACCCCGTTCGTGGGTGACGCGAACATCGAGACGCCCGAGTTCAAGGCGTTCCTGGTCAACATCGAGCCCTCCACCGGGCCGGTGGCGTAAGGAGAAGGAGAACCAGCCATGTTTCCTCCGATCCCGAACCCTCCGGTCACCGCCACCCCGGCGAAGCTGGGCGACAATGACCTCATCCGGCGCTCGGCCTCCAACCTGCGGGTGCCGGTGGAGTTCAAGGAGCCAGTGGCCAAGCTCATCGACGTGTCGAAGTGCATCGGCTGCAAGGCCTGCCAGGCGGCGTGCCTCGAATGGAACGAACTCCATGAGGAGATCGGCACCTTCAACGGCTCCTACACCAACCCGCCGGACCTGACCGAGAACTCGTTGACGCTCATGCGCTTCACCGAGTGGGTGAACCCTGAGACCGACAACCTCGAATGGCTCATCCGCAAGGACGGCTGCATGCATTGCGCCGATCCGGGCTGCCTGAAGGCCTGCCCGGCGCCCGGCGCCATCGTGCAGTATTCCAACGGCATCGTGGACTTCGACCACGACAAGTGCATCGGCTGCGGCTATTGCGTGAAGGGCTGTCCCTTCAACATTCCCCGCATCTCCAAGACCGATCACAAGGCCTACAAGTGCACCTTGTGCTCCGACCGCGTGGCCGTGGGCCAGGGTCCCGCCTGCCAGAAGGCGTGCCCCACCCAGGCCATCGTGTTCGGCACCAAGGCGCAGATGAAGGAATGGGCCGAAGGGCGCATCACGGATCTGAAATCCCGCGGCTACAAGAATGCGGGCCTCTACGATCCGCCCGGCGTCGGCGGCACCCATGTGATGTACGTGCTCCAGCACGCCGACCAGCCCTCCCTCTATGCGGGCCTGCCGGACAATCCGCGCATCAGCCGCATCGTGGAAGCCTGGAAGGGCGTCACCAAATATGTCGGTCTCGGCGTCATAGGCTTCGCCGCCGTCGCCGGCGCCCTGCACTATCTGGTGGCGGGCGCCAACAAGGTGACGCCGGAAGACGAGGCCAACGCCGAGAAGCTGACCGGGGGAGGCCGTTCATGAGCGCGCCCTATGACGTGGAATCCGGCGATGCGGTCCATCCCGGCCACCCGGTGCAGGTGGACCGCTACACGGTGGGCGCTCGCATCAACCACTGGATCACGGCCATCAGCCTGATCCTTTTGGCGATTTCGGGCCTTGCCCTGTTCCACCCCAGCCTGTTCTTCCTCACCGGCCTGTTCGGTGGGGGACAGATGACGCGCACCCTCCATCCCTGGATCGGGGTGGTGCTGTTCTTCTCCTTCACCGGCATGTTCTTCCGCTTCTGGAAGGCCAACCTGTGGAAGAGCGAGGACGGCACCTGGATGCGGCGCATCCGCGACGTCATCGCCGGCCACGAGGAGAAGCTGCCCGAGCTGGGCAAGTACAATGCCGGCCAGAAGCTGGTGTTCTGGGGCATGTCGTTCCTGATCGTCGTGCTGATCGCCTCCGGCGTCGTGATCTGGAACGCCTATTTCTCCACCTTCACCAGCATCGGGCAGCAGCGGGTCGCCCTGCTGGTGCACGCCGTGGCGGCGGTGGCGATCATTTGCGTGTGGATCATCCACGTCTATGCCGCCATCTGGGTGAAGGGCACCATCAGCGCCATGACGCGCGGGCAGGTGACCGGCGGCTGGGCGTGGCGGCACCACCGCAAATGGCTCCGCGAACTCGTCTCCCGCAAGCCCCCCGGCAACTCGGGGACGCGGGGGACTCCCGCGGAATAGTTCGAGGCGTATAATGCAAGCCCGGCTGCGGCCTCGCGCGGCCGGGCTGTCAGAGCGTTTTAGCGCGTTTTCTTCACGCGAACCGGTATCCACTTCGCTCGAAAACGCTCTTGCACGTGACCCGTGAGGTTCGTGAGGTTTAAATGGTGCGTTCGTCCGGTCCGTTCTCCAGTCCTCCCGGCTCCATCATGCCCGACCCCTCGGTGCTGGAAGGGGTCACCGCGCCGGCCTTTGCCCACCTGCCGGACCCGGCGACCCTGTTTGCGCGCCGCGCCGAGCGCTTCAGCCGTCTGGCGCAGGGCCATCCGCTCGGCGCCTATCTCTCGTTCCTGGCCCACGTCGCCCGCGCCCAGCATGTGGCGGCGGAACGCGCCCCCGCGCCCGAACCGGCCGATGCGGAAGCGGTGGAACGCGCCCGGACCCACGAGATGCCGCCGCTGGACCGCAGCCACTTCACCGCGGATGCGGCGTTCGAATCCATCTTCGACCGGCTGTTGTCCCAGGCCCGCGCCATCGAGAAGCCGGAGCCGGCAGAGGCTGCGCTCGCCCGGGTGCTGGCCGCCTCGGACGCGGAGCATGGCGAGATGATCCGCAACGTGCTCGCCGATGCCATTCCGGTTGAAGCGCTGGCCGAGCATCTTTATGTGGCGGCGGCGCTCCAGGTGCATTTCGCCCGCCGCGCCTCGGGTCTCGACGCCACGCGCCTGGTGCCGGTGGGGGAGGGCGTCTGCCCGGCCTGCGGCGGCCCCCCGGTGGCGAGCGTGGTGGTGGACTGGCCCGCCGCCCACGGCGCGCGCTACTGCGCCTGCTCCCTGTGCGGCACCCTGTGGAACGTCGTGCGGGTGCGCTGCACCGCCTGCGGCTCCACCGGGGGCATCGCCTATCAGGAAGTGGAAGGCGGAGACGGGTCCATCAAGGCCGAGACCTGCGACACCTGCCACTCCTACGCCAAGGTTCTCTACCTCTCGAAAGACCCGGATCTCGATCCCGTCGCCGACGACGTGGCCAGCCTCGGCCTCGACCTCAAGCAGAAGGAGGGGCCCTACCGGCGCTCCACCTTCAACCCCTTCCTGCTGGGCTATTGAGGGGCGGTCATGTCAGCGCATGTTGTGTCAGCGCACGCCGCCGCACCCCTGGTCGCCCGCCCCGGGGCCGCTCCCGACGCGCCCCTGCGCGTGCTGCCCTCCGTCGATGCCGTGCTGAAGACGCAGATCGCCCGCGCCGCCACGGAACGCCACGGCCGCCAGGCGGCCACCGCGGCCGTGCGCGCCGCCCTCGACGAGCGCCGCGCCGCCCTGCGCGCCGGCGCCGGCAGCCCGGCGACGCCGGAGGAGATCGCCGCCGCCGCCCTCGCCCGGCTGGACGCGGCGGCGGCCCCCAGCCTCAGGCCGGTGTTCAACCTCACCGGCACGGTGCTGCACACCAATCTGGGCCGCGCCATCTTCGCCGAGGAGGCGGTGGAAGCGGCGGTGCGGGCCATGCGCAGCGCGGTCGCCCTGGAATACGACCTCGACGGCGGCAGGCGCGGCGAGCGCGACGACCATGTGCGCAGCCTCGTCTGCGAGCTGACGGGGGCGGAAGACGCCACCCTCGTCAACAACAACGCCGCCGCCGTGCTGCTGGTGCTGAACACCCTGTCGCTGGGCCAGCCGGCCATCGTCTCGCGCGGGGAGCTGATCGAGATCGGCGGCGCCTTCCGCATGCCGGAGATCATGCGCCGGGCCGGCGCGGAGCTGGACGAGGTGGGCACCACCAACCGCACCCATGCCCGCGACTATCGCGACGCCATCCGTCCCGAGACCGGCGTGATCCTGAAGGTGCATACCTCCAACTACCGCATCGAGGGCTTCACCAGGGAGGTATCGCCGCGCGAGCTGGCGCAGATCGCGCAGGCCGGCGGAGTGCCGCTCATCAACGACCTCGGCTCCGGCACCCTGGCGGACCTCACCCGCTACGGGCTGGTCCACGAGCCCACGGTGCGGGAAGCGGTAGCCGAGGGGGCGGGCATCGTCACCTTCTCCGGCGACAAGCTGCTCGGCGGCCCGCAGGCGGGCTTCATCGTGGGCCGGCGCGACCTCATCGCCAGGATCAACAAGAATCCCATGAAGCGGGCGCTGCGGCTGGACAAGGTGCGCCTTGCGGCCATCGAGGCGACGCTGCGCCTCTACCGCGACCCCGATCGCCTCGCCGAGCGCCTGCCCACACTGCGATACCTCACCCGCCGATCGGAAGACATGGCCGCCCAGGCCGCGCGCCTCGCGCCCGCCATGGCCACGATCCTCGGGTCCTCCTTTACCATTGACGCTACGGCATGTCGCAGCCAGATCGGCTCCGGCGCCTTGCCGATGCAGACGCTGGATGGCGTCGGCCTTGCCATTCGCAGCCGCGACGGCAGCGGCGGCGCACTCAACCGGCTCGCCGATGGGCTGCGCCGCCTGCCGGTTCCGGTCATCGGACGGATTGACGATAACGCTCTTGTGCTCGATTTGAGATGCCTTGAAGACGAAGCGGCGTTTCTTGCGTCCGTGACCGCTTTGGAGGGGGCTCATGAGCTGGCTTGACCGACTGAAGGGCAAGGGGGGACCGGGCGAGACGCCGGAGGCCGTCGCTCCGCCACGGGTGCGCCCCTTCCC
>NZ_JAIVFO010000260.1 GCF_029991245.1 Xanthobacter autotrophicus
GGGCAGGGGCGCGGGCGCGGGGCGGGCGGCACCTATGTGGCCACCGAATACGACCTCGTCTACCAGCGCCACCTGCGCATGGAGATCGTCTGCCGCGCCGATGCGGTGGAGACGATCACGCAGGTGATCGTCCGCGCCGGCTGGACCGGCCGCCGGGGCGACGGGGTGGTGTTCGTCACCGCTGTGGAGCGCCTGATGCGCATCCGCGAGGCCGGCGCCCCCGCGCGGGACGGGGAGGGCGCGCGATGATCGACGCCATCCTCGCCTTCTCCATCCGCCAGCGCTGGCTGGTGGTGATGGCCTGCCTCGCCGTCGGTGCCTTCGGGGCGTGGAACTTCACCCGCCTGCCCATCGACGCGGTGCCCGACATCACCAACGTGCAGGTGCAGATCAACACCTCGGCGCCCGGCTTCTCGCCGCTGGAGACCGAGCAGCGCATCACCTTTCCCATCGAGACCGCCATGGGCGGCCTGCCGGGCCTGGAATACACCCGCTCCCTGTCCCGCTACGGCCTCTCGCAGGTCACCGTGGTGTTTCGCGACGGCACCGACATCTATTTCGCCCGCCAGCTGGTGAACGAGCGCATCCAGCAGGCGAAGGACCAGCTTCCGCCGGGGGTGGAAACCGCCATGGGGCCGGTCTCCACCGGCCTCGGCGAGATCTACATGTACACGGTGGAGGCGAAGGACGGGGCGAGGAAGCCCGACGGCCAGCCCTTCAGCCCCACCGACCTGCGCACCATCCAGGACTGGATCATCAAGCCCCAGCTGCGCACCGTTCCGGGGGTGGTGGAGGTGAACACCATCGGCGGCTTCGAGCGGCAGTTCCATGTGCTGCCCGATCCGGCGCGGCTCATGGCCAACCGCATCTCGTTCCGCGACGTGATGACGGCGCTGGCCGCCAACAACGCCAACGTGGGCGCCGGCTATATCGAGCGCAACGGCGAGCAGTATCTGGTGCGCACGCCGGGCCAGGTGGCGGACGCGGCCGATATCCGCGAGATCGTCATCGGCAGCCGGGGCGGCACGCCGCTGCGCATCGGCGACATCGCCGACGTGCGCGAGGGGCGCGAGCTGCGCACCGGCGCGGCGACCCTGAACGGGGACGAGGTGGTGCTGGGCACCACCATGCTGCTCATCGGCGAGAACAGCCGCACCGTGGCCCAGCGGGTCGCCGCGCGCCTGCAGGAGATTTCCCGCTCGCTGCCCGAGGGGGTCATCGCCCGCGCCGTCTACGACCGTTCGCACCTGGTGGAAGCCACCATCGCCACGGTGGAGAAGAACCTTCTGGAAGGCGCGCTGCTGGTGGTGGTGGTGCTGTTCGTGCTGCTCGGCAATTTCCGCGCGGCGCTGGTGACCGCCTTCGTCATCCCGCTCTCCATGCTCTTCACCATCACCGGCATGGTGGAGAACCGCGTCAGCGCCAACCTCATGAGCCTTGGCGCCATCGACTTCGGCATCATCATCGACGGCGCCGTCATCATCGTCGAGAACTGCTTGCGCCTTCTGGCGGAAGAGCAGCACCGGCGCGGCCGGCTGCTCAGCCGCGCCGAGCGGTTCGAGACCATCCTCGCCGGGTCGAAGGAGGTGATCCGGCCGAGCCTGTTCGGCACCATGATCATCGCCGTGGTCTATCTGCCGGTGCTCACCCTCACGGGGGTGGAGGGCAAGATGTTCACGCCCATGGCCATCACCGTGCTGATGGCGCTGGCGGGGGCGGCGCTGTTCTCCATGACCTTCATCCCGGCGGCCATCGCGCTGCTGGTGACCGGCAAGGTCTCCGAGCACGAGAACTTCATCATGCGCGGGGCGCGGCGGATCTACACGCCGCTGCTCGACGCCGCCATCAACTACCGGGCACTGGTGGCGGTGGCGGCGGCCGGCCTTGTGGTGGCGAGCGGCCTTGCCGCCTCGCGCATGGGCGGCGAGTTCATCCCCAGCCTCGACGAGGGCGATGCCGCCATCCAGGCGCTCCGGGTGCCGGGCACCAGCCTCACCCAGTCGCTGGAGATGCAGCAGGCGCTGGAAAAGAGCCTGCTGAAGGTGCCGGAAGTGAAGGAGGTGTTCGCCCGCACCGGCACGGCGGAGGTGGCAACCGACCCCATGCCGCCCTCCATCTCCGACGGCTACGTGATGCTGAAGCCGCGCGCCGAGTGGCCGGACCCCGGCAAGTCCAAGAGCGCGGTGATGACCGACATCGAGAAGGCGGCCGAAGGGGTGGCGGGGAGCAATTACGAACTCTCCCAGCCGATCCAGCTGCGCTTCAACGAGCTGATCTCCGGCATCCGCAGCGACGTGGGCGTCAAGATCTTCGGCGACGACCTCGATGTGCTGCTGCAGGTGGCGGGGCAGGTGCAGACCGTTCTTCAGGCCGTGCCCGGCGCCGCCGACGTGAAGACCGAGCAGGTCTCCGGCCTGCCCATGCTCACCGTCGCCCTCAACCGGCCGGCCATGGCCCGCTACGGGGTGAGTGTCGCCGACGTGCAGGAGCTGGTGGAGATCGCCGTGGGCGGCCGCGAGGCCGGCGCCCTGTTCGAGGGCGACCGCCGCTTCGACATCGTGGTGCGGCTGCCGGAAGAATTGCGCACCGATATCGAGGCCTTGCGTGCGCTGCCGGTGCCGCTGCCCCCCGCCGCCAACGAGGAGGCAAGGCCGGTGCGCGCCGCCTGGGGGCCGGGGG
>NZ_JAIVFO010000261.1 GCF_029991245.1 Xanthobacter autotrophicus
TGTTGATTTCCGGCGAGAAGTGACCCTGGATTTCCACTGAGAAGTGACCCGGGGTGATGGTGGTCTTGGGTCAGGTTGCGGTCAAGTTTCGGGGCTTCTCCTTTGAGGGTTTAGGTGGTTTGGCCGAGCTGGCTCTGAAGCGGAAGCTGTCGTTTCCGGTCTCCAGGATATGGCAGTGGTGCGTGAGCCGGTCGAGCAAGGCCGTGGTCATCTTGGCATCGCCGAAGACCGTGGCCCATTCGGAGAAGCTGAGATTGGTGGTGATGATGACGCTGGTGCGCTCATAGAGCTTGCTCAGCAGGTGGAAGAGCAAGGCGCCACCGGAGGCGCTGAACGGCAGATAGCCGAGTTCATCGAGGATGACGAGATCGGTGTGGACGAGGCGGCCGGCGATCTGTCCAGCTTTGCCCTGGGCCTTTTCCTGTTCGAGGGCGTTGACGAGCTCGACGGTGGAGAAGAAGCGGACCCGCTTGTGATGATGCTCGATGGCGTGGACTCCGAGAGCCGTGGCGATGTGGGTTTTGCCGGTACCTGGACCGCCGATCAGGACGACGTTGTGTGCGTCGTCGAGGAACTCGCAGCGATGGAGCTGGCGGACGAGCGCCTCGTTGACCTCGCTACTGGCGAAGTCGAAGCCGGCGAGGTCGCGATAGGCCGGGAAGCGCGCGGTCTTGAGCTGGTAGGTGGTCGATCGCACCTCCCGTTCGGCGGTCTCGGCCTTCAAGAGTTGGGCGAGGATCGGCATGGCGGTCTCGAAGGCCGGTGATCCCTGTTCCGTTAGCTCCGTGATGGCCTGGGCCATGCCATGCATCTTGAGGCTGCGCAGCATGATGACGATGGCTCCACTGGCTGGATTATGACGCATGGCGCGCCTCCCTGGCTCGGCGCAGGGCGTCATAGCGCTCGACGTTGGCCTGAGGCTCAGTGGTCAGCGTGAGGGCGGGGGGAGCCGGGATCGTTGGCGTGCTCAGCGGCGTACCGTCGATCAGCCGGTGCAGCAGGTTGATGATGTGGGTCTTGGTCGGCACGCCGGCCTGAAGGGCGAGCTCTACGGCCGTGAGCACGACCTGCTCATCGTGCTGGAGGACCAAGGACAGAATCTCGACCATCTCGCGGTCACCGCATGGCCGCTTGAGCAAGTGCTGCTGCAGGGATCGAAACGCGGGCGGCATCTCAGCGAACGGCGCGCCGTTGCGCAGGGCACCGGGCTTGCGCTGGACGACGGCCAGATAATGCCGCCAGTCATAGACGGTCCGGCTCAGACGATCATGAGAGCGAGCGAACACCCGGCGATGCTCGCAGATTGCTTGCCCTTCAGCGACGAGGACGATCCGGTCGGGATAGACCCGCAGGCTCACCGGACGGTTTGCGAAGGAGGCCGGCACGCTGTAGCGATTGCGCTCCAGATGAACGAGGCAGGTCGGGGAAACGCGTTTGGCGTGCTCGACGAAGCCGTCGAACGGCCGCGGCACCGCCATCAGGTGCCGGATCTCCTCGCTCCAGACATCGGCGATCGAGCCGGGCTGCGAGCCGTGCCCGGTCTGTGACCACAACTCCCGGCACCGGGTCTCCAACCAGTCGTTCAGAGCTTCCAGGGAGGGGACGTTCGGCAGGGGTTGCCAGAGCCGATGACGGGCATCCTGTACGTTCTTCTCAATCTGCCCTTTCTCCCAGCCGGAAGCGGGGTTGCAGAACTCCGCCTCGAACAGGAAGTGGCTCACCATGGCCGAGAAGCGGATGTTGACCTGGCGTTCCTTGCCGCGGCCGACCTTGTCGACGGCCGTCTTCATGTTGTCGTAGATGCCCCGCCGTGGCACGCCGCCCAACACCCGGAAGGCGTGGTTATGGGCATCAAACAGCATCTCGTGGGTCTGGAGCAGGTAGGCTCGAAGCGTGAAGGCCCGACTGTAGGACAGCTTGACATGGGCGACCTGGAGCTTGGTGCGCTCGCCGGCAATGATCGCCCAATCCTCCGACCAGTCGAACTGGAACGCCTCGCCCGGCACAAAGGCCAGCGGCACGAAAGTACCGCGGCCGCTGGTCTGTTGCTCACGCAACCGGGCAGCCTTCCAGTCCCGGGCAAAGGCCGCGACCCGATTGTACGACCCCTCATAGCCGAGGGTCACCAGATCAGCGTGCAGCTGTTTGATCGTACGCTTGTGCTTGCGCGACTTGCCGCTCTCGACCCGCAGCATCGCCGCGAGCTTGTCGGCATAGGGATCGAGTTTGCTCGACCGCTCGGGAAGATGAAACCGGGGTTCGACGCTGTCCGCCCGCAGGTACTTGCGCACGGTGTTCCTCGAAAGGCCGGTGCGGCGGGAGATATCCCGGATCGAGAGGTGATCCCGATAATGCCAGCGTCGGATGACGCTCAATAACTCCATGTCGATCACTCCGCTGTCCCCCGCGATGCCGCGTGAGACGTGGTGAAAACATGGGTCACTTCTCGATGGAAAAATCCGTGCCTACCGGGTCAACTCTCAGTGGAAATCAACA
>NZ_JAIVFO010000262.1 GCF_029991245.1 Xanthobacter autotrophicus
CGCACCGGCTACGAGCCGCCGCCGCGCCCGTCCCGTCCCGCGCCTGACCAGCCGCCGGCTTCGGCGGTGCCCCCCGCGCCGCCGCCCCGGCGCGAGCCGGAGGAGCCGCGCATCCTGAAGTCCGGCATCGTCGGTGGCATGGCCTATACGCTCTATTCGGACGGCTCCATCCAGGCCGACCTGCCCGATGGCGTGGTGCGCTTCGCCTCGCTCCAGGAGCTGCGCGACCACGTGGCGCAGTCCCAGGGCGAGCGCTGAGGCGGACAGCAACCCGAGGTCGAGGGCGCCCGGCGGGCATGGTCCGTTGCCGGTGCGGCCCGCTCCTCGTTGCGGCATGGCCCCTCTGCCGGACTGAGGGCATGCCTTCCGGAGCGTGAGGCGCGGCCTCGCGTGCGCCGGTTCGCCCTTCTTCCCCCTTCGCTCGCACGCACTTTGGCTCTATGGAGCGGCTTTCCGTTTCCGTACCGGGCACTCCGCCCCGTGCGCCGCTTCAGGTAGCCTGCCCATGTACCCCAGCGAATCCGGCCTGCCCTTCGACGATATCCGCCAGCTCGTCGCCACCATGCCCGGCCCGTCCGAGGGCGCGCGGGAGGCGGCGGTGGCGCGGCAGGAACAGCTGGTGAAGCCGCTGGGCGCACTGGGCCGGCTGGAGGCCATCGCCGCCCATCTCGCCGCCTGGCAGGGCAATTCCATGCCCACGGTCAACCGGCCCATGGTGGCGGTGTTCGCCGCCACCCATGGCATCGCCGATCGCGGTGTCTCGCCCTATCCGGGGGCCGTGACCAAGCAGATGATGGCCACCTTCACCGCCGGCAAGGCGGCAGTGAACCAGATCTGCGCCACCTTCGACGCTGGGCTGCGGGTGTTCGACCTCGCCCTCGACTATCCCACCCCGGATATCACGCAAGGCGCCGCCCTCGACGAGAAGGCCTGCGCCGCCACCATGGCCTTCGGCATGGAGGCCATCGCCGGCGGGTCCGATCTTTTGTGCCTCGGCGAGATGGGCATCGGCAACACCACCATCGCCGCCGCCTTGTGCCATGGCCTCTATGGCGGCACGGCGGAGGAGTGGGTGGGCGCCGGCACCGGCTCCACGGGCGAGGTGCTGGAGCGCAAGATCGCGGTGGTGCGCGATGCGGTGGCGTTCCACAAGGACCATCTGTCCGATCCGCTGGAGGTGCTGCGCCGCCTTGGCGGGCGCGAGGTGGCGGCCATCGCCGGTGCCATCATCGCCGCGCGGCACGAGAAGGTGCCGGTGGTGCTGGACGGCTTCGTGGTCACCGCCGCCGCCGCCGTGCTGCATGCCCTCGACCCGTCGTCCCTCGACCATTGCCTCGCCGGCCATGTCTCGGCAGAGAAGGCGCACCGCGTGCTGCTCGACCGGCTGGGCCTGCGCCCCCTCCTCGACCTCGACATGCGGCTCGGGGAGGGCTCGGGCGCGGCGCTGGCCATCGGCGTGGTGAAGGCGGCGGTGGCCTGCCATCGCGGCATGGCCACCTTCGCCGAGGCCGGCGTTTCCGAGGGCTGAGCGCTCAGGACTGAAGGGCGCGCGCGGGCGGAAAGGTCACTTCGGCCCGCGTGCCGCCGCCCGGCCGCCGCTCCAGCGTCAGCGCGCCGCCGTGCAGGCCGGCGAGGCCGCGCACGATGGCAAGCCCCAGCCCGGCGCCGCGTCCGGTGGCGAGGTCGAGACGGCTTTCCCGCGGATGAGCCGCCCCCAGCGGCAACTCGCGCTCGGCGATGCCCGGCCCGGTATCCTCCACCGTGAGGAAGGGCATGCCCTGCGCCCCGATGCCGGCGAGAAGCCGCACCGAGCCGTCGTGCGGCGTGAATTTCACGGCGTTGGCCAAGAGGTTGAGGGCGATCTGGCGCAGCGCCCGCTCGTCGCCCCACAGGCGCGGCGTGCCTTCCACGCCGGCGGTCAGGGTCACGCGGGCGCCGGAGGCCAGCGGCCGCATCATGGCGACGCAATCCTCCGCCAGGGCATCGAGCCGCACCGGCGTTTCCATGAGAGTGCGGTGGCCGCTCTCGATGCGGGCGAGGTCGAGGAGGTCGTCGGCGAGAGCCAGGAGATGCTGCCCGGAGGCGTGGATGTCGCGCGCATAGCTGCCATAGGCCTGCACCCGGTGGGGGCCCAGCACCTCGTCCGCCATCATCTCGGAAAAGCCCATCACCGTGTTGAGCGGGGTGCGCAGCTCATGGCTCATCTCGGCCAGGAACCTTGATTTGGCGAGGTTCTCCGCCGCCGCCTGCCGCGCCGCCGCCTCCGCCGCATCGGCCCTCGCCTCGGCCGCGCGCAGGGCTGCCTCCAGCCTTTGGGTGCGCAGGATGAGGAGGCTTGCGGCGAGCATTGCCGCCGTGCCGCCGGCCACGGCTCCAACACCCCCGGCCAGGGCCCCGCCGGCCAGCGCCAGCCCGAAGCTCCCGAGGCTGGCCATGAGCCATGGACCACCAAGGCTGCGGGTGGGGCGGGGCAGGGG
>NZ_JAIVFO010000263.1 GCF_029991245.1 Xanthobacter autotrophicus
CTCCCAACCCTCCCCCGCACGCGGGAGAGGGCTTCAGGCGTCGCGAAGAACCGCTCACTTCACCGCGTTCAGATAGGCTTCCGAGAAGCCCTTCTGCGCGGCTTCCATCTTGGCGTAGTCCACCGGCTTGGCGCGGGCGTAGTCGGCGGCGGGCAGGAAGCGGCTCGCCACCTCCGGCGGCAGCTTGATGTCGCGGGCCGGTCGCAGATAGGCCTTCGCCCACATGGTCTGGCCCTTGTCGGAGAGCACGTAGTCCAGCACCTTCTTCGCCGCCTCCGGGTGGGGGGCGCCCTTCACCATGGTCATCACATAGGGCACCACCACGCTGCCCTCGCAGGGGATGACGAATTCGAAGTGGCCCATGTCCGAGTAGCGGGCGCGGTAGGCGTTGAAGTCGTAGTCGAACAGGATCGGGATCTCGCCGGAGACCACGCGCGCATAGGAGGTCTGCTTCGGCACTATGGGCTGGTTGGCCTGGAGCTTCTTGAAGTATTCGATGCCGGGCTTGAAGTCGTCCAGCGTGCCGCCCATGGCGCCGTTCACCGCCACCGCGCCTACATAGCCCACGAAGGCGCTGGTGGGGTCGAGATAGCCCACGAGGCCCTTGTATTCGGGTTTCAGCAGGTCGGCCCAGCAGGCCGGCACCGGCGCGCCGCCCAGCGCATCCTTGTTCACGAACAGGCCCAGCGTGCCGGAATGGATGGTGAACCAGTTGCCGTCCTTGTCCTTCAGCCCCGCCGGGATCTCGGCGAAGCCCTTGGGCTCGTAGGGCTGGGTCACGCCCGCGTCCTTGGCCTTGATGCCGAAGGTGACGCCCAGATAGGCCACGTCCGCCACCGGGCTCGCCTTCTCGGCGATGATCTGGGTGAGGGACTGGCCGGAATTCTTGTTGTCCTGCGGCACCTCGATGCCGGTGTCGGCCTTGATGGCCTTCAGCATGGCGCCCCAGTCGGCCCATTCGGGCGGGCAATTGTAGCAGATGGCGTCCGCCGCCGCGGCCGGGCGGCCGGCGAGGGGGAGCGCCGTGAAGGCGAGCGCGGCGACGGCGCCGGCTTTGAGAAGGCGGGGAAGGGTGGGGCGCATGGCTGGCCTCGGGAGAAGGAAGGGGGCTTTCTAAACTCTGGGAGCGAGCGTTCCGCCGGGGCGGAGCGTGAAGGGCAGGTGCTCGACACGGGGCGCGGCGCCCGCCTCGATCATGGTGAAGAGCATGGCCACGGCGTGCGCCCCCATGAGGCGGGTGGGCGTGTCCACCGTGGCGAGGGTGGGATGGACGGCGCCGCCCAGGGCGATGCCGTCGAAGCCGGCGACGGAGATATCGTCCGGCACGCGGAGCCCCAGCGTGCGCAGGGCGCCGACCACGGACAGGGCGAGCAGGTCGTTGGAGCAGAGCGCCGCCGTGGGGCGCGCTCCGGCGCAGAAGAGGCCGGCAAGGGCCTCGGCATGGCTCGGCGCATCGCCGAGATAATCCAGCTCGAGGGGGGCCTCGGGCTCCAGGCCCGCCGCTGCCATGGCAGCGCGGTAGCCTTCGTGGCGGCGGCGGGCGCGATCGGAGGTGGCGAAGCGCCCGGCGAGATAGGCGATGCGCCGGTGCCCGGCCGCGATCATGGTTCCGGTCAGGGCGAAGGTGGCGGCGGCATTGTCCACGCACACGGCCGCCCGGCCCGGGCGGGTCGGCTCATTGTGGACCAGGACGTAAGGGATGCCCTCCGCCTCCAGCAGGTCGAGGGTGGCGTTCTCGGCAGCATCGGCGACGGTGAGGATGAGGCCGGCGACGTTCTGGGCCACCAGCGTTTCCACCAGTTCGGCCTCGGCGCCGGGCTCGTAGTCGGTGGCGGTGAGCAGCAGCGTGTGCTGCCGTTCCCGCGCCGCCGACTGCATGCCGGCCACCGAGGCGGCGAACACCGGATTGGTCAGGCTGGGAATGACCACGCCCAGCGTCCTGGTGCGCAGGGTCTTCAGCGCGCGGCCGATCTCGCTCGGGCGGAAGCCGAGTTCCGCGACGGCGGCGCGCACCCGCGCTTCCACGGCGGAACTGGTGGGCGCCGAGCGGTTGATGACCCGGCTGACGGTGGCGATGGAGCAGCCGGCGCGTTCGGCGACGGTGCGAATGGTGACGATGCGTGGCATCGCGCGATCCTGAAGCCGGGGACCGGAGATCGTCCAGCCCGTGAAATCGTTTTCAGGAACTTATTCTACAAAGCACGACAGGCATATGACCGCGCGCGCGGTCCCTTGAGACGGGAGCCGAAGCGTATGGTCTCAAGGCGGGTGCGAAGGCAGGCCGCATCCTGCAAGCGCATCGGAAGCGCCTGAGTCCCGGCGATCGCCACGGTCGCCCTTGCAAATGCGGACGGCGGGCGTGCCGGAGCACGCCCGCCGTGGGGAAGGGAGGATCAAGGGCGGCGAGACCCCCTTCCTTCGCGGAGCCTCACCGGGGCGGGAGGCTGACTCTTATAC
>NZ_JAIVFO010000264.1 GCF_029991245.1 Xanthobacter autotrophicus
CGGCATGGGGGCGCGGGTCATTGACAAAAGTAAACGGTACGGTATAGTTTACATCCACGGCCAGCCCACGTCGCGCCGTGTGCAATTCCTCTCATCATCATGAGGTCCCCCATGGACCACCGCCCCCTCGGTCGCTCGGGTCTTTCCGTGTCCGCCATCGGCCTCGGCTGCATGGGCATGTCCGAATTCTACGGCCCCAGCGACGACGAACAGTCCCTTGCGACCCTAGCAGCCGCCCTCGAACTGGGCATGAATTTCTTCGATACCGCCGACATGTACGGCGTCGGCCACAATGAGCGGCTGCTCGGGCGCTTTCTCAAGGGCCGGCGCGAGGAGGTGATCCTCGCCACCAAGTTCGGCAATGCGCGCGGGCCCAACGGCGAGCGCCTCGGCATCAGCGGCACGCCGGACTATGTGCGCACCGCCTGCGACGCCAGCCTCGGGCGGCTCGGCATCGACACCATCGACCTGTATTACCAGCACCGCGTGGACCCCAACACGCCCATCGAGGAGACGGTGGGCGCCATGAAGGGCCTCGTGGAGGCGGGCAAGGTGCGCTTCCTCGGGCTTTCGGAATGCTCGGTGGAGACGCTCCGGCGCGCTCATGAAGTGCATCCCATCACGGCTGTGCAGATCGAATATTCGCTCTGGAGCCGGGACCCGGAGACGGAAATGCTTCAGGTCTGCCGCGACCTGGGCATTGCGTTCGTTGCCTACAGCCCGCTGGGACGCTCCTTCCTGACCGGCGCGGTGACCAGCGCCGACAGCCTCGCGCCGGACGACTTCCGCCGCGCCAACCCCCGCTTCACCGGGGCGGCGCTGGCGCAGAACCTCAAGCTCACCGAGGCGCTGGCCGATTTCGCGGCGACCAAGGGCGCCACCAGCGCCCAGATCGCCTTGGCCTGGATCCTCGGCAAGCAGGAGCATGTGGTCCCCATCCCCGGCACCCGCCACATCAAGTATCTGGAGGAGAACGCGGCGGCCACCGCTATCCGCCTCACGCCGGACGAGATCGCCAGCCTCGACGCCCTGTTCGCTCCGGAGGCGGTGGCGGGCACGCGCTATCCCGAGGCCGGCATGGCGCAGCTCGGCCTGTGACGGGGCGAGGGCGGCGCCGGCCTTGGTGGCGCCGCCCTCTGCCTCCATCCCCAGCGGAACAGACCTGCCGCAGGGCGGTTCACATCCTTAATTTCACATGCTAAGCATGATGCATGTGAATTATACATTTCATTTGATGTGAAATGTGGATGGGAGAGGCCTCATGATCACCCGCCGCGCCGTTCTTGCTCTCGCGCTCGCCGGCGCCGCCGCGGCGCCCCTCGGCACCCTGCCGGCACTCGCCCAGCAGGGGCCGAACACGCTGCTCAACGTCTCCTATGACATCTCCCGCGAGCTGTTCACCGCGGTGAACGCCGAGTTCGTCCCGTTCTGGAAGGGCAAGACCGGGCAGGAGCTGTCCGTGAACCAGAGCCATGCCGGCTCCTCGCGCCAGGCCCGCGCCATCCTTGAGGGGCTGGAGGCGGACGTGGTCACCTTCAACCAGGTGATCGACGTGGACACGCTGGCCAAGGCCGGCTTCGTGGCCAAGGACTGGCAGGCGAAGTTCCCCAACGCCGCCTCGCCCTATTATTCCTTCCCCGCCTTCCTGGTGCGCGCCGGCAACCCCAAGGGCATCAAGGATTGGTCGGACCTGGTGCGCGACGACGTGAAGGTGATCTTCCCCAACCCCAAGACCTCGGGCAATGCGCGCTATACCTATCTGGCCGCCTATGCCTTCGCGCTGGAGCAGTTCAAGGGCGATGCCGCCAAGGCCGACGGCTTCGTGAAGAAGCTGCTCGCCAATGTGCCGGTGTTCGACACCGGCGGCCGCGCCGCCACCACCACCTTCGTGGAGCGCGACACCGGCGACGTGCTGGTGACCTTCGAGGCCGAGACCCGGACCATCGAGGGCCTGTATCCCGACCGCAAGCTGGAGACGGTGGTGCCCTCCGTGAGCCTGCTCGCCGAGTTCCCGGTGGCGGTGGTGGACAAGGTGGTGGACAAGCGCGGCTCCCGCGCCGCCGCCACCGCCTATCTCGAATTCCTGTATTCGCCGGCGGGCCAGACCATTGCCGCCAAGGGCTTCAACCGGGTGGTGGACCCCAAGGTGGCCGAGCAGTTCAAGGCCCAGTTCCCGCCGGTGCGCCTCGTGAAGGTGGAGGATGTGTTCGGCGGCTGGCAGAAGCTCCAGGCCGAGCACTTCGCCTCCGGCGCCAAGCTGGATTCACTGTTCACCGCCAAGTGAGCGGAGAGGCGGCGGAGCGGGTTCAGAGCCAGGTGGGACCGGGCTGTGCCCCTGTCGCGAGGCGCGGCGGGGCCGGCCCGGTTCGCCTTCACCCCTGAGGGGGCCGGGGCGATACAGGCTCTCCGGCGC
>NZ_JAIVFO010000265.1 GCF_029991245.1 Xanthobacter autotrophicus
GGCAAGGGCGGTGTGCCGGCGGGCGGGTTGCCCCATCGGGGCGACGTCTGGGTGTTCGCCTACGGCTCGCTCATGTGGAACCCCGGCTTCGCCTTTGCCGAGCGCTGCGAGGCGCGGCTCACCGGCGCGCACCGCACATTGTGCGTCTATTCGTTCCACCATCGCGGTACGCCGGAACAGCCGGGGCTGGTGCTTGGCCTTGACCTCGGGGGCTCCTGCCGGGGCATCGCCTATCGCGTCGCCGCGGCGGACTGGCCGCAGACCCATGCCTATCTCACCGAGCGGGAGCAGATTTCCGGCGTCTATCGGGAGGTGACGCGCCGCATCAGCCTCTTGGACGGGTCCGGTCGCGAGACGCCGGCCGTCGCCTATCTGGTGAATCGCGCCCATCCCCAATATGCGCGGGGCCTGACGCTGCAGGACCAGCTTCACCTGGTGCGGCGCTCCCACGGCAAGTCGGGGCCGAACACGGATTATGTGGTGGCCACGGTGAAGGCGCTGGAGGGGCTGGGCATCCGCGATGCGGCGCTTGCCTTCATCGTCCACCATCTGGCAGGCGGGCATGGCGCGCCGGCGGATCTCCCGGCGGCGGACGAGGACACGCTGCCCTGAGGGGTGGGTCCCTGCTGGGGTGCCGATGGGGCGCCGGGTTCAGCCGTTAGCCCGATCGAAGCGCCGGCGCCCCTCCCCCGCAAGCGGGAGAGGGTTCACCGGGGTGCCCGGTTGCAGCAGCCTACTCTCAAACTGACACACCACCCGAAGCCCTTTGGGCTTGACCAACGGCAAACGAGCGAGATCGCCTTTCCACCGTCCTCAGGCCGCGTGGCGGCGGTCGTTGCGGCAGCGGGGTAGGGTGGCGGAACGGGGGAGCGCAACGGCGGTGCCGCGGTCCATGAGGCGGCGGAGCGCGGATGCCTCCTCATCGCCGAAGACATGGATGTGGATCTCATCCCCCCGCGTGCGCAGCGCGGCGGTCCGCGCCGCCTCGCCGGCGGGGCCGGCCCACATGGCGATGGCGCCTGCCGGCGTGCGCCTTGTGACCACCGCCAGGGCGTCGGGATAATCGGGCGCGGCGTCGGCAGGGTAGACGGAGAATACATGGCGCACGCCGCTCTCGTCGCGCCAGAAGCGGTAGCGCGAGCCGAGGCCGTGCTTCAAACCGTTGAGGTTGCCGGCGTCCACAAGGGGGACGAGGAGCGAATCAGTTGCGTTCATGAGAACGAAACTAGAACGATACCGGGCTCTCGATCAAGAGTTTTCCACAGGCGGTGGAAAACGGGGATCGGGCGTGGTTCCGGTGGGCCGCCGGAGATCGGCGGGAGCTGCCGTACCCAGGTCATTCAACCCTTCCAGGAGGAGGCGCTCGCTGGCCGTTTCGAGGTCGCGTTCGAGGCGCGCCATGAAGGCGGTGCGGCTGAGGCCGGGGGGGATCGGCTCCAGCACCTCCACCAGGATGGTGCCCGGCCGCAGGAGGAACGCCCGGCGCGGCCAGCAGAGCCCGGAATTGAGGGCGACGGGCAGGCACGGCACTTTCAGGGTGGAATAGAGGTAGGCGACGCCGAACTTGTAGTCCGGCGGCGCGCCGGGGGGGCGCCGCGTGCCCTCCGGGAAGATCAGGATCTGCCGGCCCTCGGCCATGTCCGCCTGCGCCCGGCGCGTCATGACCTTGAGCGCGGCCGCACCGCCCGCGCGGTCGATGGGGATCATGCGCAGCTTCGCGGCCATCCATCCGAACACGGGAATGCGCATCAGCTCCTGCTTCAGGATGAAGGCGGGGTCGCGGAACAGCGGCAGAAGCGCGAATGTCTCCCACGCCGACTGGTGCTTGGCGGCGATCAGCAGTGGCCCCTCGGGGATGTGCTCCAGCCCGCGAAACTCGGCCCGGATGCCCACCAGCACCCGCAGCAGCACGCGGTTGGTGGCGACCCACAACAACGCGCCGAATTTCCAGATCAGCCGGCGCGGCAAAATCGGGATCAGGGGCATCAGGACGATGAGATAGAAGGTCGTCATCCCGTAGAACGCGACCTGGAAGAGGAGCGAGCGGAAGGCCGTGAGGACGCCGGTCACGTGGGTCTCCAGTCGCTTGGGTCCGTTTCACCTGGGCCTGCGGCCCGTCGGGCGACGGATCTTGCAGGACGCGGCCACCTGATCGGCGAATCCGCGACCAAACTCAAGGGTAGCGCACCGCAATCAGGGCGAAAGCCGCGCTTCCGCGGGTCGCAAGGCAGCCCCGGTGGTGGGAATGGGCCTTGGGTCCAGCCTGATGAGGGTGGCCGGGGCCGTCGGGGC
>NZ_JAIVFO010000266.1 GCF_029991245.1 Xanthobacter autotrophicus
TGGTAAAAGCGACAGCCCCCAACCCCTCTCCCGCAAGGGGAGAGGGGAGCAACCCAACAATCAGGAGGAACACCCGATGGCCTATACCCGCTCGAAGATCGTCGATCTCGTGGACGGCAAGATCGATCCCGATACGCTCCACCAGATGCTCTCCACCCCCAAGGACCCGGAGCGGTTCGTGACCTATGTGGAGATCCTGCAGGAACGTATGCCGTGGGACGACAAGATTATCCTGCCGCTCGGCCCCAAGCTCTTCATCGTGCAGCAGAAGGTCTCCAAGAAATGGACAGTCCGCTGCGAATGCGGCCATGACTTCTGCGACTGGAAGGACAATTGGAAGCTCAGCGCCCGTGTCCATGTCCGCGACACGCCGCAGAAGATGGAGGAGATCTATCCCCGCCTCATGGCGCCCACGCCCTCCTGGCAAGTGATCCGCGAGTATTTCTGCCCGGAATGCGGCACCCTCCACGATGTGGAGGCGCCCACCCCCTGGTATCCGGTGATCCACGATTTCTCGCCGGATATCGAGGGCTTCTACCAGGACTGGCTCGGCCTGCCCGTGCCGGAACGGGCCGACGCCTGATCCGGTCAGAAGGAAGCGAAGACGGGGGCGGGCAACCGCCCCCATTTTCGTGGGGCATTCCCGTTCAGGAGGCCTCGATCTTCGTCTGTACCGCCGAAGCGGCTCGGCGCCGCCCGCGCGCGGGGGCAGCCTCCCGGCGCCGGGCGGCGAGCGCGGCCAGGGCAAGGCCCACCCCCAGCACCCACCAGGCAGGACGCGGGCCGAGATCGAAGGAGAGGTTCGCCTCCGCCACCAGCCAGGGGTCCACCCGCGTGGCGAGGCCATACCACAGCACTTCCACCCCCGCCGTCAGCAGCGCGGACAGCACCGCGAGGCCGGCGACTCCCAGCGGCGTCACCTCGCCGGAAAGGCGTACCGCGATGCGATAGGCGAACAGGAACACGAACAGGCCGGCCATGAGCACCGGCTCGGTCACGTCCAGCTTCGACTGCAGGAAGAAATGCACCGCCCCCAGCAGGGCGATGGCATAGACCGCCATGTGCAGCCGGTTCCATCGCTGTGTTCCGAGCCGCCGGATGGCGCCGTCGAACGAGGTGGCCCCCAGAGCAATAAGCAGCGCCAGCGCCACCGCGCCGATGGTGAGGTAGATGCGCAGCACGATTTCGCTCAGCGCCCGGCCGGCACCCTGGTCCAAGATGAACAGCAGCAGGTGGAAGGCGGCGTAGAACAGCGCCGCGAGGCCGAAGATGCGCCGCCCGAAATAGAGCTTCGGATAGGACAGGAGCCGGCGCAGCGGCGTGATGGCGAGGGTCACGGCCAGGAGGCGGATGGCCCAGAGCCCGGTGAAGTGGATGGCTTCGGTCCACGGCCGCGCGCCGAGCATGCCATTGGAGGCAAGGCCCGCGAGCCAGACCGCAGGCAGCATGGAGGCGACGAGGAACAGCGTTTTCTCGGGGCTGAACTGGCCGGACCGTTCATGGAAGAGGGGCATGGGGCGTTCGCTCGCGTCCTTCGCTGCGCATGGGGGGCGATATCTCCGCCTCATGGGGAAAGGCCGCCGCCGGCCGCTCCGCTTCCCATTACGCCCGGCGGCGGGGCGCCGTTACGGCCCCGCCGTGCACGATGGCGTGAGTGCAGTGCCGGAGGGCGCGGGCGCCCGTCCGGTCGAATGTCCCGACGGCCTCTCAGGCGTTCAGGTCGGCGTCCACCTGCGCCTTGAGGCCCGGATCGATGCCGAGCGCCGAGGCGAGGCTGGCGAGATACTGCTTCTCGGTGGCGCTGTCGGGACGGATCGCAAGGGCCGAGGCGGCGTAGATCTGCAGCGCCGCTTCGGGACCGGTGGCCGCATCCACCACCTGCTGCGGGTCCACGGGGGTGGTGAGGAAGGAGATCAGCGCGTCGCGCTCCGGTGCCGCCGCCCCCATGCGGGACAGGCCGCCGGTGATGCGCTCCAGCTCTTCGTGGTCGATCTGCCCGTCCGATTGTGCTGCTGCGGCCATGGCCGAGAGCAGGACGCCGGAGAAGGCATCGGCCCCGCCGGGCGCGGCCGCGGGGGCGAAGCCGGCCGCCTCCGGCGCGCCCGAGGTGAAGGCCGAGCGGCCGCCCGACTGGGACTGCCACTTGCGGAAGGCGTTCCACGCCAGCATGCCGATGACGGCCATGCCGCCATATTTCACCAGATCGCCGCTGCCGGACTGCGGGGCAGGTGCGGGAGCAGGAGAGGGGGCGGGCGCGGGAGCCGGCGCCGGCGTCGGGTAGGGATTGGGGC
>NZ_JAIVFO010000267.1 GCF_029991245.1 Xanthobacter autotrophicus
CATCCGCCACCCGTGCGAACGGCACCACAAGGCTTGCCCCCACCGACACCCGGATGGCCTTGCGGTAGAGCGGATCGCAGGAGGCGGCATCGATCAGCACCGCATCGGCACCGAAGGCCGCCGCATTGCGGAAGATGCCGCCCATATTGTCGTGGTTGGTGAGGCCGAGGGCGACCACCACCAGCGCCCGTTCCCCCAGCCGGTCCATGAGCGCCCCCGGCTCCGGCAGCGGCCGCGCCGCGCCCAGCGCCAGGATGCCGCGATGGATGGGAAAGCCCACCACCTGGTCCATCACCTTCTGCCCCGCCACATAGACCGGGACATCGGGCGGCAAGGCCGCGATGACATCGGCAAGCCGCATCGCCTGCGCTTCGGACAGCAGCAGCGCGCGCAGGCGGTGGTTGTCCGCTCCGCCGAGGCGGGACACGAGGAGGCGCAGCACCACCTCCCCTTCCGCCATGAAGCAGCCCTGCCGGCCCACGAGGTCGCGCTCGCGCACATCCCTGAAATCCGCGATGCGCGGATCGTCCGCCTCGGCAACCGGACGAATCATAGGGGCCGGCGCTTCACCGGCACGGGCGGGGCGGTGGTGGCGCGCACCACCAGCTTGGGCGCCATCTCCACCCGCTCCACGGGGCGCGACGGATCGGCGATGCGCTTCAGGGCGAGGTCGGCGGCGGCACGGCCATATTCAGGGATAAAGGTGTGCACCGTCGTGAGCCCCGGATGCCAGACCTTGGCCTCGCCGATGTCGTCATAGCCCACCAGGGAGAAGTCCTTGCCCACCGTGAGCCCCGCCGCCTGCAGCTCCATGAGGGCACCGAAGGCCGTGAGATCGTTGAAGCTGACGGCGGCGGTGGGCGGCTCCTCCAGAGCCAGAAGGCGGGCCAGCTGGCGGCGGCCCTCTTCCCGCAGGCCCGGCCCTTCCATGACCAGGGTGGGATCGAAGGGCAGGCCGGCGGCGGCAAGGCCGGCCTTGTAGCCGGCAAGGCGCTTGCGGCCGGTGGAAATGGCGCCGAAGCCGCCCAGCATGCCGATGCGCCGGTGGCCCAGTGCCACCAGATGGGCGACGCCAAGCGCCACCCCCACCACATCGTCCGAGCCGGCAAAATCGAAGCCCGAGCCCTCGATCTCGCGTGTCACCTGCACCACGGCGATGCCGGTGGAGGCGAGGGCCTTCAGGTCCGCCACCGTGGAGTGGGCGGCGGGCGAGACCAGGAAGGCGTCGGGGCGGTATTCGGCCAGCGTCCCCAGGGTGCGGGTCTGGCGCGCCACATCCTCCTGGCTGACGCCGAGCAGCACGGTCTTGCCGGCGGCGGTCAAAGCATCCTCCACCGCCGCGAGCAGCTCGGTGAAGGACGGGTTGACGATGTCGTGCAGGCCCAGCGCCACGATGTTGGTACGCGCCGTGCGCAGGGCAGCGGCGCCGCGATTGGCCACATAGCCGCGGGCACGGGCCACTTCCTGCACCTTCAGCCGCGTCGCCTCCGCCACCATGGGGCTGTCGCGCAAGGCGAGCGAGATGGTGGCAGTGGACAATCCAAGCTCCCGGGCAAGGCCCTGGAGCGTCACCTTGCCGATGGAAGTGGGCATCTGACCGGCTGGGGCCTGAGCGGGGATATTGTCATCCATGGGCCTTCCCTATAACCGGATCTGTCGCGTCTCGCGCCGTCCTTTCGTTCATGTTAAACGATTAAACGGCAACAACCAATGGTAATTGGCACAGGGACGAAAGACATGAGCGAGGATACGACCAGGGCGCGGGTGGGCTTCATCGGCGTGGGCCTGATGGGGCACGGGATGGCGAAGAACATCCTCGCCAGGGGCTTTCCCCTTGCAGTGCTGGGCCATCGCAACCGGGTGCCGGTGGAAGACCTCGTCGCCCGCGGCGCCACCGAGGTGAAGTCCGCGGCGGAACTGGCGCAGGCGAGCGACATCATCGTGCTGTGCGTCACCGGCGCACCCCAGGTGGAAGCGGTGCTGCGCGGGGAAAACGGCATCCTTTCCACAGCGAAGGCCGGCCTGCACATCGTCGATACCTCCACCTCCGAGCCGACCCTCACCATGGCGCTGGCGGCGGAGCTGGAGGCGCGCGGCATCTTCTTCTGCGATTCGCCCCTCGGCGGCACGCCGGTGCAGGCGGACGAGGGCACGCTCTCGGCCATGGTGGGCGCGCAGGACGCGGCCTTCGCGGTGATCGAGCCGGTGGTGGCGGCCTATGCCAGCCGCATCGTGCGGGTGGGCGCGCCCACCATGGCCGAG
>NZ_JAIVFO010000268.1 GCF_029991245.1 Xanthobacter autotrophicus
ATAAGTATACGAGACCCGCCCTCCCCCGCAAGCGGGAGAGGGTTTCCGGGCCAGCCCCGTCGCAGCAGCCGCCCGTCCGTCCGCCCGCGCCTACTGCGCGCTGGCCCCCGGGCGGACGGCACCGGCCAGCGCCGCCGTCAGGATGCCGCGCAGCCGGGCGTCGACGCTGAACACCCGCGCGCCCGTGGCCGACAGGTGATCACCGTCCACGTAGAAGAAATCCTCCCCCTTGCTGGCCCGGCAGCGGTCCTGGTCGCAGAACACGTCGGACAAAAGGAACACGTCGGTGCCCTTGTGCCGCGCCGCCGCCCGAGCCAGCAAGGCGTTGCCGTCGGCGAGGTAGAAGAAGGCATCGGCCCGCGACTGGGAGAGGCAGGCGTTGGAATCGCCGCCGTAGAATTCCTTCCACGCGAAGCAGTGGTTGGGGGCATAGCGATATTCCGGCGCCTGCCCCACCAGCAGCACCCGCGCGCCCAGGGCGGTCACGGCCTCGATGGTGGTGTCGAGCCCTTCAAGCAGCGACTTGAAGAGTTGCTCGACCTCCGGCGGCTCGCCGCCGCGGCCCCGCATGAGGGCGGCATTCAGCGCCGGCCCGCGGGTGACCAGGGACCAGCGGGCCACCAGAATCACCAGCTTGGGCTTCACCTGCCGGATCTCCGCCAGCACGGTCTCGTTGAAGGCATTGCAGGCCCCCGGCGGGCCGATGCCCCTGGACCGCGCCGCGCTGAGCAGCGGCGGGCAACCCGGCATGGTCATCATGCGCGTGGTCAGGCCCAGGCGTTCCAGTTCCTCCGCAAAGCCGATGAAGGCGGCGCCGGAATGGGAATCGCCCCACACCACCGCGTCGTAGCGGCCCTCCGCGGCCTTGGCGCCGCGCGCGCAGTCGGCGATGGGTGCCAGATCACGCGGGCGCCAGCCTTCCGGCATGTTGTTGCAGTTCTTCTGGGACCGGCTCTGGTCGTCGGCCGCCGCCTCCGCCGCGGCGCCGCGCGGGGAGATGGGCCAGAAGCCCCGGCCCGCCTGCGCGATGCCGGCGGAAACTCCCACCGCCACCAGGATCGCGGCCGCGCCGGCGCCGAAGCGCGCGAGGCGATTGCCGCCCAGCGCCTGCGGCCGGCGCAGGGGCGTCTCCACATATTTCAGCGACAGCGCCGACAGCAGCACCGCGAACAGGACCACGCCCCCCGATTCGAAATAGGTGAGCGCGCGTCCCTTCCAGACCAGCCCGAGCACCAGCAGCGGCCAGTGCCACAGATAAAGCGAATAGGAGAGGCGCCCCATGTAGACGAAGCCGGGCAGGCTCAGCACGCGCGAGACCACGCCCTCCGGCGCGCAGGCCCCGGCCCAGATCACCGCCACCGCGCCGAGCACGGCGGGCGCGGCGGCAAGGCCGGGAAACGGGGTGAGGTAATTATAGGCGAACACCGGCACGATGATCGCCGCCATGCCGGCCAGCGCCACCCAGGCCGCGATTTTCGGCGCCACGCGCGGCCACGCCACGAGGGCGAGCATCGACCCCGCCATCAGCTCCCAGGCCCGGCTCATGGGCATGTAGAACGCCATGGAGGGGGCATCGCCCAACGCGATCTGCGCATAGACCAGCGAGGCCACCGAGATGACCGCGATGGCGGCCACCGCCAGCGTCCGCCCGCCGAACCGCAGCAGGGCGAACAGCAGCAGCGGAAAGACGATGTAGAACTGCTCCTCCACCGCCAGCGACCACAGGTGCAGCAGCGGCGTATCATTGGCCTTCGGCCCGAAATAATTGAGCGCCTGCTCGAAATAGATGTTGGCGTAGAACAGCGCCGAGGGCGGCAGCGACTTGGCGTACAGCACCATCTGCCGCGGCAGAAGGATGTGTGCGGCGAGCAGCGTCGTCACCGCCAGCACCAGGAACAGGGCGGGAAAGATGCGCCGGATGCGGCGATCATAGAAATCCAGCAATGAAAACGTGCCGGACTTGATTTCCCGATAAATAATCGAAGTAATCAAAAAGCCAGATACGACGAAGAAGACGTCAACTCCGATATAGCCGCCGGTAAAGGGCGGGATATGGCTGTGGTACAGAACGACACTTCCGACCGCAACCGCACGCAAGCCGTCCACGTCGGCCCGATAAGCCAAACTCATCCGATTCCGCCCTGATCCGTGACGCTTTCACGTCCTCTCCGCCAGCTTTCCATAACCCAGCGGCTCGGAGCCGGCAAATCCGGGGGCGGGATGTGAGGTGGGCTGGGGAGGGAGAGGTATCTCGG
>NZ_JAIVFO010000269.1 GCF_029991245.1 Xanthobacter autotrophicus
GCGCAGGCCCGCGCCGGGCTGGTGCTCGCCGCCATGCGCCAGCAGGGCCTGATCACCCCGGAGATGGCGAGCACGGCGCTGGCCCGCCCGGCCCAATTGTCCCGCGCCGGCATGCCGGACTCTTCGGGCTACGTGGCCGACTGGGTCATGGACCAGCTCGACTCCTTCGTGGGTGAGGAACTGCCCGGCGATGTCACCGTGCGCACCACGGTGGATGCCGGTCTCCAGCAGGCGGCGGAAAAGGCGCTGGAGGAGCAACTGGCGAAATCCGGCGCCAAGTTCGGCGTCGGCCAGGGCGCCCTCGTGGTGCTCGACACCGACGGGGGGGTGAGGGCCCTCATCGGGGGGCGCAATTATGCGGACAGCCAGTACAACCGGGCGGTGACCGCGCGCCGGCAGCCCGGCTCCGCCTTCAAGCCCTTCATCTATCTCACCGCCATCGAGCACGGCCTCACCCCCGAGACCGTGCGCGAGGACGGCCCCATCCAGCTCAAGGGCTGGCGGCCGGAGAATTCCACCCACGAATATCGCGGCCCGGTGACGCTGACCCAGGCGCTGGCCCTGTCGCTGAACACGGTCTCGGTGCGCCTCGCGCTGGAGTTCGGCCCCAAGGCGGTGGTGGCCACGGCGAAGCGGCTGGGCATTGCCTCGCCGCTGGATCCCAACCCCTCCATCGCGCTGGGCACCTCGGAAGTCTCGGTGCTGGAGCTGGCCGGGGCCTATGTGCCGTTCGCCAACGGCGGCATCGGCGTCATCCCCCACGTCATCGACGCGGTGAAGGGCGCCGACGGCAAGGTGCTGTACCAGCGCAACATCTCCGGTCCCGGACGGGTCATGGACCCGGCCTATGCGGCCATGATGAACCACATGATGATGGAGACGCTGGCGAGCGGCACCGCGCGCCGCGCCGACCTTCCCGGCTGGGAGGCGGCGGGCAAGACCGGCACCTCGCAGGATTATCGCGACGCGTGGTTCGTGGGCTATACCGCCCGCTACGTCACCGCCGTGTGGCTGGGCAACGACGACTCATCCCCCACCAGGAAGGCGTCCGGCGCCAATCTGCCGGTGGAGATCTGGAGCCGGGTGATGAAGACCGCCCATCAGGGCGTGCCGGTGGCCGAGCTGCCGGGGGGCCTGAGGTCCTACGGCTTCGGCGGCGCCGGCTATGGCGCGCCGGGGGGCGGCCTGCTGCCGCCGGAGAACCTGCCGGACGACCGCCCGCCCGCCGTGGTCGGCCAGTTGCCCCCGCCGCCCCAGCAGCAACAACCCATGACCATCGACCGCTGGTTCGCCGAGACCTTCCTCGGCGCCAAGCGGCAGTGATGCCGACGGCCCCGGTCTTCGACCGGTGCCGGGAGGGCATCGCTCAGCAACTCGGGTGTTCCCGAGTTGCCGATCTCAAGACCGGTTCCGGCAATAGCCAGAACCGGGCGCTCCGCGGGCTCCACACCAACGGCTTGCGCCGCGCGCGCGGCTCCACGATAACGCCCTCATGACCGATACCGCTTCCGACGCGCCCGACCCCTTCCTGGAAACCGGCCGCCTGCTGTTCGCCGGCGACTGGCAGTTCGTCACGGCCGCCCCCACTGTCGAGGTGCTGCCGCCCATGGTGGGCATGGAGATCGCCCTCGCCGGTCGCTCCAACGTGGGCAAGTCCTCCCTCGTCAACGCGCTGACCGGCCGCAAGGCGCTGGCGCGCACCTCGGTGACGCCGGGGCGGACGCAGGAGCTGATCTTCTTCCGGGTGGGGCCGGAACTCTCCCTCGTGGACATGCCCGGCTACGGCTTCGCCAAGGCACCGAAGGAGAAGGTGGAGGCCTGGACCCACACCATCAAGGCCTATCTGCGCGGCCGGGTGAACCTTGCCCGCGTGTTCGTGCTCATCGACAGCCGACACGGCATCAAGCCGGTGGACGAGGAGATCCTCGACCTGCTGGACAAGGCGGCGGTGTCCTACGCCATCATCCTCACCAAGTCCGATCAGGTGAAGCCCACCGCTTTGCCGGCGGTGATCGCGGGGGTTCAGGACAAGATCAAGCGGCGGCCGGCGGCCTATCCGATCGTCTTCCCCACCTCCAGCCAGACCGGCGCCGGCTTCCCCGAGTTGCGCGCCGCCGTGGCCCGGCTGCTCCACGAGCAGGGGTAGAACCGGTTCGAGGATAATCGGAGCGCGCGTGCCCCGCACCGGCCTGCCCCCTCTCCCGCGTGCGGGGGAGGGCTGGGGAG
>NZ_JAIVFO010000026.1 GCF_029991245.1 Xanthobacter autotrophicus
GGGATGTGGCGGGGGGCAGGGGCGGTCATGTCTGGTCCTTTGAGCGCTTTCGAGCGAAGTGGAAACCGGTTCGCGGAAAGAAAACGCGCCCAACTCGACAACCTGGAGCGTTTTCCCGATTCGATGAAACGGGGAGAGGCTCTAGAGCATTTTCGAGCGAAGTGGACACCGGTTCGCGTGAAGAAAATGCGATAACTCTAGGAAGCGAAATGATCGTGCCACGTCTTCTGGCAATCGGGGAAGGGCAGGCGGGTGGCGCAAAAGATCGCCCGCGCCACCGCCCGTGCCAGCACCACCGAGGCCAGCGCGCCGAGCCGCGCGAGGTCGGGCAGGGGCACCTCCAGCGGGCGCTTTTCGGTGGAGAGCGCGAACACCACGTCGCCGTCCAGCGGCGTGTGCACCGGAAACAGCGCCAGGGCCAGCCCGTTCTGCGCCATGATGGCGAGCCGGCGCACCTCGACGGTGGTGAGGATGGCGTCGGTGGCCACCACGGCGATGGTGGTGGAAAAGCGCGAGATGCCGCCCTTCAGGTGCGGATGGGTCACCTCGTCCGCCAGCGCCTGTGACACGGCTTGGGGCAGGCCGAGGCCGCCGAACTCGCCGTCCCGCTCATAGGGCGCGGCGCGAAACTGCGGGCCGTCGCCGAACAGCGGGCTGCCCGCCGCGTTCACCGCCACCACGGCGCCAACCACATGGCCGGACGCGGCAATCGCGGACGCCGAGCCGAGCCCGCCCTTCACAGTGGCGGTGGTGCAGCCGGTTCCCGCGCCCACCGAGCCGAGGGTGAAGTCGAGGTCGGCCGCCTCCAGCGCGTCGCGGCCGAGCTGGGCGTAGGGCGGGTGGGATTCCCAGCCCTTGTCGCCGCCGTTCAGCAGGTCGAACAGGATGGCGCCGGGCACGATGGGCACCTTCGCCGTGCCCACGGCGAAGCCCCGCCCCCGCGCGGCGAGGCCCGCCATGACCCCGGAGGCGGCATCGAGCCCGAAGGCCGAGCCGCCGGAAAGGGTAATGGCGTCCACCCGCGCCACCGTGGCGGCGGGATCCAGCAGGTCGGTTTCCCGCGTTCCCGGACCGCCGCCGCGCACGTCCACCGCCGCCACCGCCGGCTCGTCGCACAGCACCACCGTGACGCCGGTGCCGATGTGCGGATCGGTGGCATTGCCGACCCGAAGGCCGGGCACGTCGGTGATGAGGTTGCGCACCCTCAGGCCTGCGGCCGGCGCTGGTGGCGGGTGCTCAGATGCCGACCCGGCCGAGCTGGGCGTAGACGTCGTCGGACCAGGTCTTCAGGTCCATGAGGCCGGCATAGGCGGACCAGATCTCGATGCCGAATTTCTCGGACAGGTCGTTCTCGGTGGCGGCCAGCGCCTCCTCCACCGGGGTGAAGGTGCGCTCCAGGTGGGGCCAGAGTTCCGAGGTGCAGCGCGGGATGCTGACAAAGCTCAGGCTGCGCCCGCCGCCCGCCTTCTCGATGCGGGCGAGGTTCTGCCCCTCGAAGGAGCCGCCCACCTCGTTCTTCACCACGATGATGTTGGCCACCGGCAGGGCGCCGCCCACCACCACGTCCTCGATGAGGGTGGAGACGTTCTCGATGGAGTGCGTCTCCGGCTTGGTGATGACGATGAGGTCGATCTCCGGCGAGTTGCGCTGCTGCATGATGTGGGTGACGCGACGGTGGTGGGCCCACTGCACCAGCTGCGGCACCACGTTGGCGCCGAGGTCCAGCACCGCGCCGCCGGTCAGCAGCAGGCCGCCGAAGCGGTCCCAGTAGCGCAGCGGGGCGTTGGCGTCGTTCTCGGACTTGCTGGACCCAAGGGCCGAGCCGATGCCCAGCTCCAGCACCTTGGAGGGGAAGAACTTGCCGATCTTGGAATGGCCGGTGCCGTCGGTGAAGTCGGCGGCCACCAGCTTGTAGGCGAGGTCGCGCTTCCGGAGCGCGGAAAACACCATTTGCGCGAGCGTGGTCTTGCCCTGTCCGCCGGCATAGGCCGCACAGATATAGGTCTTCATGGCACAGGCTCCGATCGCTGGCGCACGATCGGCTCGGGGTCATTTCCCCCGGGCTGATCGCGCTCTCTGTGGGCGAAAAGACAGTTTTGCCGAAGGGATGGCCCCTGCGCGGGGAAGCCCGGCACCGATGGATAGCCGTGCAGCACGCCGGAGGGAAGCCCCGGTGTGCTGCACTGCATCATTTTCAGTCGAGCCGGCCCGCGGCATGGGCGAGCATGGTGTAGACCTTGCCCGTGTCGGAGGTGAGGTAGGTCTTGGCGAGGGCGCTGCCGCGATCGTCGCCGGAGACCTGTTCCATCAGGCGCTCGAACTCGGTCACGTAGCGGTCCACGGTCTCGCGGAACTCCGCATCGGCCCGGTAGCGGCGCTTCAGGGTGTCGAACGCCTGCTGGCCCTGGGCGGTGTAGAGGCGGCGCGAGAACACGTGGTTTTCGCCCTTGTTGTGGCGATCCCACATTTCGCCGGCCGCCTGGTGGTCCACCATGCGGGCGATGTCCGCCGAGAGGCCGTCGAGGGAGACCGTGGTGGCGGCTGGCGCCTGGGGGGCGCGGGCGGCGGGCCGGTCCTCGTCGGTCACGTTGGCGGAGGCGCGGGCGAGCAGCTCGGTGAGCCAGCCCTCCTGCTCCTCGCCCTGCGCTTCGCGGGACACAGCCTCGCGGACCGGAGCGGGACGCGGGGCCGGCCGCTCCACCGGCTCGGCGCGGCGCGGCGCGGCAGGGGGCGCCGAGCGGCGCAGCTCGCTCTGGAGCAGGCCGCTCTCGGAGCGGCCGCGGGAGGTCTCGCGGGACGCCTCGCGGACGGCGGAGGCGCGGGCGGCGTCCTGCGTCGCGGTGCGGGCGGAGGTCTCCACCACGTCGAGGGCCTGGCCCTGGCGGGCCACGATCTCGTTCAGCTCGGCCAGCGCCTTGATCTGCTCGGCCACGGCGCGGCGCATGGTGGCGGCGCTGGCCTCGGTCTCGGCCGGCAGCTCCAGGATGCCGCGCTTCATCTCCTCGCGGGCGAGGGTGATGGCCTTCTGCACGTCCTCGGCCACGCGCTTGAGGTCGCCGGCCACCTCGGTGAAGCGGTTGCCGGTCTCGCCGAACAGGGTCTGCACGTCGGCGAGGGCCGACGCATAGGTCTCGCGCAGGGCGGCGGCGGTGCGCTCGCGTTCCTGGTCGGCGGCGGTGCGCACCAGCGAGAGCTGGTTCTCCACCGCCTGGGTGGAGCCGGAGGTGGCTTCCTGCACCACGCTGGCGATCTGGCGGGCGCGTTCCTGGGCCACCGTGAAGGTCTGGTCCAGCATGCCGTGGAAGGCGCTGACGCGGGCGTCCACGTCGGCGATGCGCTGCACCAGGGACTGGGTCAGCTGGTCCATGTCGCCGCGGCGGGCGGCGAGGGTGGAGTCCACCTGGTCCTGCGCCGTGCCGAGGGTGCGGGCGGCCTCGTCCATGAGCTGGCGGTTTTGCTCCAGCCGCTCCGCAAGCGAGGCCATCTGCGCCAGGGCGCCGGTGGACACCTCGCGCAGGGAGTCGACCTGGCCCTGGAAGCGGTAGGCGGTGGCATCGGCGTTCTGGCTGATGCCATCCACGGTGGCGCCGAAGCCCTCCACCTGGCGGGCGAACGAGCCGGAGAAGGCGTCAAGGTTGTTCACCGCCGTGGACATGGCGCCATGGAAGGTGGCGTTGGCCTCGGCGAGGCGCTCGATGATGGAGCCCACGTCGCTCTTGAGCGAGGTGTTGGTGGCGGTGATTTCCGCCACGGCACGCTGGCTGGTGCGCTCCAGCGCCGACAGGAAGGTGCCGTTCTTGTCGTCGATGAGATGGGCGATCTCGGTGAGGCGGGTGCCGAGGGCATCGGCCACCTTTTCCGAATGCTCGGTGAGGGTGCGGCTGACGTTCTGCGACAGGTTCGACAGCGAACGCTCCACCTCGGACGCCTCGGCGCGCAGGGCGCCGGAGACGGTCTCGATGCGGCCCACGAGGGTGTCGGCGAGGGCGCCGCCGCGCACTTCGAGGGAGGTGGCGACCCCGTCCAGGCGGCCGAGCACCAGCTCCTCGATGCGGTGGACGCGGCCGTCGAGCACCGAGGCGATCTCGGCGGCCCGGGTACCGATGTTGCGGTTCACCACCTCGGCGCGCTCGGTGAGCACGTCGCCCAGCGCCTTGGACCGCGAGGCGAAGAAGTTCTCCAGCGTCTCCACCGACTTGTCGAGGGATTCGGTGGCGGACTTGGTGCCCTCGGAAATGGTGCGGGCGAAGGTGACCGTGCGGGTGGCCAGGGTCTCGGTGAGGCTCTGGGAGCGCTGGTCCAGCGTCTGCTCGATGCGCGAGATGCGCTGGTCCATGATGGTGGCCACATTGTCGGTGGTGGCCGACAGGCGCTCGTCCAGGGTGGAGGTGGCGTGCTTGAGGTTCTCGTTCACCGCGGCGACGCGGTGGGCGATCTGCTCCACCAGCTCGGGGGCGTGCACCTTCATGGTGGTGTCGAAGGCGCGCACGCCCTCCTGCATGGTGCGGGCGATGGCGGAGCCGTCGTGCTGCAGGCGCTCGGCGAGGTCGGCGCCGCCCACGGTGATGGTCTCCTCGATCGCCTTGAGGCGGGCGGTGAGCATCTCCTTGATGGCGTCGCCCTTGACCCCGATGGTGGCGACCAGCATGTCGGCGGTCTCGCGGAAGGCGTCGGTGACCTTGGAGCCGCGCGCGCCGATGGCCTGCGTCACCTCGCCGGCGACGCGGGACAGCCGCTCGGTCATGTCCGAGCCGGCGATGTTGAGCGAGGAGCTGATCTCGTTGCCCTTGTCGACGAAGGCGGCCACCACCTGGGTGCTGGACCGGTCGAGGGACGAGGTGATGCGTTCGCCGGTCTCGGCGAGGCGCTGCTGCAGGTCCTCGCCGCGCACGGCCACGGCGTCATAGATGCGGTTGCCGGTGACCTCGATGCGGTCGGCCAGGTCGGTGCCGCGCACCGAGAGGGTCTGGGCCACGCGCTCGCCGGTCTCCTCGAACTTCTTGATCAGCTCGCCGCCGCGGGTGGAGAAGTCCTGCACCGCGCTTTCGCTGGTGGCGCGCAGGGCGGTGTTCACCTGCGACACGCGCTGGTCGATGTCGTCGGCGAAGCGGTTCGAATTGTCGGCCAGCGTCTCGCCGATGCCGTGCTTCAGGCGGTCGATGTTGGCGGTGATGTCCTCGCCCCACCGGTCGATGAGCTGGGCCACGTCCGACGTGGTGGACAGGAGGTTGGTGGAGAGGTCGTCGGTGCGGGACTTCAGCGTGTGCACCAGCAGGTCGCCGGATTCCGACAGGTCCTGGCGGATGTCGGAGCCGGTGAGCTGGAGGCGGTCGATCAGCTCGCCGCCCTTGGCGGTGAGGCCGTCGATCATGCTGTCGCCCACCCGGGCGAGGGCGGCGGTGATGTGCTCGCCCTTCTGGCCCAGGATCTCGGTGACCTGCTCGCTGGCCTCCATCATGGTGCCGTGGATGCGCGAGGCCACGTCCTTCACCTCGTTGGAGAGCACCGCCTCGGCGCTCACGATGCCCTCGCGCAGGCGCTCGGTCTCGATCTGAATGTTGTGGCGCTCGTTCCGCAGCTCGTCGATGAGGGAGCGGATGCGGGCCTCGTTCTCCTCATAGGCGCGCTCGAGGATGGACACCTCCGCGCGCACCATGGCTTCCAGCTCGCCGGCGCGGGAGATGGCGCGATCGACGCCGTCGCCCATGGCCGCCACCTCGCGGCGCACCGCCTGGCCCACGGTGACCACCGTCTCGGTGGCGATGGATTCCGGCTGGGCGAGGCGCAGGGCCACCTCGGTCATGGAGCGGGCGATGCCCTGAAGCTCCAGAGACCGGCGCAGCACGCTGGCGAGGCCGAAGAAGGCGAGCGGCGGCAGCAGGATGCCGGCGAAGATGCCGAGCAGGGCCGGGGAGGTGAACAGGGAGTCCACGCCGCTGGAGCTGGCCATCAGGCCCCGGTGATAGGCGAAGGCGAAGGCGATGCCGGCGATGATCCACAGCGCCGAGGCGCCGGCCGCCCAGTAATAAGGCGTGGCCGCCGAGCGCTTCTGGAGCTGGCCCAGCAGCTGGCCGATGGTCTGGCGGTCGTCGTTGGCGGCGCGGCGCTCGGCGTCGATGCGCGCGCGCTGCGGGCCGTCGCGCCGGCCTTCGGGCCGCGGCGCATCGGGCCTGAGGGCATCGCCTTCCGGCGGCCGGGGCCTGCGGTTGATGGGCCGGCCGTCGCGGGGCGGCGCCGAGGGCAGGAGGCGCTCGCCTCCGGCAGCGCGGTCCCCGACAGAGCGGTCCTGAGAGTAGGCGGGCTCGGTTCCCCTGTCAGGCCCCTTGGCCGAGGGACCCGCTTCGGCATTGTCGAGCTCCAGCGTCAGAGCTTCCTGGATAGCCGACAGAGCCGCCTCGGTCGGGTCCTGGATCTTCTTTGGTTGCTTCATGTCGCTGTCGCCTCTGCCTTCGACGGCGCGCGCGGGGTGACCCCGCCGGGGCGCCGTGTCCAGTACACACACCCTTTCTATCCGGCGGGGCCGGACGGAAATGGTTTACCGTTCCTTATCCTAGCCATGCTGCGCCGCGGATTGAACCGGCCTTGCCGCAATAATGAAGATATCGTTAACGCCGGTCGCGACCGGGAGCACAACCCTGGCAAAGCTGGTGTGGCCCCGCGCTTGCAGCTATAGGCATCGCGATACGACGCGACGTCCTCATTCCGCCACGGCCGGTTCCGGCGGGCGATCAGCAAGCGGCTCATTCATGGTTGCCATCACCTTCATCGAATATAACGGCACGGCGCATCAGGTCGAGGGCCCCGAGGGCGCGACCGCCATGGAGACGGCGGTGCGCAACGGCGTGCCGGGCATCGTTGCCGAATGTGGCGGCGCCTGCGCCTGCGCCACCTGCCACGTCTATGTGGACGAAGCCTGGGCGGACAAGGTGGGCGAGCCTTCCGAGATGGAAGAGGGCATGCTGGATTTCGCCACCGACGTGCGGCCCAGCTCCCGCCTGTCCTGCCAGATCAAGCTGACGGCGGCGCTGGACGGGCTCGTCCTGAACATCCCCGAGACGCAGGGCTGAGGCAGGACTGATCTGCACCGGATGCGGTCCGGCGATGCCGGGCCGCCGTGGTGTCATTCCACCTTTTCGTTGGGATAGATGCCGAACAGCTGCGACTGCTGCACATAGCCGTCGAAGCCGTCGCCCATGAGCCGGCAGAACTTGCCGTCGCAGGTCTTCACCACGCCGAGCACGCCGGGCTCCAGCCGCGCCACCACCTTGGCATCGGTGTTGGCGGCATCGCGCATGGGCACAGTCTCGCCCTTCAGCCAGGGCGCCACCAGGGCGGTGCGGCGCAGCGACAGCATGGAATGGTAGACCCAGCCTTCCGCTCCGTCAGCATCGCGGATGCGGCGCCAGGTCTCGAACTCGGCGGTGACCTCCACCGGCAGGCCGGCGCGGTTGAACACCCACGACACGTCGTGGTCCTTGTTGGGGCCGTTGCGCACGTTCACCTTGTCGGCCTTGAGCGAGACGAAGCGCGGCACCGGCAGGCCGGAAGAGCCGTCCTCGGCCGCCAGGGCGGGCCGTGCGGTGATGGGCTGGAGCCCCGCGCCCGCTGTGACCGCCAGCGCCAATGCAAGGGCCTTGAGGCTTCGCATCAGATGAGGTCGCATCGTGGGCATGACGGGCTCGTCCTTTCGTATGGCACTCGAAACGGGGGAGTGCGCCGCTCCGCCGGGCGCGTCAAGGGCACGCGGTGCAGGGCGCCTTGTGTTTCCCTGTCTGTCTGATAGACGGGACCAGAAGCGTTAAGAAATGGGGAATGGGGAGTAACGATGGTGCGTCGCAAACCCCTCGTCGTCGTCACGCGCAAGCTGCCGGACTCGGTCGAAACCCGGATGCGCGAGCTGTTCGACGCGCAATTGAATCTCGACGATGTGCCCATGGATCAGGCCGCGCTCGTGGAGGCTGTCAGGACCGCCGACGTGTTGGTTCCGACCCTGACCGACCGCATCGATTCGGCGGTCCTGTCGCAGGCTGGGGAAAACCTGCGGCTGATTGCCTCCTTCTCCAACGGCGTCGATCACATCGACGTGGCGAGCGCGCTCAATCGCGGCATCACCGTCACCAACACGCCGGGCGTCCTCACCGAGGACACCGCGGACATGACCATGGCGCTGATCCTCGCCGTGCCCCGCCGCCTCGCCGAGGGTGCGCAGGCGGTGATCTCCGACAAGGACGAGTGGCTCGGCTGGTCGCCCACATGGATGCTGGGCCGGCGCATCTGGGGCAAGCGCCTCGGCATCATCGGCATGGGCCGCATCGGCCAGGCGGTGGCGCGCCGCGCCAAGGCCTTCGGCCTGCAGATCCACTACCACAACCGCCGCCGCCTCCCCACCGCCGTCGAGGAGATGCTGGACGCCACCTATTGGGACAGCCTCGACCAGATGCTGGCGCGCATGGACATCGTGTCGGTCAATTGCCCGCACACGCCGGCCACCTACCATCTGCTCTCGGCGCGGCGGCTCAAGCTGCTCAAGCCCGAGGCCTATGTGGTCAACACCGCCCGCGGCGAGGTGATCGACGAGAACGCCCTGACCCGCCAGCTGGAGGCGGGCGAACTGGCCGGCGCCGGCCTCGACGTGTTCGAGCACGAGCCGGCGGTGAACCCGAAGCTGATCCGCCTCGCCAAGCAGGGCAAGGTGGTGCTGCTGCCGCACCTCGGCTCGGCGACCCTGGAAGGCCGCGTGGACATGGGCGAGAAGGTCATCGTCAACATCAAGACCTTCATGGACGGCCACCGTCCGCCGGACCGCGTGCTGCCCGCCATGCTGTGAGGCTGGGGGCGGGCACGGCGTCGGTCCGCGCTCGCGCGGATCGGCCGGAGGGGACAATTGGGACGCGTGACCGTGGATCGCCATCTCACGTTCAGGGAGGGTCTTTCTTCCCATGTCTCCTGACGTCGCAATCGCGCTCTCGCGCGCGGCCGACATGCACAGGATGGGGCAGTTCGAACAGGCGCTCGCGATCTATCGCCGCCTTGCAAAAGCGCATTCCGCGTCGTTCGACATCCAGCGCCTGTTGATTTTCGAGCTGCTGCAAGTGGGACGGCCCAAGGAGGCCGTCATAGCGGCGCGCCGCCTTCGGGACGCGCACCCGCGCAATCCCCATGCTGCGATCCTTCTTGGTGCCAGCCACCAGGGCACGGGTAACTGGGAGAAGGCGCTGACCGCCTTCCAGGCTGCCGTGAGCCTTGAGGGCGCGCCCTTGGAAGCCCACTTCCTGGCTGGCAATGCGTTTTGCGCCCTCGGCCGATATGCGGAGGGGGTGGCCTGCTACGACGCCGTCCTGGCGGCGGATCCCCGGTCGATCGAAGCCCTCTCCAACCGCGCCGGCGCCCTTGCGCGCATGGGCCGTCTGCAGGAGGCGTTGCGCGACAGCGAAGCGCTGGTCGCCCTGCAGCCCTGGCAGCCGCTGCATCTCGTCAATCTGGCGGGTACCTTGCTGGAACTTGAGCGTCCCAGGGATGTCGTTGCCGCGGCCGACGCGGCGCTTCGTCTGGCCCCCCGGCTTGCGGACGCCGAATACGTGCGCGGGCAGGCTCTGCTGGGGTTGGGTCGCTGGGCAGAAGCACGTGCCAGCCTGGAGAAGGCTGTCGACCTTGCGCCGCAAAACATCATGTTCCACGCGCGCCTGATTTCCGTGCTGCATCTCATCGAGGACATGCCCGCCGCGCGCAGTGCGTGTGAACGCGCCCTTCGTCTCGATCCGAAATCAGCCATGCTCTTGCAGCTTCGCGCGGAAATTCGCCGGGCGCAGGACGATGCTTCCGGTGCCATGGGCGACATCGAAGCGGCGCTCGCGCTCGATCCGCGGCTTGCATCCGCGCATGTATCGCGTGCCCGGCTGCTGGCGGATGAGGGCCGCCGGGAAGATATGCGCAAGTCCCTCGGGCGTGCCTTGGAGGTCGATCCGGGGCAGCCCTATGTCCAGTATGCGAATGCGGCGGAAAAACTCGCCGAACGACAGTGGCTGGAGGGCTGGGCGGGATACGAACATCGCGAAGCGATACTGCCGCCTCCCTTCAACCCGCTGCCGTTCACGCGCTGGGACGGACGGGAAACGCCGGACATGCTGGTTGCGCTGGGCGAGCAGGGGATCGGGGACGTCGTCTTCTTCGGCCGCCTTCTGCGCACTTTGGCGGATCGCGGGATCAGGACGATCCTGCTCACGCGGCCGGGTCTCGTCCCGTTGCTTCGAGATCTCGACGGCCGGGTGCCGGTCGTCTCCGATCTATCGGGAATAGACCAGTCGATGCCGGGCCTGCGCTGGGCTCCCATCGGCAGCCTGCCCCATCTCGTGTCCCCCGATCCGGCCCGGTGGCCCGCCGCGCCTTATCTCACCCCGCCACAGGACAGGGTTTCCAGATGGCGTCATCTGCGCCAGGACGGTGCGTTCAACATCGGCATCAACTGGCAGGGCAATCCGTCGCGCAATGTGGATGTGGGGCGCTCGATCCCACTGGCGCTTTTCGCTCCGCTGGCGGCGATCCCCGGCGTGAGCCTTGTGTCTCTTCAACACGGCGCCGGCACCGAGCAACTGGACCAGGTCCCTTTCGCCGGAGCAATCGTGCGGCCTGACGCGGGTTTTAACGCGGACGGCATTTTCGTCGATACGGTCGGCCTGATGCAGACTCTCGATCTGGTGGTCACCACCGACACCGCGCTTGCGAACGTGGCGGGCGCCTGCGGCTTTCCGACCTTCGTCGCCCTGCGGGCCGTACCCGATTGGCGCTGGGGATGTGAAGGCGAGGAAACCGTCTTCTTTCCGAGCCTACGGCTCTTCCGGCAGCCGATAGCGGGAGATTGGTCGAGCTTGATTCAGCGTATGACTCATAAAATACGTGAGCTGCTGTAGATTTTCCAATGGCCTGAGAGGCTCCCCTTCATGGGGTCCGCACATGCGCCGACAGGTCGGTGATGCGGTCGCCGGTGCCGGTCAGGGGGTTGTCCGGGTCCCAGCCGTAGCTCAGGGTCTCGAAGCGCATGGCGCGGGCGTCGATCATCAGCAGGCGCCCCACCAGCCCCTCGCCGAAGCCCACCACGGCGCGGATCGCCTCCAGCGCGGCGAGCGAGCCGGCGATCCCGGCCAGCGCCCCCAGCACGCCGGCTTCCGCGCAGGCCGGCACGGTGCCCGCCGGCGGCGGTTCGGGGAACAGGCAGCGATAGGTGGGGTTGGGGGTGCCGTCCGGCGCCGTCTCGTGGGCGCGCAGGGTGGTGACCGTGGCGTCGAAGGCGCCGAGCGCCGCCGTCACCAGCGGCTTTTTCGCCAGCACGCAGGCGTCCGACACCAGATAGCGCGTGGCGAAATTGTCCGAGCCGTCCACCACCACGTCCGCCCCGGCGATGAGATCCAGGGCGTTGCCGGCGTCGAGCCGCACCGCGTGGGTCACCAGTTCCACATGGGGGTTGAGGGCGGCGATGGCATCGCGGGCGCTGTCGGTCTTGGGCCGGTCCACGTCCTGCGTGCGGTGGATCACCTGCCGCTGGAGGTTGGAGAGGGAGACCACGTCGTCCTCGACAAGGATCAGCCGTCCCACGCCAGCCGCAGCGAGATAGAGCAGCACCGGCGCGCCGAGGCCGCCGGCACCCACCACCAGCACGGTGGCCGCCTTCAGCTTCTGCTGGCCGGGCCCGCCCACGTCGTGGAGCACGATGTGGCGGGCATAGCGTTCGATCTCGTCAGGGGAAAAGGCCATGGCGGAATCCTTAAATCCGGTTGCCGCCGGCGTCACCCTTGCGGCGGCCGCTCAGCTTCCCGACAGGCGCGCGATGAGCGGCAGCAGCGTCCCGTTCACCGCCTCGGCCGTCAGCGGCCCCACGAACTTGTGGACGATGGTGCCGTCCCTGGCGACCACGAAGGTCTCCGGCACCCCATAGACGCCCCAGTCGATGGCCGCGCGGCCCCTGGGGTCCACGCCCACCGCCTGATAGGGCAGGCCATATTGGCCGAGGAAGCGGCGGGCGTTCTCCGGCGCGTCCTTGTAGTTGATGCCGACGAGGTTGAAGCGGCCATCCTTGGCAAGCTGCATCAGCACGGGATGCTCGTCCCGGCACGGCCCGCACCAGGAGGCCCACACGTTCACCAGCGTCGGCTTGCCGGCAAGCGCCGCCAGGTCGATCCCCGGCAAGGGCGTGCCGCCGGGACCCTTCAGGCCCTCCAGCGGCGGCAGGGCGATGGTGGGCGCGGCCTTGCCCACGAGGGCGGAGGGGATGCGCGAGGGGTCGCCCCCGGTTTCGAGCCGCGAGAAGAACAGGCCGGCCAGCGCCAAAAACAGCACCAGCGGCAGCGCCACCAGCCACAGCCGGCGGCGGGGCCGCACCGGGCCGGGCATCTGGCCGGGCGTCTCGTCGGGTGTGCTCATGGCGCTTCTCCCGGCGCATCCCCCGTCTCGCGGCGGGACCTCTTGCCGACGCCGCGCGCCTCCAGATCGGCGAGCACCCGGCGCTGGCGGCCGTAATCGGCCAGGAGCCAGGCGGCGAGCAGCCCGAGGCCGAGCGTGGCGACGCCATAGGAGGCGGCAATGAAGGCGAAGTGGGTCATGACAGGTGGTCCATCCGCCGGCTCAGGCCATCGCCTCGGCGGCGGCGCGGGCTTCCAGCGCCTGCACGCGGCGGCGGAGGATTTCCGTGCGCATGCCCAGCATGTGCAGCGCCACGAACAGCAGCGTGAAGCCGATGGCGCACACCAGCAGCGGCCACAGCAGGCTCGATTCGATGGTGGAGCCGCCCATGCGGAACACCGAGGCGGGCTGGTGCAGCGTGTTCCACCAGTCCACCGAGAATTTCACGATGGGCACGTTGATGAAGCCCACCAGGGTGAGCACCGCCGCCGCGCGCCCGGCGCGGTTGGGCTCGTCGATGGCGGCGCGCAGGGCCATCAGGCCCAGATAGAGCAGCAGCAGCACCAGCATGGAAGTGAGCCGCGCGTCCCACACCCAGTAGGTGCCCCACATGGGCCGGCCCCAGAGCGCGCCGGTGACGAGGCACAAAGCGGTGAAGGTGGCGCCCACCGGCGCTGCCGCCTTGTGGGCCACGTCCGCCAGGGGATGGCGCCATACCAGGATGCCGATGGAGGAGGCCGCCATCAGGGAATAGCCGAACAGGCCGAGCCACGCGAACGGCACGTGGATGTACATGATGCGCACCGTCTCGCCCTGCTGGTAGTCGGGCGGGGCGCGGAAGGCGAGGAAGAAGCCGACGGCGAGCGTCACCACCGCCGCTCCCGCGATCCAAGGCAGGATGCGGGCGGACAGGCTCAGGAAGCGGACCGGGTTGGCAAGGTCGAGGATCGCCATGGCGCGGTTCTAAAGCCCCCGCGCGCCGGAGGGAAGCGCTCTCGCCGTTCAGGATTTCGTGTCGCAGGGGTGCCCCTGCCGCCGGGCCTGCCCTCAGGCCAGCCGCACCTGCCGGCGGATCATCCACAAGGTTAAGCCGGCGCCTACCGCGCCATAGCCCAGCAGGACGGCGAGGGACAAGGCAAGATCGCCGAGCCCGTCGCCGCGCCACAGCGCGCCCTGGAACGCCTCGATGCCCCAGGCGGTGGGCGTCACCACGCCGAGCTTCTGCAGCCAGTCCGGCATCAGGAAGCGGGGCACCATGCTGCCGCCCACCGCCGAAAACAGCAGCACCGCGAAGGTGGAGAGGGTCTGCGCCTGATGGCGAGTGCGCGCCATGGCCGCCAGCGGCAAGGCAACGCCCGCCGCCGCCGCCGAGGCCGCCGCCGCCACCAGCGTGACGGTGCCCAGATGCTGGATCACGTGCACGCCATAAACGATCTGCGCCACCGCGAACAGCACGGCGGCCAGGGCAACCCCCTGGAGGATCAGGAAAAGGAGCTTGCCGCCCACCAGCGCCAGCACGCCGCCCCGACTCATGACGATGCGGTCGAACACGCCCGAGCGGCGTTCATCCACCAGGCTCGCCGCCCCCTGCACCGCCGCGAACAGCAGGAACAGCATGGCGATGGCGCCGGCATAATAGCTCACCCCCGGCTCGGCCCGGCGACTGGCGAGGGGCTGGCGCTCCATCAGGTCGGCGCCGCCCTGGGCCACCAGTGCCGGGGCGCGGGCCACGGCATCGTCGAGCCGCGCTTTCTGTTCGGCGGAGAATGGCCCCACCAGCACCTCGATCTGCCCGGCCACCCGCCGCATGGCAAGGCCCGGCAGGTCCTCGGTGAACAGGCGCTGGATGCGGGCGGCGAGCAGCGCTGCCGCCACGTTGCGGCCGGCGTCGGTGATGACTACCAGCGGCGGCTTGTCGGTGGCGGCGGCCACATCGCCGCGCACGATCAGGCCCACGTCGTCCCGCCCGTCCGCCACGCGCCGGGCCACATCCTCTGGCGCCACCGGCGTCAGGTGCACATCCGGCGCGCGGGCGAGGGCATCCAGCAGCACCTGGGCGGCGGGGGCATCGGTGGTCCGCGCCGCCGCCACCTTGATGCTGGAGGCTTCCCCTCCGGTGCCGGCGAACACCGCCGCGAACAGCACGAACAGCACCGGCGGCAGCACGAAGGTCATCAGCAGCGCGCCGCGGTCGCGCATCAAGGTGAGGGCCATGGCCCGGACGATGGCGACCATCATGGGGACGGCTTCCGGGTGACGGCGGCATAGAGCGCATCGAGCCCGGCGGCCTGGAGCGCGAGGGTGCGGGGCACCAGCCCCGCCGCCTTCAGGGCGGCGATGAGATCGCCCGCCGCGGCCGGCGTGTCCGCCACCACCCCGCTGAAGGCGGTTTCGTCCGGCGAGGGGTGAAGGCCATGGGCGGCGAGCACCTGCCGGCCCTTGAGCGTCGGCGGGGTGGCGAAGGTCGCCTCCACCCGCCGCTGGTCGGGAAAGTGCGCGGCGACCAGGGCGCCCAACTCGCCTTCCAGCGCCACCCGCCCGTCCTTCAGGATGGCGACGCGGTCGGCGACCTCCTCGGCGAAGGCGAAATCGTGGGTGACGAGGAGGATGCCGAGCCCTTCCGCCGCCAGGCTGCGCACCAGGGCGGCCAGCTCCGCGCGGGCGGGGGCGTCCACCCCCACGGTGGGTTCGTCGAGCACCAGCAGGCGCGGATCGCCCACCAGGGCGGCCGCCACGTTGGCCCGGCGCTGCCAGCCGCCGGACAGGTGGTCGATGCGCTCGTTGCGGCGGTCGGCAACGCCGGTACGCACCATCACATTGGCGACACGGGTGGGCACACCGGCGCCCGGCACGCCGGCAAGGCTGGCGAACACCTCCAGATTTTCCGAAATGGTCAGGCTGCGATAGAGAGCGATATCCTGCGGGGCGAGGCCGATGCGGGCGCGGGCGGCGCCTTCCGCCGCCGGAACGCCGCAGACCGTCACGGTTCCGGACCGGGGGGCGATGCGGCCGCAGATGGCGCGCACCAGGGTGGTCTTGCCCGCGCCGTTGGGGCCGGTGAGCGCCGTCACCGTGGCTTCGGGCACGACAAGATCGACGCCCGCCAGAACGGCGCGCGCGCCATAGCCCACGTGAAGGCCCGAGATGGCCAACGGCGAGGCCAGTGATGGAGCCGGGATCAGGTCTTCCGTGGGGAGATCATATCGGGGCGCGGCGCTCACGGCGCCAGCGGCCCCATCAGTTCGCCGAAGGCAGCGGTCATGAAATCTCGCAGGGGCTCCTGGCCTTCCGTGTTGGACCCCAGCTCTTTAGAGGCGGCGAGCGCGCCCGCCAAGTGCTCGGACAAAAGCTTGCGCGCGCGGGGCGCGCCGAGCGAGGCGATCACGGTGGCCTTGTGGGCGTCCTTGCCCACGTCCTTGCCGAGACTGGCGGTGGAGGCCGAGGCATCGAGAATGTCGTCAAGGATCTGGTAGGCGCGGCCCACATGGCCGGCCAGCGCCTTCAGGTGGCCGAGCTGGGTCTCGTTCGCCGCCGCCACATGGCCGGCAATCTCCACCGCGGCGGAGAACAGCACGCCGGTCTTGCGGCGGTTCACGTCCTCGGTGGCGGAAAGGCTGCGGCCGGGGCTGGGCCTGAGGTCGTCATACTGGCCGCCGCACAGGCCCAGCGAGCCCACCGCCATGGACAGGATCGCCACCGCTTCGAGGCGCGCGTGCTCGCTCACCCCCGGCGCCGCCGCCGCCACCCCGAAGGCGCGCGACAGCAGGCCGATGGAGGCGAGAACGGCCACGTCCTCGCCGTACTGCACATGGGTGGTGGGCTGGGCGCGCCGCATGGTGGCGTCGTCCATGCACGGCAGGTCGTCCACGATCAGGGAGGAGGCGTGGATCATCTCCAGCGCGCAGCCGAAATCCAGCACCGCGTGCTCGGAGGCATTGAGCTGGATCGCGGCGGCAAGGGTGAGCAGCGGGCGCAGCCTTTTGCCGGGCGAGAGCAGGATGTGCCGCATGGCGGCATGCAGCACTGCCGGGTGGGCGGCGGCCGGCGGCACCAGAAGGCCGAGCCGGCGATCGATCACCGCCCGAAGGAAGGACAGGTCGCGCGAGCGCGGCGGGAAGGTCGCTGTCGGTAGCTCCTCCAGATCCTGCACGCGTCCATCCGGTGCCCGGTTCGACTCCGGCTCCGCTACGGCCAGCACCAGGGTGGAACCACCTTGCGAGGCGCCTTGAGACGTGCTTGGCCGCAGCGCGTCGTGCGAACCTTCCGAGGTCCGCCGGTCCCGTCCGCCCTTCTGCGCCATCCACGCCCTCATCTTATGCTGTGCTGCGGGGGCGCACCCCTGCTGGCAGATACGTTGCCAAATTACGTTGCCTTGAACGACTTTAGATCACCCCTTAAGGAAGGATGCCAGAGCGCGGGGCGCGCCGCGCGACAGATTCTGCCGGCGTGTGGCGTCCTCGCCGCGGCTTCAGGCAAATCGCGTTCGCTTTTTGAAGGCGGGTGCCGGCGAGGGTCGATGGACGAAAGCGGCGCGGGTCGGCGCAAGGACGACCATATCGACATCGTGCTCGCGGGCGGGCGCGTGGCCTCGCGCGTGGATGCGGGCTTCGACCGGGTGCGCTTCATCCATTGCGCCCTGCCCGAACTCGATCTTGACGCCATCGACCTGACCACAGGCTTTCTCGGACGCACGCTGAGGGCGCCGTTCCTGATCTCCGCCATGACCGGCGGGCCGGCGCGGGCGGAAGCCATCAACGCCCACCTCGCCGAAGCCGCGCAGGCGCTGGGCATCGCGCTGGGCGTCGGCTCCCAGCGCATTGCCATCGAGACCGGTTCGGCCGGCGGCCTCGGCGCCGACCTGCGGCGGCGGGCGCCGGACATCGCGCTCTTCGCCAATCTCGGCGCGGCCCAGCTTCTGGCCGCGGACGGCGTGGATGCGGCCCGCCGCGCGGTGGAGATGATCGGGGCGGATGCCCTCGTCATCCACCTGAACCCGTTGCAGGAGGCGATCCAGCCGGGCGGCGACCGGGATTGGCGGGGTGTCCTCGATCGCATTGCCGGGCTCTGCGCCGGCCTGTCCGTCCCGGTGGTGGTGAAGGAGGTGGGCTTCGGCCTTTCCGGCGCGCTGGCCCGGCGGCTGGCGGACTGCGGGGTCGCGGCGCTGGACGTGGCCGGGGCAGGGGGCACCAACTGGGCGCTGGTGGAGGGCGAGCGCGGCTCCGGGCGCAGCCGCGCCGTGGCCGCCGCCTTCGCCGACTGGGGCATTCCCACCGCTGAGGCGGTGGTCGAGGCGCGCGCGGCCTGCCCGAACCTGCCCCTTATTGCCTCCGGCGGCGTGCGGCACGGGGTGGATGCGGCCAAGGCCATCCGGCTGGGGGCCGATCTCGTGGGCCAGGCGGCGGGCACGCTGAAGGCCGCCGTCACCTCCACCGAGGCGGTGGTGGAGCATTTTGCGCAGATGACGGACCAGCTGCGCATCGCCTGCTTTGCCACCGGCGCCGCCGACCTTGCGGCGCTGCGCCGCGTGCCGCTCGCCACGACCGATTGACCGGCCTCAATTGGCCCAGTGATCCATCCAGATCTTCTCGCCGATGGTGCAGGAGACCCGCGGCTCGGTGGCCGCCGCGCGCTGGACGAGGCCGGGGCCGGGGCCGGGGGGCGGCACCACGCCCGCCACCTCCATCACCAGCTTGGTCTTGATGGCGCGGGCGAACTCTTCCGTATGCTGCACCGGGATGACGAAGGCGCCCGGCCCGCCGATGACGCAATCCTCATAATAGGCGTCCAGCTCCGGCACATCGAGGGCGGAGGAGGCGGCGCGCTTCAGCAGCAGGGGCAGGCCGTTCACGGTGATGCCCCGCTGCACCACGGCGTCGCGCGCCAGGGCCACCGGCGGGCCCTGATTGTTCACGCCGTCGCCGGAAACGTCGATGACGCGCCGCAAACCCTTGTAGCCGTTGAGGTCAAACTGGTCGGCGCTGAACAGCAGCGCGCTCGATATGGAGGTGCGGTACACCCGCCGCAGTGGCGCGCCCAGCACCGCGTCGGCGAAGGCCCTGGCGGTCTGGGGGCTGTCGATGACGCGCCAGTCCACCACCACCTTCTGCTCGCCGTCGCCGGCCCATTCCACATATTCCACCGCGATGCGGCCGATGGGGCCAAGGCGCAGGGCATCCAGGAATTCGCGGGAGACGACAGCGGCGGCATAGCCCTCCCGCTGGAGGGCCTGCTCTTCCGTATCCATGGAATAGGAAACATCCACGGCGAGGACGAGTTCGAGGTCCACGTCCTCGCCGGCGCCTCCGGCCCGGGCCGGCGCGGTGCCGGCGAGGACGAGGAGAGCAAGAGCCGTAACGAAGCGCCGACACACCGGCCGGGACAGGGAACGGGACCAGAGGCGGCGCGAAAACATTTTTCTCTCCCCCGATGGGAAAGCGCAGCATCACGTCACACGGATGCTGACACCTTCCATCGGGGCGGGAAAGAGATTAGCCGCCTCTTTTTAGCTCACGATTTCGAGCGAAGCGTTGCGATCGCTGGCTTCTCCACCTGGAGCAGGACTGTCGTCGTTCTGTCACAACGGCTTAGCCTGCCCTGCGCTGCACAAAAATCCAGCAGGGGAAAAACGGGCTCAGGCCTCGAGGGGCTCGGTATCCACGATCTCGATGCCGAAGCCGGCGAGGCCCACATAGGTGCGGGACTTGGAGGCCAGAAGGCGAATCGAGACGATGCCGAGGTCCCGCAGGATCTGGGCGCCGAGGCCCACTTCGCGCCAATGGCGGTCGCGCTCGATCTCGCTGGACGATTTTTCCGTGCCATGGCCCATGGCGATGGCAGGAACGCCGGCGGTACCGTCGCGCAGATAGACCAGCACGCCGCGGCCTTCCGCCTCGATGCGCTCCAGCGCGCGCTGGATGGACTTGCCGCCGCCGAAGGCGTCGGCGATGGGATCGGCGCGGTGCAGCCGCACCAGCACCTTCTCGCCGTCGCCGATGCGGCCCTTGACCAGCGCCAGGTGGTTCACCGGGTCGAACGGCGTCACATAGGAAAAGCCCTGCAGCTCGCCGACGCAGGTGGGCACGGGGAATTCCGCCGCCCGCGTCACCAGCTTCTCGCGGGCCTGGCGGTAGGAGATGAGGTCGGCCACCGAGATGCGGGTGAGGCTGTGCTTTTCGGCAAAGGCGGTCACCTGCGGGCCGCGCTGCACGGTGCCATCGTCGTTCACCAGCTCGGCGATGACGCCCACCGGCGGCACGCCGGAGAGGCGGCACAGGTCCACCGCGGCCTCGGTGTGGCCCGAGCGCATGAGCACGCCGCCTTCCTTGGCGATGAGCGGGAACACGTGGCCGGGCCGCACGAAATCGGCCGCGCCCATGTTGGGATTGGCGAGCGCGCGCACGGTGTTGGTGCGCTCTTCCGCCGAAATGCCGGTGGTGGTGCCGTGCTTCACGTCGATGGAAATGGTGAAGGCGGTGCCCATGGGCGCATCGTTGTTCGACACCATGGGGTCGAGCCGCAGCCGCTTGGCCTCCGACGGGGGCAGGGGCGTGCAGACGATGCCCGAAGTGTTGCGGATGACGAAGGCCATCTTCTCGGGCGTGGCGAGGGAGGCGGCGAGGATCAGGTCGCCTTCATTCTCCCGGTCGTCGTCGTCGGTGACGACCACGATCTCTCCCCGCGCGAACGCTTCGATGGCGGACTGGACGCGGGCCTGGGTGTTATCGGTCACGGGCAAACCTCGGATACTGGGCGCGGGAAGCCCGAGGAAATCGTTGGGCGTGACCTCGTGTCCCGTGGCCTGCGCGATCTTCTCGGCGGTCTCGCGGGAGATCCAGGCGCGGTCGTCGTTGCACAGGGCCGTGACGCTGGCGGGCGACATGCCCACCTGCTTCGCAAAGGCGCTGCGCTTCGTTCCGGTCGCTGAAAGCCATTCCGCGAGCTTCATGGCGACAGCATAGCGCGGGAAAATTCAGTGACAATGAAAATTTGAAAACATTCATGTTCACTGAACTGGCCATGTGGAAAAAGGCTGCCGGGCGGCAGCCTTTCCGTCGTGGGTGTTGGGCCGCGATCACATGGCGGTGGCGCTGAAGGGCGGTACGCCATAATAGTCCGAGACCCGCCGGCCGTTGTCCGAACTCCAGTCGTAATCGTCGGACGCGCTGTACTTCGGCGCATTTTCGATCTGCTCGCGCGAGATGTTCACGCGGAAACCGCCGACGGATTCGTCATAGGTCAGCATCTGCCACGGCACGGGGTAGTAATCCTCGCCGATGCCCAGGAAGCCGCCGAAGCTCAGCACGGCGTAGGACACGCGACCGCTGGTCTTTTCCAGGATCAGCCGCTCGACCGAGCCGATCTTCTCGTCCTGCGGATCGTAGACCGCGGTGCCCACCACCATGTCGCTGGCGACAAGGCTCGGGGTTTCCTTGATATTGGGGTTCTGCGTGTCGGTCTGCATTCGTTTGATCTCCCTAGAGAAGACGGATGCTCTACCAACGCATGCGCGGACACCACGTTCCCATCACCTGAAAATACTGTTTTCCTGACCTGCTATACAGTCGCGCTCCAGCAGCCTGGGCCGCATCACCCCTTGAACGGCCAAGCCACGCTCTCGCCCACCTGTCCGCGGTGGCGCAGGACATGGTCGGCGAGCACGCACCACATCATGGCCTCGCCCACCGGCACCGCGCGGATGCCGACGCAGGGGTCGTGCCGGCCTTTGGTGAAGATCTCCGTCTCCTGGCCGGTGCGGTCCACGGTCTGCCGGGGGGTGAGGATGGAGGAGGTGGGCTTCAGCGCAAACCGCGCCACGATGGGCGCCCCGGTGGCGATGCCGCCGAGGATGCCCCCCGCATGGTTGGAGAGGAAGTGCGGGCGCCCCTCGTTGCCGAGGCGCATCTCGTCGGCATTCTCCTCGCCGGTGAGGCGGGCGGCGTTGAAGCCCTCGCCGATCTCCACCCCCTTGGCCGCATTGATGCCCAGCAGGGCGCTGGCGAGGTCGGCGTCGAGCTTGCCGTAGAGCGGGGCGCCGAGGCCCGCCGGCACCCCTTCCGCCACCAGTTCCACCACCGCCCCGATGGAGGAGCCGGCCTTGCGCACTGCATCCAGATACTCTTCCCAGAGCGGCACCGTCTTCGGATCGGGACAGAAGAAGGGGTTGTTGGGAACCTCGTTCCAGTCCCAGCGGCTGCGATCGACCTCGATCTCGCCGATGCGCACCACCGCCCCGCGCACGGTGACGCCGGGCAGCACCTTGGCGGCGATGGCGCCGGCGGCGACCCGCGTCGCCGTCTCCCGCGCCGAGGAGCGCCCGCCGCCGCGATGGTCGCGGATGCCGTACTTGATGTCGTAGGTGAAATCCGCATGCCCCGGCCGGTAGGCGCCGGCGATGTCGGCATAATCCTTGGAGCGCTGGTCCACATTCTCGATGAGCAGGGCGATGGGCGTGCCGGTGGTGATGAGGCCGCCGTCCGGATGCTCCAGCGTGCCGGACAGCACCTTCACCTGGTCCGGCTCGCGCCTCTGGGTGGTGAAGCGCGACTGGCCGGGCCGGCGCCGGTCAAGGGCGGCCTGCACATCTTCAAGGGTAAAGCGCAGGTTCGGCGGGCAGCCGTCCACCACGCAGCCGATGGCGGCCCCATGGCTCTCGCCGAAGGTGGTGACCCGAAACAGATGCCCGAACGTGTTGAACGACATGGCGCGACACTATCCCTCACTCGTCCCGGCTCAATAGACGAGGATCACGCCCGAGGAAACTGATGTCTCCAACGTTGGCCTCCAAGGTCCGGCCCAGGCCCGGTGGGGACCTGAGTCGCGCCGGATGGGTGCTCGGGTTTGTGAAATCCCCGCCGCAAATGTGGCCAGCCTGTCACACAGCTGCGCGCAGATGTGCTATGAGACGCGCCGACGGAGAATTTTCTACCCCGCCATGCCTTTGCTCGAAATCCTGATCGTCCTTTTCCTGGTGTTGCTCAATGCCGTTCTGGCCGCAGCGGAATTGTCCATCGTTTCGTCGCGCCCGGCGCGGCTGAAGACGTTTGCCGACCGGGGCCGTCGCGGGGCGATTGCCGCGCTGAGGCTCGGCGAGGATCCCGGCCGCTTCCTCTCCACGGTCCAGATCGGCATCACCCTCATCGGCATTCTCGCCGGCGCCTTCTCCGGCGCCAGCCTGGGTGAAACCTTCAGCAGCTTCCTGCGCGACTCCGGCATGCCGGACAGCTTCGCCCAGCCCATCGGCTATACGGTGGTGGTGGCCGCCATCACCTATCTGTCGCTGGTGATCGGCGAACTCATCCCCAAGCGGCTGGCCTTGCAGAATCCCGAGCCGCTGGCCTGCACCCTGGCACCGCTGATGATGACACTCTCCAAGGTGTCGCTGCCGGCGGTGTGGCTGCTCGACGCCTCGACCCGTTTCGTCCTGAGGTTGCTCGGCGAACGGGGCGCCAGTTCCAGCGCTGTCACCGACGAGGAAATCCGCGCCATCATCACCGAGGCCGAGACCGCCGGCGTCATCGATCCCGCCGAACGGCGCATGATCGCCGGCGTGATGCGTCTCGCCGACCGGCCGGTGACCGCCATCATGACGCCGCGGCCCGACGTGGAGTGGGTGGACATCTCCAAGGATGCGGAAGAGGTGCGCCAGGTGCTCCTCCACACGCCCCATTCGCGCCTGCCCGCCTGCGAGGGCTCGCCGGAGGAGACCATCGGCGTCATCCAGGCCAAGCGCGTGCTCGACGCCTATCTCAAGGGCGAGCGGCCCGATCCCCGCCAGTTCGTGCAGCAGGTGCCGTTCATCGTGGAGAATGTGGGGGCGCTGGAAGCCATGCGCATCCTGCGCGGCGCCGAGGTGCCCATGGGCATCGTGGTGGACGAGTATGGCGACATGGCCGGCGTCGTCACCGGCTACGACCTGCTCCTCGCCATCACCGGCTCGGTGGATGCGCCCGAGTATAACGAGGCCCGCAACGTGGTGGAGCGGCAGGACGGCAGCTATCTGGTGGCCGGCGAAACCCCCATCGACGAACTGCGGGACCTGCTCGACGTGGCCTTCCAGGTCGATGACGGCTACCACACGGTGGCGGGTTTCGCCCTGTCGCACATCAAGGAACTGCCGGAGGAGGGCGCGGTCTTCACGGCGCTGGGCTGGCGCTTCGAGATTGTGGACATGGACGGCCGGCGCATCGACAAGCTGCTGGTGTCCCGTCCCCACGTGCTCCACCGGCAGAAGGTCGCCGGGGAGGCCTGACCACTCTCGCCCCAACGACCCTCGCCCGACTGGGGCGAGGGCAAGGGAGGCGAGGGCCTGGAGGCGGCGCCTCAGTCGCGCCGGGCGAGGGAGCGCAGGAAGCCTTCGTATTCCTCGGTCAGCTCCATATCCACGCCGAACGCATTCTTCAGCAGGATGTTGGCGATGAAGGGCTGGTCGTTGCGCTTCTCTTCCAGGGTTTCGCGCAGCACCGGGACCGTGTCCTCGATGTGCTTGAGGAAGGCGATGCCCTTCTCCAGGGTCTCGTTCCACTTGGCGCGATGCCAGAGCGCCAGCGGGTACATGATCTCGTGGACGAAGTTGGACTTGCGCGCCTTCTCGAAGAACCGCAGGCCCGCGCTCCAGTTTTCCTTGGCGCGCAGCGGCGGCGGCGGGATGTCGCCGAGCAGCATCTTCTTGCCGGCCTGTCCGACGAAGTCCTCCAGCGTGATCGGCGTGTCGATCTGGGTGCGGAAGTGCCAGAGCGCGAAATTGCCGGGATATTCCTTGCCCATCATGTCGATGAGGGCGGCTTCCACCTTGTCCACCGCGGCTTTGTCGGCTTTCAGCGCAGCCGTCATGCAGAAGGCGAAGACCGCGTCGTTGCCCACATTGTGCACGCCGCCATTGGCGAGCTGGGCGGGGGTCAGGGCAGGGGTCTTGCCGTCGGCCGGAACGGTGGCCTCGTCCGCGCGCAGGTCGGTGATGAACTTCGTGATTTCGAGCCAGCCCATGTAGTTGGCGATGAAGGCGTCGGGGTCCACGTGCACGATGGCGAGGTTGAGCGGCATCTTCCGCTTTTGCAGTTCGGCCATGTCGGTCATGAAAGGGTCCCCTGGGGCTCGGGTCAAAAGGCATCAAGGAAAGGCAGAGTCGTCGCGTTCACGACAACGCTGCCGGGCGTACCGGTTTGACACAGCAAGAAAAATGCCAAGGGAGAGGGGCTGCGCGGACGCGGTGCGGGACCTTCAGTCCGCCACCTCGAAGCCGCCGGGGGTCACCACATAGACCGCGCCCTGGCGCACCGGCAGGACGGCGGCCTCGGCGGCCGGCATGCCGGCCTTCACGTGCAGGAGCGCCCGGATGACGCCGCCATGGGTGACGATGACCGCATCGTCCTCGATCTCGGCGCAGGCGGCGTTCACCCGCTCGCACAGGTCGCCGTAGCTTTCGCCGCCGGGCGGCGTGAAATTCCATGGGTCTAGGTCGCGCTTGCGCACGTTGAGCTGGTCGCGGCGGCGCAGTTCGGGCCAGGTCTGGCCCTCCCACTGGCCGAACGAGATTTCGGCGAGGCGCGGGTCGGTGGGGAACTCGCTGGCGGGCAGGTCGAGGCTGGTGCGCAGGATGCGCATGGTTTCCACAGCCCGCGACAGGGGGCTGGACACGTAGGCGAGCGCCTTGGGATCGCCGGCGAGCTGGGGGAGCACGCGGCCGACGCGCCCGGCCTGGATGCGGCCCAGCGCATTGAGGGGCACGTCGCGGCGGCCCTGCAGGCGGCCGACCACGTTCCAGTCGGTCTCGCCGTGGCGCACCAGGAAAAAGCGCCGCGTGGTCGTGGCAGCCGGGGTGGCAGTCGCAATCGCAGGGGTCATGGCGCTTGTACCGGCGCGCAGCGGGAACCGGAGGGCTGAAGCGCCGCCTTCAGGGGGATCACCGCGGGGGAACCGGGATGACGTGGTCATACCAGGCGCCGCGCGGCGGATAGGTCACCCTGAGGGCGATCTGCGAACCCGGCGCCGCCTTGCCCTTGAAGCTGACGATCAGCCCCCTGGCCGGCCGGCCGAGGCAGAGCGTGGTGGCGCCGCCGTCGATGGCCCGTGCGGTGAAGCTGCCATAGCGGATGAACACCTGCCCGCCGGGCGGGGCCGACAGCACCCTGATGGCGGGCACCTGGGTCTGCTGGCAGTTGAAGTCCGCCGTGCCGGCGGCGAACAGGGCGCTGCGCGTGCCCGAGCCGCCGATCAGGAAGGCGGTGCCGTATTCGCTGGGCGTCACATAGTCGGGAAAGACGGCGCCGCCGGGGCCGAAGATGCGGTCACGCAGCGGGTATTCCTGGAGCGTCGGCGGGCTCTGCGCGAAACCCTCGCCGGACGTGGCCAGAAGACCTGCCAGAAGGCCGGCTGAAACCGCCAGGGCGGACAGGGCGGCGCGAAGGACGATCGCCGGCATAAGGGTCTCCTGATGGCGCGCGGGGGCGCGGCGGGTTTGCAGTCTCAGTCGCGGACGAGGGCGAGGTCGGGCGCGTCGGGGTGCTTCATGCCGACGATATGATATCCGGCATCCACATGGTGCACTTCCCCGGTCACACCGCGCGACAAATCGGACACGAGATAGACGCCGGTGTCGCCCACCTCGTCGGTGGTGACGGTGCGGCGCAGCGGCGAGTTCAGCTCGTTCCACTTCAGGATGTAGCGGAAATCACCGATTCCCGAGGCCGCCAGGGTCTTGATGGGGCCGGCGGAGATGGCATTGACGCGGATGGCCTTGGGGCCGAGGTCGGCGGCCAGGTAGCGCACGCTCGCCTCCAGAGCCGCCTTGGCGACGCCCATGACGTTGTAATGCGGCATCCACTTTTCCGCACCGTAATAGGTGAGGGTAAGGAGCGAGCCGCCATTGGTCATCAGCTTCTCCGCCCGCTGGGCCACGGCGGTGAAGGAGTAGCAGGAGATGAACATGGTCTTGGTGAAATTGTCGGCCGAGGTGTCCACATAGCGGCCGTCCAGCTCGTCCTTGTTGGAGAAGGCGATGCAGTGGACCACGAAATCCAGCGTGCCGAACAGCTTCTCGGTTTCGGCGAAGACGGCGTCCAGGGTCTCCGGCTCGGTCACGTCGCAATGGCCGACCAGATGGCCGCCCAGCTCGGCGGCCAGCGGCTCGACCCGCTTCTTCAGCGCCTCGCCCTGATAGGTGAGGGCGAGTTCCGCGCCGTGGGCGCGCGCCGACTTGGCGATGCCGTAGGCGATGGAGCGATTATTGGCGACACCGAGAACCAGCCCGCGCTTGCCCTTCAGAAGACCGCTCGCGAAACCGTCCGTCGCCATTGACCCAACTCCACATGCTCAAGCCATTGATGCCCCATGGTACGGCCATAGGCACGCTCCACGGGGCGCGCTTCCTATGGCATGGGGCCATCCACCGTTCAAGCGAGGCCCACGCACTCTGCCTCTTGCATCGCGCAATAGGGGGCGCTATACGCAGCGCCTCTGGATCGGAGTGTAGCGCAGTCTGGTAGCGCACCACGTTCGGGACGTGGGGGTCGCAGGTTCAAATCCTGCCACTCCGACCAGCTGATCGACGGGCATGGAATTGAGGTTCCTCCGTCCTTCAACCCACGTCATCCCCTTGCTGCAGTGATGCACTCAATGGCCCACCGCCGGTGCGCCTGGGCCGCTGCGGCATGCCCCCTGGCGCGGGTGCATCATGCGTCTGCGTCCGGTCAATGGGGCGGGACAAGCGCGCCGCGATTCGCGCAGCCGGATCGCAGGGGTGTCCCCTCTGAATCGCCGCCCTCGACCAGCCGAAGATGCGAATCGTCTTTGGCTCGGGCCGTCATCCCCGGTCTTCGAGCGACTCGATGCTGGCGTGTCGAGCCTTCGTCACCATGCCGCAGCGCAAAAGATGGCCGTCAGGTCGTCCCCTTCAGCCGCCAGGCGGCAAGCGCGAAGCCGGCGCAGGTGAGGGTGGCGAAGACGGCGAGGCCATGCGGGTGCGCCTGCATGGCAAAGCCGGCGCCGAGCGGCCCCACCAGCGCGCCCAGCCCCCAGAACAGGCCCGAGACCGCATAGATGCCCACCAGGTCGCCGCCCTTGAACCGGCTGCCCACCAGCGTGATCATGATGGTGTAGATGCCCACGAACGCTCCGCCCCACACGAACAGCAGGGCATAGGTGGCGATCGTGCTGCCGAGGGCGAGGGGCCACACCGCCGCCCCGACGGCGGAGAGCGTCGCCAGCGCAATGACGAGGTGGCGACGGTCCATCTTGTCGCCCAGCCAGCCGATGGGCAGCTGGAGCGCGATGGCGCCGATCATCATCACCGACATGAGGCGGGTTGCGTGCGCCTCGGCCCAGCCGAGGTTGATGGCATAGAGCGCGAGGAAGGAGAGGCCGGCGGTCTCGATGGCGGCGTTGAGCAGGGTCGCGCTCAGGGCAAGGGGGGCGAGGCGCACGAAACGCACCGGATTGCCCACCGTCGGCTCGTCGAAACGGGGCGCGACCACGCGCGGCGAGGCGACGAACAGCGCGGCGAGCAGCGCGATGCCCGCCCCCACCCCATAGGGCAGCGCGCCGGCCGTGCCCACCAGCGAGAGGATGATGGGCCCCAGCGCCAGCCCCACCGAGAGCGCCGCCGTATAGGCCGCCATGGAGCGGGCGCGCGTGCCCTCGGTGGAAAGGGCGTTGATCCAGGTCTCGGAGGTCACGAACAGCGCCTCGGCCGCCATGCCGAGGAACAGGCGCAGCACGAACCATGCGGCGAGCATGGGCAGCAGCGGAAAGGCGATGAGCGCCGCCGCCGAAATGGCGATGGAGAGGAAGATGAGCTTACGTGGCCCCAGCGTCGCCACCAGCCGCGGCAGCGCCACGGCGGTGATCAGCACGCCCACGGCATGCATGGCCGCATTGGCCCCGATGGCGCCCTCGCTGAGGCCGCGGGCGGCGAGGTCGAATGCGATGAGCGGCGCCGTGAGCGAGTAAGTGAGGCCGAACACCATGGCGGTGGCGATGACCGCGGCGCGGGCGAGCACGCTGGCCCGGCCTTCGACGAGGCCGGCTTCCAGCGGGACGGCCTTCCCGGGGGTGGCTTCCAGGGGGGTGGCTTGGGCGGCCTCATTGCTCATGGTTCGCTCACGCTTGCCCGCGCGGTGGCGGTGCCGCTCGGGGCGGAATGGGGACGGCTCAAGCGCTTCACGAAGTCCCGGAGCCGCGCCGCGAACGGCGGTGGCGCGGGCTCGATGATGCGTTTCAGGGTGTTGGCGTAGTCGAGCACCAGGCCGGGCGTCCAGCTCATGGCCTCGGCCCGCGAGCGGATATAGGCGCCCGCCCACACGTCCGGATTGGCCAAAAGCGTGGCGACCCGCAGCCAGGGCATGCGCGAGGCCAGCACGCCTTCGAGGGCGGAATCGAGGGCCGCCGCCACCACCACGGAGCAGTTGCGGTTGGTGAGGTTATAGGTGTCGTCCTGCCGGTAGCCGGCCCAGAAGGCCCGCAGGCGCCGGGCATTGAAGCGGGTGAATTCCACCTTCGCATCCGCCTCGCACCAGTTTGCCGATTCGTCGGCGTAGGAGGGCTGGAAGCGGCCCTTCACGTTGTTCTCGGCGGTGGCGCGCAGGATGCGGGCGAATTCTTCCGGCGGATGCTCGATCTCCTCCGCCGGATAATGGCTGATATAGAGGTCCGGCCGCAGTTCCAGCGCCGAATGGCCGGTGGAGATGGCGCCGGTGCGGTCCACGGCGGCGATGTAGCGGTCGATGAAGGGGCGGTGCGTGGGCACGTCCGCCGAGCCCACCGGGGTCCAGACATGGACCGTCATGGGGCCGTCGGAGGGCGGTAGCGGGCCGCTCTCGTCCACGATCACCGGCGCGTTGTCATACCAGTTGCGCCCGCCGAACAGCGGCAGGGCGAGGATCGCCACCTCGGAAAGGTGGGCACGCAGCATCAGGCTCGCGCGCATCAGGATCCAGCCGGACATGAGCAGCAACAGGGCGATGCACAGCGGAACCTTGATCTCGTGGGAAAACGGCCAGTGGCTGGCGATGATCGCCGCCAGCACGATCTCCACGACGCCCACCGCCACCGTCGCCCGCCACAGCCGGAAGCGCACCACCAGGGCGGTGGCGATGCGGGCCACGCCGTCCATGAGGAAGGCGGCGCCGAACAGCAGCGACAGCGCCATGCCGTTGCGCTCCGGATAATCCAGGATGAAGATGCCCACGAAGACGAGGGCGCCGGCGCGGGCGAGGGCCAGGGTCCAGCTCTGCACCCCGCGCAGGGCGAAGACGGCGAGCAGGCTCAGCAGCCCTTCCAGCACGAACACGCCGCCGAACACCTGCGTTGCCACGGACATGGTGCCGTCCATGGCATCCAGCAGGATCAGGCAGGCGACGCCGATGAAGGCGAGGGCGAGCACCAGCAACACCCACCAGCGGTCGCGCAGGGCACGGGCCCCCACCAGGATGAACGCAAGCTGGACCATGAAGGGACGGCTTCACTCTGGAGAGAGTCCCCGAGGCTGAACCAGCCTGATGGTGAATCCCTCGCGTCACACTAGGAAAGGGTGATTCCCGTCTGAACGAAAGCGGTTCCGCCCCGTCCAAACGCATCGCACCCAAGGTCAGGTCGGCACCATGGGGCCGTCGCCCCCGCCGATGCAAGAGGCTGGGCAAGAGGTTTAGACGGGGTGGCTGGGTCCGGAGGGGGCCGCGCCCGCGCCGGCAGGCGAGGGGGCCAATGTTCCGCATCCGGAACAGTGAAGGCCCCTTTGTGGTTGGCCTTCGAGACCCAACGGACACGGAGCGTCGCGATGACCAGCGCCGAAATGGAGCGCCTGAAGGCGGATGCGTCGGGCAATACCGGCCTGAGTGCGGTTCTCGCCGATGCGGTGGGCGGCTTTTCCAGCGCGGAGGATGCGGTGGGCTTCCTTGCCTCGCGCGGGTTCGAGGTGACGGCTTCGGACCTTGCGGATGCGGCGGCGGACGCCGATGAGGCGCCCGCCGCGCAGGACGAGGAAGCGGCCGGGGCAGACGGCTACGGCGCGCTCATGCGGTTCCTGCGCCGCAGCTGAGCTTCGCCTTCACACAATGTCGTCGTCACAGAATGGTGCCGTGCAGGAACAGCCAGGCCACCGAGAAATAGATGACGATGCCGGTCACATCCACCAGGGTCGCGATGAACGGCGCCGAGGCCGAGGCCGGATCGAAACCCAGGCGCTTCAATGCGAAAGGCAGCAGCGAGCCGGCCATGGAGCCGAACGTGACGATGCCGATGAGGGCGGCGCCGATGGTCATGGCCAGCAGCTTCCAGTGCTCGCCATAATCGAAGATGCCGGCCTCCTGCCACACCACGATGCGCACGATGCCGATGATGCCGAGGATGGCGCCGAGTGTGATCCCCGTCGGGAACTCGCGCAGCGCTACGCGCCACCAGTCCCGCAGCCGCACCTCGTGCAGGGCCAATGCGCGGATGATGAGGGAGGTGGCCTGGGAGCCCGAATTGCCGCCCGAACTCATGACCAGCGGGATGAACAGGGCGAGGACGATGGCCTTCTCCAGTTCGTCCGCATAGACCTGCATGGCGCTGGTGGTGAGCATCTCCGACAGGAACAGCACGCACAGCCAGCCGCCGCGCTTCTTAATCATCTCGAAGAAGGAGATGTCGAGATAGGGCTTGTCGATGGCCTCCATGCCGCCCATGCGTTGCACGTCCTCGGTCTGCTCCTCGATCATGGCGTCGATCACGTCGTCGACCGTGACGATGCCGAGCACGTGACCGGTGGAGTCCACCACCGGAACGGCGAGGAAGTCATACTTGGAGATGGTCCGCGCCACCTCCTCCTGGGGCATGGTCGGGGGCACGGTGATGGGCGCGTAGGGATTGGCCACCGACGAGATGGGGGCATCCGGCTCGCCGAAGATCAGGCGGCGCAGGGAGACGGTGTTGACGAGGCGTTTGGTATCCGGGGTCAGGACATAGATGGCGTAGACGGTCTCGCGGCTGTGCTCCACCTCGCGGATGTGGGCGAGGGTCTGCCCCACGGTCCAGTTCGAGGGCACGCTGACGAACTCGGTGGTCATGAGCGCGCCGGCGGAGCCGTCGGGGTAGGTGAGCAGGTGGTCGATGCCGCTGCGTGTTTCCGGCGTCAGCGCTTCCCGCAGGCGGCCCCTGGCCGGCTCCTCGATCCAGCGCAGCACGTCGGAGGCGCGGTCCGCCGACATGCCTTCGAGCAGGGCGACGGCCTTGTCCTGGGGCAGGGCCTCGATGACCTCGCAGGCGTCCTGGAACTGTGGCTGGTCGAGCACCTCCACCGCCCATTGCAGGGGCATGTGGGCGACCAGCTCGGTGGCGTCCTCGGCGGTCTTGCCGTTCAGGAATTCGACGATGTCGGCCACATGCTCGTGACCGAGGCGGGCTGCGATGCTCGCCTTGTCCATGTCTTGCGTCGTGACGATGTTCATCCGTGCCTCTCCGCCCCGGCTGCGGTTCCGGCGGCGCTCGCCTCGACCGGGTCCATGCCCCACGTAGCGAAGCTGTCCTTCAACGAAATGACACGTTGGCGTCGGGCGACCGTGCGCCAGAGCCGCCAGCGGGCAGTTCAGACGGCCTTGAAGGTGCCGTCGTCGCCGAGCATCTCCAGCTGGCCGGTGGCGACGCCGAAATAGGCACCGTGCAGCTTCAGCTCGCCTGCGCTGATTCGCTCGGCGACCCACGGGAAGCCGGCGAGGTTCGCCAGGGAGAGCTTGACGCAGCATTGCTCGCAGAAGCGCTGCCGCTGATCGCGGGGAATGCCGGCATCCTCGGCCATGAGCCGCGCGGGCTCGGCGATCTTCATCCAGCCGGCCACGAAGTCCTCGGCACCGGGCGGGGCGCCCTCCAGCAGGGCGTGCACGCCGCCGCACTGGGCGTGGCCCATCACCACCACGTCCTGCACCTTGAGCACGCGCACGGCGAACTCGATGGCCGCCGACGTGCCGTGATAATTGGCGTCGGGCAGGAACGGCGGCACCAGGTTGGCGACGTTGCGGACCACGAACATCTGGCCGGGTCCGGCATCGAAGATCATCTGCGGATCGACGCGGCTGTCCGAGCAGGCGATGACCAGGGTCTCCGGCTTCTGGCCCCGCGCCGCGAGCCGCTCGAAGAGCTGCTTGCGCTCCGGCCATGCCACTTCACGGAATCGTCTGTAGCCTGAAATCAGATCATCCACGCGCCGCTCTCCCGTCTGGTCCGCTCAAGGCACGGAAGTCCGAGCGCGACGGCCAAGTCAAGCCCGCCACATTGCCTCCCCGGTGCGCCGCTGCGGCCGGCGGGGCGAGGGCCCTGCGCCATGCGGCCACCCGGGGGTCGTTGGAACCCGATGGACTGTTGCCACGTTACGTCTGCACGAAGTCAATCTGAACGACGGGGAAAGGTCATGCGCGGAATTCTGCTTTGGATCATGGGTGTTCCGGTTTCTGTAATCATCCTGCTCTACGTTTTCAACTTCCTGTGACGCCTCGTCATCGCTGTGCCGCGAAGAAGAATGCCCAGGCCGTGCCACGCTCGCGCAACCGGGGGTGCGGTGATGGCTCTTGGACATGGCTCTTGGACCCCCTCTTGGACCCGCCAGGAGTGTGGATGAAAAAGAGGCAGATCCGATGAATTGTGTGCGCCGCCGCACCGCAGAAGTCCGAGGCGTGCGGCATCGCAATCGCGGTGGAAGCGCCGCGTTTTGAATGGCGATGCGGATATTGCTGAAATTTGCGGCATCGCGTCAATCGGCCGCCGCCTGTTTTATCGGCATATTGTGTGCGCTGCAGCCGGTTCTGCCGGCTTCGATCACGGTTCCGCCTCCGGGCACGTCCGTACCGGGCCGGTGGTAAGCCTTGGCACGCGCCTTGCTCACGTTTCCCTGGCAGGCCCGATGGGCCGTCGCAACAGGGGAGAGAGCGCATGCTCGGTTTGCTGGGACAGGCGACCAGGGGTTTCGGGGCGCTCGCCGCCGCCGCCGCCATCGTGGGCACGATGGGAATGGGCGTGGCCAAGGCGCAGGAGACCATCAAGGTCGGCATCCTGCATTCTTTGTCGGGCACGATGGCCATCAGCGAGACGACGCTAAAGGACGCCATGCTCATGCTCATCGAAGAGCAGAACAAGAAGGGCGGCCTCCTGGGCAAGAAGCTCGAGGCCGTGGTGGTGGACCCCGCTTCCAACTGGCCGCTGTTCGCCGAAAAGGCGCGCGAGCTGATCACCAAGGACAAGGTCGCCGCCGTGTTCGGCTGCTGGACCTCGGTCAGCCGCAAGTCGGTGCTGCCGGTGTTCAAGGAACTCAACAACATCCTCTTCTACCCGGTCCAGTATGAGGGCGAGGAGAGCGAGCGCAACGTGTTCTATACCGGCGCCGCCCCGAACCAGCAGGCCATTCCCGCGGTGGATTACCTCGCCAACGACGAGAAGGTGGAGCGCTGGGTGCTGGCGGGCACCGACTATGTCTATCCCCGCACCACCAACAAGATCCTCGAAGCCTATCTGAAGTCCCGCGGCGTGAAGGCCGAGGACATCATGATCAATTACACGCCGTTCGGCCATTCCGACTGGCAGACCATCGTGTCCGACATCAAGAAGTTCGGCTCGGCGGGCAAGAAGACTGCGGTGGTCTCCACCATCAATGGTGATGCCAACGTGCCGTTCTACAAGGAGCTGTCCAACCAGGGCATCAGCGCCAAGGATATTCCCGTGGTCGCCTTCTCGGTGGGCGAGGAAGAACTGGCCGGCATCGACACCAAGCCCCTCGCCGGCCACCTTGCGGCATGGAACTACTTCATGTCCATCGACACGCCGGAGAACAAGGACTTTATCGCCAAGTGGCACGCCTTCACCAAGAACCCGAAGCGCGTCACCAATGACCCAATGGAGGCCCATTACATCGGCTTCAACATGTGGGTGAAGGCGGTGGAGAAGGCCGGCACGACCGACCAGGACAAGGTCATCGCCGCGCTGCCGGGCATCAAGCAGGCCAACCTCACCGGCGGCGTCTCCGAGATGCTCCCCAACCACCACATCACCAAGCCGGTCTTCATCGGCGAGATCGAGGGCAACGGCCAGTTCGACGTGGTGTGGAAGACCAAGGACCTCATCCCCGGCGAAGCCTGGTCGCGCTACCTCGAAGGCTCCAAGAATTTGGTGGCCGACTGGGTGAAGCTGAACTGCGGCAACTTCGACACCGTCAAGAACGTCTGCCTCTCGGCGGCCAAGTGAGCGGATTCAAGTGAGCGGATTCAAGTGAGCGCATCCAAGTGAGCGGACCCGCCTGAGCGCATCCGCGCGAGCTTCGCGTCCCGGTGGGCGCGGAATTGGCGGGCGTGGATTTTTTAAGCCTTTGATCTCGAAAGCCTCTCGTACCGTCCCGCAAGGGGCGCTCCTCCCTCTCCCCGGCAACGGGGAGGGGGAGCCTCGCTCTTCCCGTCGCGAGCTGCCGGCACCGCCGGCTGCGCTGGAGCGGATACCTTCATGATGCGCCTGCGCCTTTCCGTTCCGCCGGCCCTCGCGCGCCTCCTCGCGCTTCCCCTTCTCGCCTTTCTTCCGGCCGTCCTTGTCTTGGCCGTCCTCTTGCCCGCCGGCGCCGTGCGCGCCCAGGGCCAGGGCGACATTTCGGCCATCGTCGCGAAATTCGCGAACGACAGCTATTCGGATACGTCGGACGCGCTGGTCGAGCTTTCGGCCACCGGCAGCGCCCAGGCCGCAGCTGTGGTGGAGGCGCTCGGCGCCGGCCGGCTGGTGTTCGATCCGGCCACCAAGGCGGTCTATATCCGCACCCCCGCCGGCATAGCCGACGCCGCCACCGGCACCATCGTGGCCAATGCGCCGGCCAACCTCTCCGTGGTGCGCGCCAACAACCGGGTGCGCCGCGCCATCGATGCGGCCTCCGGCGCGCTCTCGCTGCTCAATCCCGATCCGGTCCGCCGCGCCGACGCGGCCGCCGCCGTGTTCAAGTCGCGCGATGCCGCGGCGCTGGCGACGGTGGAAGCCGCCATCGCCAAGGAGACGGTGGCCAGCGTGAAGGAAACGCTGGAGCAGGCCCGCGCCGCCATCCTCGTCGGCAAGGCGGAAGTGCCGGAGGCCGTGCGGCTCCTCGCCATCCAGAAGATCACCGCCCGCGGCGACCAGGAGGCCATCAGCCTGCTGCGCAGCCTGCCGGCGGATGCTCCCGCCAGCCTCAAGGCGGCAGCGGAGGCCGGCATCGCCAAGGTGGAACAGAACCTCAGGTTCTGGGCCGTGGCGCAGAATGTCTGGTACGGCCTGTCGCTGGGCTCGGTGCTGCTGCTGGCGGCCATCGGGCTTGCCATCACCTTCGGTGTCATGGGCGTCATCAACATGGCCCACGGCGAGATGGTGATGCTGGGCGCCTACACCACATTCGTGGTGCAGGACTTCATCCGCCATTCGGCCCCCGGCCTGTTCGACTGGTCCCTCGCCATCGCCCTGCCGCTGGCCTTCCTGTTCACGGGGCTGGTGGGCATCCTCATCGAGCGCACGGTGATCCGCTTCCTCTACGGCCGGCCGCTGGAGACGCTGCTCGCCACCTGGGGTGTCTCGCTGATCCTCCAGCAGGCGGTGCGTTCCGTGTTCGGCCCCACCAACCAGGAGGTGGGAGCGCCCTCGTGGATGTCCGGGGCGTTCCAGGTGGGGCAATTGTCCATCACCTACAACCGCCTGTGGATCATCGTCTTCGCGCTGCTGGTGTTCTTCGCGCTGTTGCTGGTGCTGAAGCGCACGCCGCTCGGCCTTTATGTGCGCGCGGTGACGCAGAACCGGCGCATGGCGGCGGCCATGGGCATCCGCACCGGACGCATCGATGCGCTCACCTTCGGCCTCGGCTCCGGCATCGCCGGCATCGCGGGCGTGGCGCTGTCGCAGATCGATAACGTGAGCCCGAACCTTGGGCAGGGCTACATCATCGACAGCTTCATGGTGGTGGTGTTCGGCGGGGTGGGGAACCTCTGGGGCACGCTGGTGGGCGCCTTCACGCTGGGCATCGCCAACAAGCTGCTGGAGCCCTTCGCCGGCGCCGTGCTGGGCAAGATCCTTCTGCTCGTCTTCATCATCCTGTTCATCCAGAAGCGCCCGCGCGGCCTGTTCGCGCTCAAGGGCCGGGCGGTGGAATCGTGAGAGGCGCGGCCGCAATTTGTTTCCCCTCTCCCCTCGCGGGAGAGGGTGCCGCGCGCAGCGCGGTGGGTGAGGGGGTGCTGCCCGCTCGCTCTGCTGGGCAAGGTCTCGCGCAGCCCAACCCCTCACCCCGACCCTCTCCCGCAAGGGGAGAGGGAGGCCGTCGCGCTCGACCGCACCCTCTGTGCGAAGTCATCGCAGGGAGCCATTGCGCATGAACCGCTCCGGCATCATCGACCGCACCGGCGGCATCTTCCTTCTCGTCATGCTGGCGGTGGCGGTGCTGGTGCCGGCCTCCAACTTGCTGCTGCCCCCCGGCCATCCGCTGCATGTGCCGGACTACATGATCCCGCTGCTCGGCAAGTACCTCACCTATGCGCTGCTCGCCGTGGCGGTGGATCTGGTGTGGGGCTATTGCGGCGTGCTCTCGCTGGGGCACGGCGCCTTCTTCGCGCTGGGCGGCTACGCCATGGGCATGTACCTCATGCGCCAGATCGGTCCGCGCGGCGTCTATGGCGATCCGGTGCTGCCCGACTTCATGGTGTTCCTGAATTACAAGGAGCTGCCGTGGTTCTGGTACGGGTTCGACATGTTCCCCTTCGCCATGCTCATGGTGGTGCTGGTGCCGGGGGCGCTGGCCTTCGTGTTCGGCTGGTTCGCCTTCCGCTCGCGGGTCACGGGCGTGTATCTCTCCATCATCACCCAGGCCATGACATTCGCGCTCATGCTCGCGTTCTTCCGCAACGACATGGGCTTCGGCGGCAATAACGGCCTCACCGATTTCAAGGATATCCTGGGCTTTCCCATCTCGGCCCCGAACACGCGGCTGACCTTGTTTGTGGCGTCGGCGGTGGCGCTGGCTTTGGGCTATCTCATCTGCCGGGCGCTGGTCACCTCCAAGTACGGCAAGGTGCTGGTGGCGGTGCGCGACGCGGAGAGCCGCACCCGCTTCCTCGGTTACCGGGTGCAGAACTACAAGCTGGTGGCGTGGGTGCTGTCCGCCATGCTGGCGGGCGTCGCCGGCGCGCTCTACGTGCCGCAGGTGGGCATCATCAACCCGTCCGAGTTCGCCCCGGCCCAGTCCATCGAGATGGTGATCTGGGTGGCGGTGGGCGGGCGCGGCACGCTGGTGGGGGCCTGTCTCTTAT
>NZ_JAIVFO010000270.1 GCF_029991245.1 Xanthobacter autotrophicus
CTCCTGCCCGTCGCCCGTGAGGCCCTGCCCGGTGAGCCAGGCCACGAGGCGGCGGCTCGCCTCGGCGAGCTGGGCATCGCCCCGGGCAAAGCACAGGCGCATGAAGCCGTCCCCGCCGGGACCGAACGCCGTGCCGGGGGCAAGGCCCACATTGGCCTCGTCCACCAAGGTGAGGCCGAGGCTGCGCACGTCGCTGCGGCCCGCAATGCCGAAGAACAGGTAGAAGGCGCCGGGCGGCTTCACCAGGTCCACCTTTCCGGTGGCGATGAGCGCATCGGCGACGAGGTCGCGGCCCTTGCGGGCGCGGTCGATCTGCGCGGCGACGAAATCCTCGCCCTGATCGAGGGCCGCCACCGCACCGCGCTGCATGAAGGCGGCGACGCCGGAGGTGGAATACTGGATCAGGTTCTCGATGACCTGCCCCAGCCGCGGGTCGGCCTCGATCCAGCCCACGCGCCAGCCGGTCATGGCCCAGTTCTTGGAGAAGGTCTGCACGAACAGGATGTGGTCGCCCTCGTCCATCACGTCATGGAAGGACGGGGCGCGGGGCTCCTCCCCATAATAGAAGCGGCCGTAGATCTCGTCGGCGATGATCCACAGGCCGTGCCGGCGGGCCAGGGCCAGCACCGCCTTCAGGTCGTCGGGAGTGGCGACGAAGCCGGTGGGATTGGCCGGGGTGTTGAGGAAGATGGCGCGGGTGCGCGGGGTGATGGCCGCCGCCAGCCGCTGATGGTCGAGGCTGAAGCCGTCCGCGCCATAGGCGAAAGGCACGTAGACCGGCCGCGCCCCGGCCTTCTGCGCGGCGGCAGCGGCATTGGGCCAGGACGGGGAGGGAATGATCACCTCGTCCCCCGCCCCCACCGCCATGGCCAGCGCGATATGGATCGCCTGCATGCCCGAACCGGTGACGAAATAGCGGTCGGGATTTTCCGCAACGCCATAGGTACGCGCCATGTAGCGGGCGATGGCGATGCGCAGCTCCGGCAGGCCGCGCTGCCAGGTGTAGAAGGTCTCGCCGGCGTGCAGCGCCGCCGCCGCCGCCTCGCAGATGAAGGGCGGGGTCGGCACGTCCCCCTCCCCGGCCCAGAGCGGGATCATGCCTGGGCGGTCGCGGCCGTAATTCATCACCTCGACGATGCCGCTCTCCGGCAGGGTGCGGATGTGGTCGCGCACCCGCTCCAGATAGGGGTCTTCCCCCGCGCCGACGGGCGTCAGCGGCAGGTCGGGCGACGCAGGGGGGGCGGAAGGGTTTTCCGGCGAAGGGAACGCACGCGAATTCATGGCAGGCTCGCGGAACTGGCGATCGGGACAGGCCGCGACTTATAGAGGCTTCGGCGGCGGAGCACCCATCAATTGCGGTGGACGATCGATCAGAAGCGCTGATGCCAGCCCGCGTGCACCGGTGCAAGGGCGCGCTTGCAGGCCGGGCCATTGTACCGCTATCCGTACCGTCCTACGTCCCATGCGACGATCACCGATCCGGGACGCGCGCGGGTCCAGGCACGCGGCGCGCTCCGGCTGCCCCAAGGACCTTTCAGCATGACCACCAAGATCGACCAGGCCGCCATCGACCGCCTGTTCCTCGACGCCCGCTCCCAGAACGGCTGGACCGACCAGCCGGTGACCGAGGCGGAGATCCGCGCCCTCTACGACCTGGTCAAGTATGGCCCCACCTCGGCCAACACCCAGCCTGCCCGCTTCGTCTTCGTTTCCAGCGCCGAGGCCAAGGAGCGCCTGCGCCCGGCCCTGTCGCAGGGCAACCTGAAGGCGCTCGCCGCGCCGGTCATCGCGATCATCGGCTATGACCTCGCCTTCCACGACAAGATCCCCGAGGTGTTCCCGCACAATCCGGGCTTCCGCGACATCTTCGTGAACAACCCGGCGGCCATCGAGCCCCACGCCTTCCGCAATTCCTCGCTGCAGGGCGCCTATCTCATCCTCGCGGCGCGGGCGCTGGGCCTGGACGTGGGTCCCATGTCCGGCTTCGACGCGGCCAAGGTGGACGCGGAATTCTTCCCCGGCGGCACGGTGAAGACCAATTTCATCGCCGCCATCGGCCACGGCGACCCGGAAAAGGTGATGCCCCGCCTGCCGCGCCTCGCCTTCGCGGACGCCGCCCGGATCGTGTGAGCAGGAAAGCCGGCGCGTCGACCGGGAACGCTGGGAACCCCCTCCCGCTTGCGGGGGAGGGCAGGGTGGGGGCAAGGG
>NZ_JAIVFO010000271.1 GCF_029991245.1 Xanthobacter autotrophicus
GGGTGGAAGGGGTGCGTGCCATTCGGTGCTCCTCGGCGCGATCCGCGCAGCGACGCATGCAACAGCGACGAATCGCCGGATGCATCCGGTCTCCTCGATCCGGAGTTTTCGCCCGCCCCTGCCAGACGGGCAAGCAAATTGCGCCATTTGCCCGAGGCGTCCCCTGCCCTGCATCCCGCCGCCCCACCGGCCCTTGCGCGCAGGCCCGGGCGCCTGCAATGTGCCGCCCCGCCTGCCCGGCGATGCGGCACCAGGCGCAGGCGAAGGAGCGGACATGGACGATCTGGTCGCATACCTTCGGACGCGCCTCGATCTGGACGAGGCCACGGCACGCGCGGTGGTGGTCATCGTCATCCAGTTTCTCGGCAAGGAGGCGCCGGCGGACGTGCTCGCGCCCCTGTTCGCGGTGCATCCCTGGGCGCAGGCGCTGACCGCCGAGGCCCCCGAGGTGGACGCCACCGAGCTTTCCGAGCGCCATTTCGGCGGCATGGCCCGCCTGATGCTGGTGGCCGACCGGATGATGGCCCACGGCCTCACCATGGCCCAGGTGCAGTTCGCCGTGCACGAGATCGTGGCCTATGCCCGCACGACGGTGGGCGATGAGCCGGTCGACCGGCTGGTGCGCGCCGTCCCCGGCCTCCGGCAGGTGGTATGACAGGCGGCGATTGACTCGGCCGCAGGTTGTGGCGTGATCTGACCTGCCGGCACACAAGCCGGCCGCGATAAGGGGAAACGCATGTCCTATCCGATTATCGACATCGAGGGCATCGGGGCGGTGTTCGCGGAGAAGCTGAAGGGCGCCGGCATCACCACCACGGATGCGCTGCTCGAAAAGGCCAAGTCGCCCAAGGGGCGCAAGGAACTCGCAGGTGCGAGCGGGATCGACGAGAGCCGCATCCTCAAATGGGCCAACATGGCCGACCTGATGCGCATCAAGGGCGTGGGCGAGGAATATTCCGAGCTTCTGGAAGCCGCCGGCGTGGACACCGTAAAAGAGCTGAAGACCCGCGTCCCGGCCAATCTCACCAAGGCCATGGCCGATGTGAACGCCCAGAAGAAGCTGGTGCGCGCCCTGCCCACCGAAAGCATGGTGGAGAAGTGGGTGGCCCAGGCCAAGGACCTGCCGACGGTCCTCACCTATTGACGGCTCCACCGCTCCGGCCCGGCCCGCCGGAGCCAGTCCTTGCAACGTGCCCGCCGGGATGGCCCGCCCCCCGGCGGCGGCATGCGCGCCGCAGGCGCACGACCGCGTGGTTGACGGCGTGGACGGCGGTGCACGCCATCCGCGGCCGGCAAGCCGGCGCCGTTTCCAACCGGTGCGGGGGGATGATTCCCCGCGCACCGGCCGGACTGAAAAGCCCGTCGGGATGTGGCGCGGAGCCACGCCCCGAGCCGCATGACTTTTCCGGCCGGCGGGGCACCACGTGGGGCATCCCGGCCCGGCCCGCACAGAGGGGGCCTTGAAAACGTCCCGCCCTCCCCGTAAAGAGTGCCTCCGTGCCGCGGTAGCTCAGCTGGTAGAGCAACGCATTCGTAATGCGTGGGTCGGAGGTTCGAATCCTCTCCGCGGCACCAGCTACCTCTCCGAAGACGTTTCGTAACGTCCCGGGTCCGTTGAGATCCGGTCGAATCTCGCGCGCGTGTCGGCAGGCTTGCGGGCATCGCGGTCGTGCCCACAGGGGGGGTGGCTACCGATGGCCCTTGCCGACCTCGCTGTGCGCGACGCGAAGCCAGAGAATAAAGCCTCCAACTATTTGATGGCGGCGGCCTGCACCTTCCGGTCAATCCCAGCGCAATCCGCATTCGGCGCTTCGCTCATCGATTCGCAGGCCATCTGAAGCCGTTCTCCTTCGCTCCTTATCCCACCGCCTCGCTGGCCGACGTCCGCCACAAGTGCGAGAAGGTCCAAGGGACGCCGGGCCAAGGCTTCCGGACCAAGGCTTCCGGGCGTCGCGGTCGCATTGGCCATGGGCGTCATCCATGTCATGTGGTTCGAGTTCCAGAACGCGTTCGACGGGCGCAACCAAGCCCACTCGGACCCGTGACGCCGCCATGACCACACAGAGGTGTCGCCATCCCCACCGAGCGTGCGCCCGACGAGAAAGCCGACCGCAAGCGCCTGTCGGCCTTCCTCTCCCGCTTCAGGGGGGCGGCGAAGGGTGATCTGCGCCTCACCATGGCCTGTTCGGTGGTGACGGGCCTCCT
>NZ_JAIVFO010000272.1 GCF_029991245.1 Xanthobacter autotrophicus
CGGGAGAGGGGGCGGACCTGCCCCCCGCGGCAGCGACTGCTTTCCAACCTGCACAGCCCCGAAACTCTCCGTTCCGAAGCCGGAACCGGCCGTCTCGCGACCGGCATCGGCGCCCCCACCCTGCCCGCGCCCATCCCGGCGCCCATGCCATTCCGTTGACGCCCATGAAATCCCATGTTAGCCCATTATTACCCATGAACACGATGGACGGCTCCAGCCGTCAAGCGGGCGGACCGGACCGCCGCCTGCCGCAAACGAGGGGCACCCGGGCGCCATGGACCGCTTCGTGTCCACCTACACGATGCGGCTCGACGCCAAGGGCCGGGTTTCCATCCCCGCGCCCTTCCGCACGGTGCTGGCCAAGGACGGCGCGGACGGCCTCTATTGCCATCCGAGCCTTGCCGAACCCGCGCTGGACGCGGGCGGAAACCGCCTGATCGGCGAGATCGACGCGCTGATCGAGAGCTACCCGCCCTATTCCGAGGCGCGCGAGGAGCTGGCCGCCGCCCTCTACGGCACCAGCGAGACCCTGCGCATCGACCCGGAAGGCCGGGTGGTGCTGACCGACACCTTGAAGGCCCATGCGGCGATCACCGACCAGGTGGCGTTCGTGGGGCTGGGGCACAAATTCCGGATCTGGGAACCGGAGCGGCTGAAGGCACATCTCGCGGAGGCCACCCAACGGGTGCGCGAGCTGCGCCAGGCCATCGGCTCCCGAGCGGAGAACCCGAGGAGCACCAAGGCATGACGACGGGCCACGGGGTCGGCCCCGCCGACGCCGCTGGCGGACCGGCCCGTCACCTGCCTGTGATGCTCGCCGAGGTTCTCGCGCACCTCGCGCCGAAGGACGCCGGCCGCTATGTGGACGGCACCTTCGGCGCGGGAGGCTATACGCGGGGCATCCTCGAAGCCGCCGATTGCCGGGTGCTGGCCATCGACCGCGACCCCACCGCCATCGCCGCGGGCGCGGATCTCGTCGCCGAAGCCGCCGGGCGGCTCACCCTGGTGAACGACCGCTTCTCCCGCCTCGACGCGGTGGCGCAGGAGCACGATTTTACGCCCCTCGACGGCGTAGTGCTGGACATCGGCGTCTCCTCCATGCAGCTCGATCAGGCGGAGCGGGGCTTCTCCTTCCGCCGCGACGGCCCCCTCGACATGCGCATGGGCGATACCGGCCCCTCCGCTGCCGACCTCGTGGCGACCCTGGACGAGGTGCAGCTCGCCCATCTCATCTGGAGTCTCGGGGAAGAGCGGCACTCGCGGCCCATCGCCCGCGCCATCGTCAAGGCGCGGGGCGAATCGCCCATCACCCGCACCGCCCAGCTTGCGGAAATCGTGTCCCGCATCGTCTGGCAAAAGCCCGGCGAGATGCACCCGGCGACCCGCACCTTCCAGGCCCTGCGCATCGCCGTGAACGAGGAATTGTCCGAGCTGGTCCAGGCCCTTGTGGCCGCCGAGCGGGCGCTGGCTCCGGGCGGGCGGCTGGTGGTGGTCACCTTCCATTCCCTGGAGGACAGGATCGTTAAGACTTTTCTGTCAAACCGGGCAAAGGCACCGTCCGCGTCGCGCCACCTGCCGCAGGCGGAGGGTCCGGAGCCTGCCTTCCGCCTCGTGGCGAAAGGCGTGGTGGAACCCGGTCCCGACGAAGTGGCAGGCAATCCGCGCGCAAGGTCCGCGAAACTTCGCGCGGCCGAACGCACCAACGCCCCGGCGCATCCGGGCGGTGACCTGATGGGGCTGTTGCCAGCTCCACCACCGCAACGCCACGGGCGGAGACGCTAGAAGACATGTTCCGGGTCGCCAATGTCGTGATGGTCGTCGCGCTTCTGGTGACCGCCGCGGTGGTCTACCAGCTGAAATACGCGTCCACCGCCGAAGCCGAACGCCTCGCCACCCTGCGCACGCAAATCCGCAAGGAACGCGATTCCATCTCCATGATGCGGGCCGAATGGGCGCGCCGCACCTCGCCCATCTATATCCAGGGCCTGGCCGAGCGCCACCTCGACATGAAGCGGCTGGACATCGATTCCATCTCCAGCCTCGACGATTTGCCGGAGAAGCCCGCCAACAATTCGGACGGCATCGGCGGCCTGCTCGAGGCGCTGGTGGACGCGCCGCTGGTCACCTCCTCCGCCTCGTCGAAGCCGTCGGCCTCGCCCACCGCCCCCACCAGCACGGGCGGCGCGTCGGTGC
>NZ_JAIVFO010000273.1 GCF_029991245.1 Xanthobacter autotrophicus
CTTCCTCGGCCAGGGTCAGCGCAGCCCGCCCATCCCCGTCCGCCATGTTGAGCAGGGCGAAGCGGGCATCCTCGGTCAGCGGCAGGGCCTTGCCCTCCACCTCCTCCGCCCGCGTCAGCAGGCGGGCGATGGCGTCCTGGTCCAGCGACTTGAACACCAGCACGCGGGCGCGGGACAACAGCGCCGCGTTCAGCTCGAAGGACGGGTTCTCGGTGGTGGCGCCCACCAGGGTGACGGTGCCGTCCTCCATCACCGGCAGGAAGCTGTCCTGCTGGGCGCGGTTGAAGCGGTGGATCTCATCCACGAACAGCAGCGTCGCCTTGCCCACCAGACGGCGGGCGCGGGCCTGCTCGAACACCTTCTTGAGGTCCGCGACGCCGGAGAAGATGGCCGAGATCTGCTCGAAATGCAGGTCGGTGGCGGAGGCGAGCAGCCGGGCCACCGTGGTCTTGCCGGTGCCCGGCGGCCCCCACAGGATGAGGGAGCCGAGCGAGCGCGTCTCCAGCATGCGGGTGAGCACGCCGTCGGGCCCCACCAGATGCTCCTGGCCCACCACTTCGGAGAGCTTGGCCGGCCGCAGCCGGTCGGCGAGCGGGCGCGGCACGTCGCTTCCCAGTCCCGCCGCCTCGAACAGATCGGCCATGGGCGTTGTCTCTCGTCCTCTCGCTCGCGTTTCTTCAACCCACGGCCCCGGTCTTCGACCGATGCCGAAAGGGCTTCGCTCAGGCGCGGCGGGCCATCGACTCAGCCCGGCAGCAGTGCTGTGATGGTGCGCCCGGCGCGCCCCACCGTCACCCGCCAGGCCCTGAGCGGCGTGCGCACCAGTTGCTCCAGGTCGCGGGTGCGGCCGATTTTCTCGCCGTTCACCTCCATCACCACGTCCCCGGGCTTGAAGCCGGCGGCGGCGGCGGGGGAATTGTCGTCCACGTCAAAGATCACCACGCCGGTGGCGTTGGCATCCACCTTCAGCTCCTCGGCCACCGCCGGCGACAGGTTCACCACGGTGGCGCCGGCGAAGGGCGAGCGGGCGCGCACCACCACCACGTCGCGCGGCACCGTCTCCGGCGCGCCCTCCAGGACCACCACGAGGCTCACCTCCTTGCCGCCGCGGTTGACCGCCAGCGCCGCCTTGCCGCCGATAGGCCGGGTGGCGAAGCGGTAGTTGAGGGATTCGGGATCGTCGATGGCCTGCCCCTCCACCGCGACGATGAGGTCCCCCAGCCTGAGGCCCGCCTTGGCGGCCGGGCTCTGGGCCACCACGTCCTGCACCAGCACGCCGGTGGGGCGCGGCAGGCCGAGGCTTTCGGCAATGTCGGGCGTCACCCGCTGGAGCTTTGCCCCGAGCCACGGCCGGCGCACCGACTTGGAGCCGCCCTTCGCCTGCTCCACCACCACCCGCACCATGTTGACCGGAATGGCGAAGCCGATGCCGATGGAGCCGCCCGAGCGGGAATAGATGGCGCTGTTGATGCCCACCAGCCGCCCTTCCATGTCCACCAGCGCACCGCCGGAATTGCCGGGATTGATGGCCGCATCGGTCTGGATGAAGAACTGGTAGTCGGAGATCCCCACCTGGGTGCGGGCCAGCGCGGAGATGATGCCCTGCGTCACCGTCTGGCCGACGCCGAAGGGATCGCCGATGGCCAGCGCCAGGTCGCCCACGGCCAGCTCGTCCGAATTGCCCAGTTCGATGGAGGCGAAGGTCTCCTTCGCCTCGGTCTTGATGCGCAGCACCGCGAGGTCCGTGCGCTGGTCGCGCAGCAGCACCTCGGCCTCATATTCGCGCCGGTCGTTGAGGGCGATGCGGATCTCGTCGGCCCCCTCGATGACGTGGAAATTGGTGACGACGATGCCGGAGGGATCCACGATCACGCCGGACCCGAGCGAGCGCTGCACCCGCTCCGGCGCGCGCAGCCCCGGGCCGCCCTGCCCGCCGAAGAACCGGCGGAAGAAGGGGTCGTCGAAGATGGGATTGGCCCGCTGCTGGGCGGTCTTCTGGGCATAGACATTGACCACCGCCGGCGCGGTGCGCGCCACCACGGGCGCGAAGGAGAGCTTCACCTGCGGCGCGGAGGCCGGAACCTGCGGCTGGATCTGCGCCTGCGCCTCGACGCGCATTGGTGCGCCCAAGGACCGCGCGGGAGCGTCAGCCTGCCCCGCCCCCATTGCCGCCC
>NZ_JAIVFO010000274.1 GCF_029991245.1 Xanthobacter autotrophicus
CGGGGGCGGATGGCAAGGGGTGGGCCGGTGGACCCCTCACGCCACCTTGCGCTCCTTGGCGAAGGGGCTGAGGCCGAGCCAGGACTGGATGTTGCCGGCGAGCCCCGGATCCCCGGTCAGCATCAGCCGCCGCTCGTCCACGGCCACGCGCACGGTATCAAGGCCCATCCAGATCGCCGTCATGGTCTTGAGGTCGCTCGCCACGTAGAGATCCACGTCGAAGCCGGGATCGACGCTGCACAGGTCCACGTCCATCCGGGGCTCGACGATGAGCCACCAGGAGCGCTGCCCCGCCGACAGCTCCGGATACTGGAACTTGATGAGGCTGCGCCGCTTCGGCATGGGGGTGGGGTCGAGGTTGCGGCGCATGTCCCACATCAGCAGCGACACATCGAGATGCTGCAGCGACAGCTCCGTCTCCACCCAGCGCTGCCCCCAGATGCCGAAGGCTTCCACCAGCGGTCCCAGTTCCTGCCCGGCGGCGGTCAGGCGGTATTCGAACACGCCGGCCTCGGTGCGTGAGGCGGCGCGGTAGAGGATGCCTGCCGCCTCCAGCTCCTTCAGCCGCTGCGACAACAGCGCGGGCGACATGCGCGGCACGCCCCGCCGCAGGTCGTTGAAGCGCGTGGACCCCGCCACCAGCTCGCGCAGCAGCACAACGGTCCAGCGGGTGCAGAGGATCTCCGCCGCCATGGCCACCGGACAGAACTGCTTGTAGCTGCCTTGCGTCATGATTTCCTCTAGGGAATATGCTGGCTTAGAATACGCCTCCCGGACATGGGGGCCAAGTTCATTTTCTGTATTGGCCCGCTTCAGTTCCTGAACTAGCGCCCGGCCACCAGAAATGGGCATCCTCCCTCTATAAATGAGGGCTTCGACAACAGCCGGAGGATGGAAATGTCTGTAGGTATCCACGCAGCGATTGAACCTGTCAGGACCGATTGGCTTGCGCAGGTCGATAATACCGCCGGCGAAATCGGTGCGCACGCCGCCGAGCACGATGCGCGCGAGAGCTTCGTCTCCGACACCTTCCAGAAGCTGAAGGCCGACGGCTTCTTCAAGGCGCTGGTGCCGGAGGAGTTCGGCGGCGGCGGCGCCAGCGTCGCCGACATCTGCGAGGTGGTCCGCCGCCTCGGCGCGCAGTGCGGCTCCACCGCGCTCGCCTTCTCCATGCATTCGCACCTGGTGGCCACCGCCGCCTGGCGCTGGCGCCACCAGAACGCGCCCACGGACGGCCTGCTGAAGCGCGTGGCGGCCGAAAACCTCGTGCTGGTCTCCAGTGGCGGCTCGGACTGGCTGCGCAGCGAGGGCACCGCCACCCCCTGCGAGGGGGGCTTCCGCATCAATGCGCGCAAGGTCTTCTCCAGCGGCTGCCCGGCCGGCGACCTGCTGATGACCAGCGCCGTTTACGATGATCCGGAGGCCGGCCCCACCGTGCTGCACTTCGCCGTGCCGTTCACGGCGCCGGGGGTCACGGTGCTGGATACCTGGCACGTGATGGGCATGCGCGGCACCGGCTCCCACGACGTGCTGCTGCGCGACGTGTTCGTGCCCGCGGCCTCCATCGCAGGGCGGCGGCCGCAGGGCAAGTGGCACCTGCTGTTCCACACCATCAGCATGATCGCCTTCCCCATCATCTATTCCGCCTACATGGGGGTGGCCGACGGGGCACGGGCGACGGCGCTGGAGATCGGCCGCCGCCGCGGCTTCGACACCGGCCTGCCCGCCCGCGTCGGCGCCATGGAGAATGCCCATGCCATGGCCGGCCTCGCCCTCGACGCCATGGTGCGCATGGCCGGTGGAGCGATGCCGGGACCGGAGACCACCAGCCGGGTGATGACCGCCCGGACCCTGGCCGGCCGCGGCGCCATCGAGACGGTGGAGCGCGCCATGGAAGTGGTGGGCGGCGCCTCCTTCTATCGGGACCTGGGCCTGGAGCGCGCCTTCCGCGACGTGCAGGGCGCCCGCTTCCACCCGCTGCGCGCCGACGAGCAGGCGCTCTTCACCGGCCGGGTGGCGCTGGGGCTGGACGTGGACGGGTAGGAGCGGGTCGCCCAAGCGCAGAGGCCGGAGCCGGACCGGCTCCGGCGAACACGCGCCCTCGCACCGGTGGCCCTGTGCGGGGGCGTTGGTGTTTTTGGGGCGGGGGAGGTG
>NZ_JAIVFO010000275.1 GCF_029991245.1 Xanthobacter autotrophicus
GCCCTGCATCCCCGCCCCTTGCCCCCGCTGCCCGCGCCTGCGAAAAGCGCGGACATGATCGTTCTCGACGATATTTCCCTGCGCCTCGCCGGGCGCCTGCTCATCGACCATGCCTCCGTCGCCATTCCGGAGAATGCGCGGGTGGGCGTGGTGGGGCGCAACGGCTCGGGCAAGACCACCCTGTTCAAGGCCATCGTCGGCGAGCTTGAGCTGGAGAGCGGCGCGGTGCGCCTGCCCAACCGCACCCGCATCGGCCGGGTGGCGCAGGAGGCGCCCGCAGGCCCCGACAGCCTGCTGGAGCGCGTGCTCGCCGCCGACACCGAGCGCGCCCAATTGCTGCACGAGCGCGAGACCACCCACGACCCCATGCGCATGGGCGAGATCGAGATGCGGCTTCTCGACATCGACGCCCATTCGGCGCCGGCGCGGGCGGCCACCATCCTCGCCGGCCTCGGCTTCGACGAGAGCGCGCAGCAGCGGCCCTGCTCGGAATTCTCCGGCGGCTGGCGCATGCGCGTGGCCCTCGCGGCCCTGCTCTTCACCGAGCCAGACCTGCTGCTGCTGGACGAGCCCACCAATTATCTCGACCTTGAAGGCACGTTGTGGCTGCAGGATTACCTCGCGCATTATCCGCGCACGGTGATCCTCATCTCCCATGACCGCGACCTGCTGGACGAGAGCGTGGACCACATCCTCCACCTCACCGGCCAGAAGCTGACCCTCTACAAGGGCGGCTTCACCGGCTTCGACCGCCAGCGCCGCGAGCGGCTGCTGCTGGACCAGAAGGCGCGCAAGAAGCAGGAGATGCAGCGCGCCCACATGGAATCCTTCGTGGCCCGCTTCCGCGCCAAGGCCACCAAGGCCAAGCAGGCCCAGTCGCGCCTCAAGGCCCTGGCCCGCATGGAGCCGCTGGCCGCCCAGGTGAGCGAGGAAGGCGCCGCCATCTCCATCCGCCACCCGGAACGGCTGCTGTCCCCGCCCATCCTGGTGATGAACCATGTGTCGGTGGGCTACGTGCCGGGCAAGCCGATCCTGCGCAATCTCGATCTTCGCATCGACGAGGACGACCGCATCGCCTTGCTCGGCCCCAACGGCAACGGCAAGTCCACCTTCGCCAAGCTCCTCGCCGGCCGCCTCCAGGAAGAAAGCGGCAGCGTGGTGCGCGCCGACAAGCTGGAGGTGGCCTATCTCGCCCAGCACCAGATCGACGAACTCATCCCCGGCGACAGCCCGGCCCAGCATGTGCGCAAGCTCATGCCCGACGCCCCCGAGGCGCGGGTGCGCGGACGGGCGGCGGAGATGGGCTTTTCCGGCGGCGCCGCCGACACCAAGGTGTCGTCCCTCTCGGGCGGCGAGAAGGCCCGGCTGCTGCTGGGCCTTGCCACCTTCCACGGGCCGCACCTCCTGATCCTCGACGAGCCCACCAACCATCTGGACATCGAGGCCCGCGCCGCCCTCATCGAGGCCATCAACGACTATCCCGGCGCCGTCATCCTCGTCTCCCACGACCGGCATCTGCTGGAAGCCTGCGCCGACCAGCTGTGGCGCGTCTCCGGCGGCACCGTGAAGGCCTATGACGGCGACCTCGACCAGTACAAGCGCGAGGTGCTCTCCAAGTCCGATGGCGACCGCATGACCGATGCCGGCCGGAAGGACAAGGCCGAGCTGAAGAAGGACGGCACCCCGGCCGACGGCAAGCGCCGCGTCGCCACCGGCCCGCTGAAGAAGCGCATCCGCGAACTGGAAGCCACGGTGGAGAAGCTGGAGAAGGAGATCGCCGGCATCGACATGAAGCTCGCCGCGCCGGACCTCCACGCCAGGAAGCCGCTGGACGCCGCCCGCTTCGCCAAGGCCCGCGCCGAGGCGGTGGAGAAGCTGGCCCAGGCGGAAGAGGAATGGCTCGCCGTCAGCGCCGAGCTCGAGACCGCGGGCGGCTGACGGGCGCCGCCGTCGGGGCGGTGCCGGCGCCGTCCGGTTCGCGGATCAGCGCCATCAGCGCCTGCGCCGCCCGCGAATGATAGCGATCGGCGTGGCGCAGCACATAGAAGCGCCGCGCCGGAAAGGTCAGGGGCAGCTGGCGCAGGGTGCCGGTGGCGAGGCCCGCCGCCGCCACGAGATCGGAGATCACGGT
>NZ_JAIVFO010000276.1 GCF_029991245.1 Xanthobacter autotrophicus
GTTCCGCACTCGCCACTGCCGGGCGTTCGTCCCCAATGCCCTCCACTCCCCGAGGCGGGAGAGGCAGCAGAAGGGCGCAGGCCGTCCTCAGGAGCGCAGGGGCGACCAGGCGGGGTCGGAGGCGTAGCTCGGGGTGGGCACGCGCTGCTCGTTGTAGCCGGTCACGTCCACCGAATAGAGCGAGGGCCCGGAGGCGCCGCCCGGATCGCGGAAGAACATGAGGACGCGGCCGTTGGGCGCAAACGTCGGTCCCTCGTTGTGGTAGCCCTCGGTGAGCACGCGCTCGCCCGAGCCGTCGGTGCGCATGACGCCGATGGCGAAGCGCCCGTCGCCCTGGCGGGTGAAGGCGATCCAGTCGCCCTTGGGCGACCACACCGGGGTCGAGTAGCGCGCATTGCCGAAGGAAATGCGCCGCGCGCCGGAGCCGTCGGCGTTCATCACATAGATCTGCGAGGTGCCGCCGCGGTCGCTCTCGAAGCAGATCTGCCGGCCATCCGGCGAATAGCAGGGCGCGGTGTCGATGGCGGCGGTGTCGGTGAGGCGGGTGGTGGCGCGCGAGCGCAGGTCCATGACGAAGATGTTGGAATTTCCGCCCTGCTGCAGGCTCATGATCACCCGCTGCCCGTCGGGGGCGAAGCGCGGCGAGAAGCTCATGCCCGGGAAGTTGCCGACGATCTCGCGCTGGCCGGTCTCGATGTTCAGCAGGAACACCTTGGGGTCACCCGCCCCGTAGGACATGTAGGTGATTTCCTGGCTGGTGGGCGAGAAGCGCGGGGTGAGCACGAGGCCGTCGCCGCGCGAGAGATAGCTCACGTTGGCGCCGTCCTGGTCCATAATGGCGAGGCGCTTCACCCGCCGCTCCTTCGCCCCGCTCTCGTCCACGAACACGATGCGGGTGTCGAAATAGCCCTTTTCGCCGGTCATCTTCTCATAGATGGCGTCGGCGATGATGTGGGCGATGCGGCGCCAGTTGTCGGGCTGGGCCACGAACTGCTGGGCGGCGAGCTGCTGGCCGGCGAACACGTCCCACAGGCGGAACACCACCTGGAAGCGCCCGTCCGCCTGCCGGGTGACGCGGCCGGTGAGCAGCGCCTGGGCATTGATGACGCGCCAGTCCTGGAAGCGCGGCGTATCGGGATTGGTGATCTGCTCCACGAACGCCTTGGGGTCGATGGGCGCGAACAGGCCGGAGCGCCGCAGGTCCGCGGTGATGACGCCGGAAATGTTGCGGCCGATCTCCGGCTCGCCGAGCAGGTCGGTGATGGCGATGGGGATGGGCTTGAAGGCGCCGGGGGTGAGGTCGATGCGCGGCTGCGCGGCACCCGCCGCGCCCGCGCCCAGTCCGGAGCCGAGGCCGGCGAGGCCCGCGGCGAGGCCGGTCTTGATGAATGCCCGGCGTCCCATCCCGAGCATGGCCGGCCGTCCGAACCCGTTCATTTATGTTCCTCGTTTTCCATGCGCTGCGCCGTGCGCCGCCATCTCGATCGGGAGCCTGTGTGCTCCGTCCGGACGCGGCATCAGCGGCTGAACAGCTTGTCGTTGAGCGTGATCGGAAGCGTCTTCCAGTTGGCGTAGGTTTCCGGCCGGAACATCTTGTAGGGCTGGCAGGCCATGATCGCCCGAATGCCGTTCATGGCATAGGCCTGGAACGCCGGCTGCCCGGAGCCCGCCTGGCCCGGCTCGATCTGGGGCGCGCCGGCAACCGTGCCGTCCTTGTTGAGGTAGATGTTCACGTCCACCCGGATGTTGCGGTCGAGATTGCCGCCGTCGGTGGACCAGCACTCCATCACCCGGCGCCGGAAGGCGTCGATCTCGCTGGCGGTCAGCTGCTGGCCCTCACCGCGCGGCGAGCCGAGCGAAGAGGTGGTGGACACCTGCTCCGCGCTCGCCACCTGGCGGGAGGGCGCGCGCTTGTCCAGCAGTTGCTTGATCTGGTCGGTGTTGAACTCGCTCGGCGTGGCGTTGGCTTCCACGGGCTTGGGCTGTTCCTTCGGCGGTGCCGGCTTGCGCGGGGGCAAGGGCGCGGCGGCGGCCTCGGTCTTGGCCTCGTCCTTGGGCTGCTCCTGCTTCTTCTGCTCGGGCTTGGGCGCCAGTTCCGCCTGTTCCTTGGGCGGGGCGGGCTCCAC
>NZ_JAIVFO010000277.1 GCF_029991245.1 Xanthobacter autotrophicus
CGCGATGGTCCCGCACGCCTCGGCTCCCGCCGCCGCCACGACCCGCACCCCCTCCCGTTCCAGCGCCTGCGCCAGCGCGACGGCCACCTCGGCCGGGCCGCCCAGAAGCACCACCGCCCGCGGTGGGAGCGGGGCGGCATCGAGTTCGCGCCGGACCCAGGTTTCCGCATGGAACCACGCCGGCACCGTGCGGGCGCCCGCGCCCTGCGCCAGTTGCGCCAAGAGGCCGGCACGCAACTGCATGCGCTGGATCTTGCCGCTGGTGGTCTTGGGAAAATCCGGCTGGGCAACCGCGGTCACATGCGCCGGGGCGATACCGAGCCGGGCCGTCACCGCCGCGCGGATGGCATCGGCCACCGCCGGCGCATCCGCCTCCGGGCGGGGAGAGAAGAACAGGGCCAGCGCCTCGCTGCCCGTGGCCGCCTCCGGCACGGCGCAGGCCGCAGCAAAAGTGGGCTGGACGCCGGGCACCGCGTTCACGAGGTCCTCGATCTCGTAGCAGTAGAAATTGGCGCCGTTGACGATGATCAGCTCTTTCTCGCGGCCGGTCAGGGTCAAATTGCCGTCGCGGATGAAGCCGAGGTCGCCGCTGTTGAACCAGCCGTCGCCGACGAAGGCCTCGCGGTTGGCCTCATCGTTGCGGAAATAGCCGGGAGTGATCACGCGGCCCTTGATCTGGAACCGCCCGATGACGCCCTCCGGCACCAGCGCGCCCGCGCCATCCACGATGCGGATGGCCACCCCCGGCACCGGCGGACCGAGCCTGACGAAGCTCACCGCCTCGGGCGCGTCCGCCGCCACCGGCCGCAGTTGGCCGCCGAGGGAGGCCTTGTGGATCCAGTGCACCGAGCGGGCGGGTTCGAAGCCGGTCTCATAGGTCATGCAGGTGCAGGCCTCAGCCATGCCGAAGGCCGGCTGCATCGCCTCCACCCGGATGCCGAAGGGCGCCGTGAGCGCGAGGAATTCGGCGATGACGGGCAGCGTCGCCTGCTCCCCCGCATTCATGAGGGTCCGCACATAGCCGAGCGCCCATGTGCGCCCGCCCGCCTGCCGCAGCGCGTCCGACACCAGCTTGAAGCCGAAATTGGGCGACCAGCTGCGGGTGACGCTATGGCGGGCCATCAGGTCGAGCCAGAGCAGGGGATCGGCCAGCACCGCCGCGGTCTCCACCTGGACCTGGGCGCATCCCAGATACAGGTCGCGCAGATGCCAGGTGAGCATGGGCACCACATGGTCCATGGGCAGCCAGTTCAGCGCCACGTCGTCCGCGCCGTAGCCGTTGACGCGCACCGTCGCATGGATGTGCTCCACTACACCGCCATGGGTGATCTGGATGCATTTCGGCGTGCCCGTGCTGCCGGAGCTGAGCTGGAGGAACAGCACGTCCTCCTCCGCCGCCGCGTGCACCGTTTCGAGGGGCGGGTGGCCTGAGAGCTGTTCCAGCGCCAGCACAGGGGGCGCGGCTTCGGTGAAGCGCGCCAGCCCGGCGAGCGGCTCGGCGAGCGCGGCCGGCGCCAGCACCACCGGGCGGCCCAGCAGCTCCCACGCATTGATGAGCTTGCCCACCAGCGCGGTGCGTTCCGCGAAGGTGGCGCTGACGGCCACCGTCACCGGCTGCACCCCGGCCAGCACGCAGCCCCAGAAGGCGGGAAGATGCGCCCGCAGGTCCGGCACCTGCAGGATGGCCTTGTCGCCGGGCATCAGCCCCGCCGCCCTGAGCCCGCCGGCGATGCGCCGCGCCTCCTCGAGCAGCGCCGTATAAGTCAGCCGCCGGGCCGGCCCCGCGCCTTGGAAGAGGATGCCCGTGTCGCCGGCCCGCTCCGCCGTGCGCAGCAGCGCGTCGGTGAGGGTGCGGGGGGCGTCGGCCGGCAGCTCCAGCGGGCCGCCATCCGCCAGCGCCCACGGGCCTTCGGGGG
>NZ_JAIVFO010000278.1 GCF_029991245.1 Xanthobacter autotrophicus
GCCAAGGGATCCCCCACCCCTTCGCTCTCGCGCCGCCCGATGCCCTCGCGCCCATGCATGATGTTCCTCTTTTGTTCTTATAAAAGGACTCCATCGGGGGCGAATGTCAACGGGGCGGGGGTGTGAGGTGATCCGAAGACGACCTTAAGGAAGGTCTGTTCTCCACAAGCTTGCTGGGCAATCAGCGCGTAGGCCAAGTCTGGCTCATAGTGGGTTCCCCTCGAAAGCGGTTGCGAATTGTGCCCTATAAGGGCTCTCTGCAATCGAGAAAGACGAGTGCAAACTGATAGCGGGAGCGGGCTCATAATCCGACCGACCCAGCTGACGCTGTAGTCATGGTCGAGGCAATCTAACGGACGATCGGCTGTGCCCTTGGCTCCACCATGAACTCCGATTAAGATTTACATTATCTAACTATTGGGGGGTTTTTTGTGGCGGGCGACTGGTACGACATCAAATTCCTTGAGAGCACCGTCAACATCACCGCCGTGGTGAAACGATCGTTCGGCAGAGAACCAAACGCGGCGGTCGCAAGGGATATCACCGTGAGTATTCAGCAAGGACGCTTATTCTTCGAAGCCGCGGCCGATGCTCCGCTCCAGATCAAGCCTTTGCTTGTCTACTATGGTATTCTGAGTTTCGCCCGCTCGCTCACGGCAGCGATCAAGAATGACAAGCTAATCAGCCTCGAGCAAGGGCATGGTCTGAAAGATGTTGGCGCTCCGAACTGTATTGATAATCTCATGGTTTCGGTCCAGAGAAGGGGGACATTCAAAGAATTTAACGACGCAATTGCGCCGTTGTCTCGTTTCAATTATTTCGAAAATTCGATGCACAAGAGCGCTTCAAAGCCATTTGAGACGGTAGATGGGTTGATCGGAAAGAATATTTCTATCGTTGATATTCTGTCTAGAATTCCATCTTTGAATAAAATATATTTTAAGACATACAAAAATCATCCAAAATCACTATTTATAGATTATCATAAAATATATAATTCTTCAACGATTCGGGTCGACGATCCATTCATTGCGAAAACGCGAGGGCAGCTTCATCAGTTAATGACAAGGCTCCGTGCGCATTACCCATTCCTGCAAGCTTGGCGGCTCGACAGCGCTCAGGTTGCTTGGGACAGCACAGTACTTATATTCTATAATTCAGTGTTCGATCACGATGACCTATCAGAGGAGTCCTTAATCCAGTTACAAGGCGGTAGCTTCCAAGCTGTTCCCTGGGACGGTTTGGAACATTCAGATCCTGTCAATATTTTACCTCCGATGGCAGGTGGCTTCGACAAAGGCGCTTACCACTGCGCCATCCAGCCGATCGGAAGTGTCACTCTCAACGAATATTCTTTGCAGTTCCTCGGGGTATACCTGCTCGGCTCATTGGTCCGCTATAGGCCGCAGATTTGGCAGCATGCGATCTCGAAGTCGGTCACGGCCACGTCGCCGGCCGATGATCGCTCTCTGATGCTCGTCGAGAAGTTTATCGATGACGTGCTGATCTCGTTTCCAAAACTCATTGTAAATCTGATGGATATGAAAAATAATTATTAGCATAACTGCCTAAAAATACATTTTACTCAATCGATACGACGAGCGCTTCCCTAGGGAGGGTGACGAGTTTTATTCGCAACATCTGAGCAGGCTGTGGGACTATCGTTCCAGCTAGAAGCGTCCGCCTTCCGGCTTAGGCAAAGCTCAGCCTTTGGCGCGGTCCGACCGCTGTCTCGACCAACACCGAACCGCCGCTTCCCACCCACCCCCGAAACTCAACCCTAGATACTC
>NZ_JAIVFO010000279.1 GCF_029991245.1 Xanthobacter autotrophicus
GAGGATCTTGTGACCCATCTGCGCGAGCGCAGCCAGGGTATTCTGGGACGTGGTGGACTTGCCGATGCCACCCTTCCCGTAAAACGCGATCTGTCGCAGCGAAGACATCTGTCTCTCCTTCGAACCTTAAGCCGACATTCGGTCCTGCCCGGTCTTTTTGGTGTGCGCCGGCTGGCGGTCACACCCCGGGACGTTGCACTCCGGCGCGGATGCGGACGTGGCCTTTGTAGGGGCCCACAAAGCCAGCAACCTGTCGCCCGCACTAGAAGCTAGCAACCAGCGTGCCATCGCATCGCACTGCAAAAACCCATTCGAAAACAAGCATTTGCTGAATGACCACCAGCACTTGCACCCGTGTTCAGAACCCGACACACGGGCATTTCGGCCGACACGCCAGTTTAGGGCTGTTTGAAACAGGACACTGTCGGAGGAGCTTGCGGGGCTGGTGGGAAGCCGACACAGGCGGCGCGAAAAGGGGCCTGTCGCAAGTTCGACGCACGTGGCGCCGCGGCCCGCCCACCCTTGTCCGGGGCGGCTGGAACATGCGCGTCTTCTGTCGGAAGACGCACGCCAAGGGCGTGGTTTGGACGGGGATTGGTTTGTACCGAGGCGCGCCGGCGACGCGGGTCGGACTGTCCGGGAAATGGGCCGCTGCCGAAGACGACGGTCGCCGTAAGCCCGAGCGGACAATGACAACGGAGGGGAAACGAGCGACCAGGCGGAAAAGACCGCCCGGTCGCTGGAGCCTGGGTTGCGCGCCAGCCTCAGCCGATCAGTTCCTGGGCCTTCGAGAGGGCGGCGACGAAACGGTCCACTTCCTCGCGCGTGTTGTAGAGCCCGAAGGAAGCGCGACAGGTGGCCGAGACTCCGAACCGCTCCAGCAGAGGCATGGCGCAATGGGTGCCGGCGCGCACGGCGATGCCGTCATTGTCGATCAGCGTCGCAAAATCGTGGGCGTGCCCGCCCTTGATCTCGAACGAGATGATGGCACCCTTGTCCTTGGCCGTGCCGATTATGCGCACGGAATTCAGCTCGCCGAGCCGCTCCTGCGCATAGCGGGTCAGTTCCGCCTCGTGGGCGCGGATGCGGGCCTTGCCGATGGATTCGATATAGTCCAGCGCCGCACCGAGGCCCGCCGCCTGCACGATAGCCGGCGTCCCCGCTTCGAAGCGATGGGGCGGATCGCCGTAGGTGACGGTGTCCTGCCGCACTTCGCGGATCATCTCGCCGCCGCCGTTGAAGGGCGGCATGGCCTCCAGGTGCTCATACTTGCCGTAGAGCGCGCCGATGCCGGTGGGCCCATAAAGCTTGTGGCCGGTGATGATGTAGAAGTCGCAGTCGAGATCCTGCACGTCCACGTCGAGATGGACCGCGCCCTGGGAGCCGTCCACCAGCACCGGAATGCCGCGGGCGTGGGCGATCTTCACCACCTCCTTCACCGGGACGGTGGTGCCAAGCACGTTGGACATCTGGGTGATGGCCACCATCTTGGTCCGCTCGGTGAGCAGGGCCTCGAACTCATCCATGAGGAAGTTGCCTTCCTCGTCCACCGGCGCCCACTTGATCACCGCGCCGTGGCTTTCCCTCAGGAAGTGCCAGGGCACGATGTTGGCGTGATGCTCCATGATGGAGAGCACGATCTCGTCGCCGGGCTTGATGCGGTTCTTGCCGAAGGTGGCGGCGACCAGGTTGATCGCCTCCGTCGCACTGCGGGTGAAGACGATCTCCTCCGGCCGCGCGGCGTTGAGGAAGCGCTGCACCCGGGCCCGCCCGGGTGCAGCG
>NZ_JAIVFO010000027.1 GCF_029991245.1 Xanthobacter autotrophicus
TCTCAATGCCCCGCCCCACTCCGCCCCGAAGGCCGCCGCGCTGCCGGAGACGGTGAAGGACCCGGTCTGCGGCATGGACGTGAAGACGGACCCGGAGGCCGCAAAGCCCACCTCGGTCTACAGGGACCAGACGTTTTTCTTCTGCTGTAACGGCTGCAAGACCAAGTTCGAGGCCGAGCCGGAGAAGTACCTCGCCCCGGTGAAGGACCCGGTCTGCGGCATGACCGTGGAGCCCGGCCGCGCCAAATATTCGGCGCGCCACGACAAGAAACCCTATTTCTTCTGCTCCTCCTCCTGCGAGACCAGGTTCAAGGCCGATCCCGGCCGCTATGTGGAGGGCGGCTCTGCCCCGCCCCCGCCGCCGGAGAAGGTGCCCGAGGGCACCATCTACACCTGCCCCATGGACCCCGAGATCCGCCAGATCGGCCCCGGCATCTGCCCCATCTGCGGCATGGCGCTGGAGCCGGAGATCGTCACCCTCGACGAGGGGCCGAACGCGGAACTCGCCGACATGACGCGGCGGTTCTGGATCGGCCTTGCGCTGACCCTTCCCGTGTTCGTGCTGGAGATGGGCCAGCACCTGCTCGGCCTGCACCTTTTGCCGCAGCAGACCTCCAACTATGTGCAGTTCCTGCTGGCGACGCCGGTGGTGCTGTGGGTGGGCAAGCCCTTCTTCGAGCGCGGCTGGCTCTCGCTCAAGTCACGCCATTTCAACATGTTCACCCTCATCGCGCTCGGCACCGGGGTGGCCTATCTCTATTCGCTGGTGGGCACCTTTGCCCCCGGCCTGTTCCCGCATGATTTCCACGCCCATGAAGGCGGCGTGCCGGTCTATTTCGAGGCGGCCGCCGTCATCACCGTGCTGGTGGCGCTGGGCCAGGTGCTGGAGCTGCGCGCCCGCGAGCGCACCTCCGGCGCCATCAAGGCGCTGCTGTCGCTGGCGCCCAAGACCGCCTTGCGCGTGAAAACCGACGGCACCGATGAAACCATCGACCTCGGCCTCGTCGCCCCGGGCGACATGCTGCGGGTGCGCCCCGGCGAGAAGGTGCCGGTGGATGGCATCGTCGCCGAAGGCCGCGCCGTGCTCGACGAAAGCCTCGTCACCGGCGAGAGCCTGCCCGTGAGCAAGGAGGCCGGCGAGAAGGTCATCGGCGGCACCCTCAATTCCTCCGGCGCCTTCACCATGCGCGCCGAAAAGGTGGGCCGCGACACCCTGCTCGCCCAGATCGTGCAGATGGTGGCGCAGGCCCAGCGCTCTCGCGCGCCCATCCAGCGCCTCGCCGACCAGGTGTCCGGCTGGTTCGTCCCCCTTGTCCTGGCTGCGGCGGTGGTGGCCTTCGCGGTGTGGATGATGGTGGGACCCGAGCCGCGCCTGACCTTCGCGCTGATGGCGGCGGTCTCCGTGCTCATCATCGCCTGCCCGTGCGCGCTCGGCCTTGCCACCCCCATGTCGGTGATGGTGGGGGTCGGCCGCGGCGCCCAGCTCGGCGTGCTGGTGAAGAATGCCGAGGCGCTGGAGCGCATGGAGAAGGTGGACGTGGTGGTGGTGGACAAGACCGGCACCCTCACCGTGGGCAAGCCCAGGGTGGTGGCGGTCGTATCCCTGCGCGACATCGACGAGGTGGAACTGCTGCGCCTTGCCGCGAGCCTTGAGCGCGCGAGCGAGCATCCCCTCGCCGCCGCCATGGTGCAGGAGGCGAAGGCGCGCACGCTCAAGCTGTCCGAGCCGTCCGGCGTGGAGAGCCCGGCCGGCAAGGGCATCACCGGCACCGTGGACGGGCGCCCGGTGGCGGTGGGCCATGCCGCCTTCATGAGCGAGACCGGCATCGCCACCGACCATCACACCGCCGAAGCCGAAGCCTATCGCCGCGAGGGTGCCACCGCCGTGTTCATCGCGGTGGACGGCAAGGCGGCCGGCCTCATCGCCATCGCCGATCCGGTGAAGGACACCACCGAGGCGGCCCTGAAGGCGCTCACCAGCGACGGCGTGCGCGTGGTCATGCTCACCGGCGACAACCGCACCACCGCGCTTGCCGTGGCCAAGCGCCTCGGCATCACCGAGGTGGAGGCGGAAGTGCTGCCCGACCACAAGGCCGACGTGGTCCAGCGCCTGCGCGCCGAGGGCCACGTGGTGGCCATGGCCGGCGACGGCGTGAACGATGCCCCCGCCCTCGCGGTGGCGGACGTGGGCATCGCCATGGGCACCGGCACCGACATCGCCATGGAAAGCGCCGGCATCACGTTGCTGAAGGGCGATCTCTCCGGCATCGCCCATGCGCGCGGCCTGTCGCGGGCGACCATGGCCAATATCCGCCGCAACCTGCTGTTCGCCTTCCTCTACAATGCGGCCGGCGTGCCCATCGCGGCGGGCGTGCTCTATCCCAGCCTCGGCCTCCTGCTCTCGCCCATGGTGGCGGCAGCGGCCATGGCGCTCTCCTCGGTGAGCGTCATCACCAACGCTTTGCTGCTGCGCCGCTGGCGCCCGCGCTGAGGGGACCGTTCGGGCCTGGTGCCTCCCGGGTTTGCTCAACCTGAGCGATCCCGGGCGGCAGGGGCCTTCCCTTTACAACGGCGCCCGACCTGCCGATCATGACGCGGGATCACACATGGCTGGCATTTCCGTCCAGATCGCGCAGGCGCGTGGGGCACTCCGGGCCTTCGGCTCGGGGCTGCTGGGGCTTGCCCTGCCGCCCACCTGCATTGCCTGCGGCTCCATCACCGGCATGGCCGGCGGCCTGTGCGGCCCCTGCTGGGGCAAGCTCGCCTTCATCAGCCGCCCGTTCTGCGAACGCACCGGCGCGCCCTTCGCCCACGATCCCGGCGGGGCGCGGATCTCGGCTCAGGCGCTGGACGATCCCCCCGCCTTCGACCGCGCCCGCGCCGCCGTGACCTTCAACGAGGTCGCCCGCGATCTGGTCCACAAGCTGAAATACGCCGACCGGCTGGACGTCGCCGCCCCGCTGGCCCGGCTGATGGCCCAGGCTGGCGCGGATGTGATCGCTTCCGCAGACGTGATCGTGCCGGTGCCGCTGCATCCGTTCCGCCTGTGGCGCCGCCGCTTCAACCAGGCGGCGCTCCTCGGCCGGCATCTGGCGGCGACCACCTCCATCCCCCAGCGCACCGACCTCCTCGCCCGCCGCCGCTCCACGCCCTCCCAGACCGCGCTGGGCCGGGCAGAACGTCGCGCCAATGTGGCGGGCGCCTTCGTCGCATGCGGCAATGCAGCATCAAGCCTCGACGGCCGGCGCGTGTTGCTGGTGGACGACGTCTTCACCACCGGCGCCACACTGGATGCCTGTGCGCTGGCCCTGCGCCGCGCGGGCGCCAGCGGCGTGGATGCCCTGACATTTGCGCGGGTTGTCGATTTCACCTGAAAACCTTAACTATGCTACGACGCTTTCGTGACGGTGCCCCGCCGTCGCTCAACCCATTTGTGACCGCATGAAACCCATCGAAATCTACACCAAGAGCTGGTGCCCCTATTGCCATTCCGCCAAGGAATTGCTGCGCCGCAAAGGCTTGACCTTCACAGAGATCGACGTGACCACCGACAGGGACGGTCAGGACGAGATGACGCGCCGCGCCGGCGGGCGCACCAGCGTGCCGCAGATCTTCATCGGCGACACCCATGTGGGCGGCTGCGACGACCTCTACGCCCTTGAAGACGCCGGCCGGCTGGACCAGCTGGCCGCCTGAGCTTTTCTTCCCCTGCTGCGCGGACCCGTGCAAGACTAGAAAGAGGCCCCATCTATCTGGGGATACGCCGGCATCAGGCGCACGCGACGTGCGTATGACGGATCAGGGCGGGTTCAGCATCCAGGAAAGAGCGGGCCTCATGACCTCGGCCGACACATCCGATACCCTCCGCATCGCGCTGGTGCAGCTGCGCAGCGGCCGGGATCCGGCAGCCAATCTCGACGCCGTCTCCGCCTTGGTGCGGGAGGCCGCGCGGGACGGCGCGCGCTACGTGCAGACGCCCGAGATCACCAACATCATGGAGCTGGACCGCGAGGTCCTGTTCGAAAAGCTCCGGGAGGAGGCCGCCGACGCCACCCTCGGCGCCCTGCGCCAGCTGGCGCAGGAGCTGGGCATCTTCCTCCATATCGGCTCCCTGGCCCTCAAGGTGTCCGAGAAGAAGGCGGTCAACCGCGCCTTCATGATCGGGCCCGATGGGCAGATCGTTGCCCGCTACGACAAGATCCACATGTTCGACGTGGATCTGGGCAATGGCGAGAGCTATCGCGAATCCTCCGCCTATCGCCCCGGCGAGCGGGCGATCCTGGCCAATGTGGGCGCGTTCCGCTTCGGCCTCACCATCTGCTACGACCTGCGCTTCCCGTCCCTCTACCGGGCGCTGGCCGAGGGTGGCGCGCAGGTGCTGACCGTGCCCTCCGCCTTCACCCGGCCCACCGGCGAGGCCCACTGGCATGTGCTGCTGCGGGCGCGGGCCATCGAGAACGGCGCCTATGTGCTGGCCGCGGCCCAGGGCGGCCGGCACGAGAACGGGCGGGAGACCTTCGGCCATTCGCTGGTGGTGGACCCCTGGGGCCGGGTGATCGCCGAAGGCGGCACCGACCCCGGCGTGATCCTCGCCGAAATTGATCTCAAGGAAGTCGCCGCCGCCCGCGCGCGCATCCCCTCCCTCTCCAACGGCCGCCGGTTCGAGATCGCCGAGCCCGGCCAGACCATCGGGCACCTCAGCGTGGTGCGGGCCTCGTCATGATCCGCTACACCCTCAATTGCGCCGCGGGCCACCAGTTCGAGAGCTGGTTTCCCTCCTCCGCGAGCTTTGACGCCCAGCAGTCACGCGGGCTTGTCACCTGCCCTGCCTGCGGCTCGGCCGAGGTCGAGAAGGCGGTGATGGCCCCTTCCGTCGCGCGCACCGACCGCGCCCCCGCTCCGGCGGCGGGGGATGCCACCCCGGCAACCGCCTCCCCGGCCGCCACGCCTGCACCTGCAGAAGCTCCGGTTGCGGAAGCTCCGGTCCCGGTGATGAGCCGCCCCGACGGCGAGCTGCGCGCCCTGCTGCGCGAGTTGCGGGAGCAGATCGTCAAGACGTCCGATTATGTGGGCGACGAGTTCGCCGACCTCGCCCGCAAGATGCACGAGGGCGAGATCGAGCACCGCTCCATCTACGGCGAGGCGACGGTGGAGGAGGTCAAGGCCCTGCGCGAGGACGACGTGGAGGTGCTTCCCCTGCCCGTGCTGCCGGAAGACCGCAACTGAGGCGGGAGCCCTACCCCTCTCGCTCCGCCACCACAAAGTAGTTCACCGACAGGTCCCCGGTCAGCCGGAAGTCGCCGGAGAGTGGCTCGTAGGCGAGGCCCACCTTCTCCCGCGCGGCGAAGCCGGCGGCGGCAAGCGTCGCCTCCAGCTCCTCGGGGGTGATGAACTTCTCCCAGCGATGGGTGCCCGGCGGCAGCCAGCGCAGCACATATTCGGCCCCCACGATGGCGAGGGCGAAGCTCTTGGCGGTGCGGTTGAGGGTGGAGAGCACCAGCACGCCGCCTTCCGCCACCAGGCTGGCGGCGGTGCGCACGAACAGGCTCACGTCCGCCACGTGCTCCACCACCTCCAGCGCCACCACCACGTCGAAGCGGGCACCGCGCGCGGCCAGTTCCTCGGCCGTCACCGGCATGTAGTCGATGGAAAGGCCGGACGCCGCCGCATGGGCACGGGCGATCGCCACGTTTCCGGGCGCGGGATCGATGCCGGTCACATGCCCGCCCATGCGCGCCAGCGGCTCGCTGAGCAGGCCGCCGCCGCAGCCGATGTCGAGGATGGACAGGCCCTTCAGCGGGCGCAGGGCGCGGGCGTCGCGGCCGAAATGGCGCACCAGCGCATCGCGCAGGAAGGCAAGGCGCGCCGGGTTCATGGCGTGGAGGGGCGCCATCTTGCCCTTCTCGTCCCACCATTGCGCGCCCAGCGCATCGAAGCGGGCGACCTCGGCCGGATCGACGGTGGCGTTCATCTCGGACATAAGGCCTCCTCGGCAGGCGCCGTCTCGCCACCAGCATTAAGCGGGGGGCGAGGATGGAGCAAGGCGGCGCAAGGCAGCGGCGCCGCACTCCGGCTCAGCCGCGCACCATGCCGACGATGTCCTTCACCTGGGCCATGGTCTGGTCGGCGATGACGCGGGCGCGGTCCGCGCCGTCGATGAGGATGGCGTCGATGGCGGCGGGGTCCGCCATCAGGCGCTGCATCTCGCCGCCGATGGGGCCGAGCTTCTCCACCGCGAGGTCCACCAGCGCGGCCTTGAAGGCGGAGAACTGGGCGTTGCCATAGTCGGCCAGCACGTCGGCCTTGGTGCGGTCGGAGAGCGCGGCGAAGATGCCCACGAGATTGTCCGCCTCGGGGCGGCTCTTCAGGCCCTCTTCCTCGGTGGGCAGGGGCTCGGGATCGGTCTTCGCCTTGCGCACCTTGCCGGCGATGGTGTCGCGATCGTCGGTCAAATTGATGCGGGAGAAGTCGGAGGGGTCCGACTTGGACATCTTCTTGGCCCCGTCGCGCAGGCTCATGACCCGCGTGGCGGGACCCGAGATCAGCGGTTCGGGAAGTGCGAAATACCCCCCCTCGTGCCCGTTCGCCGCGATGGATGGGCCAAAGTCGTTGTTGAACTTCTGCGCGATGTCGCGGGTCAGCTCCAGGTGCTGCTTCTGGTCCTCGCCCACCGGCACGTGGGTGGCGCGGTAGAGCAGGATGTCGGCCGCCATCAGGTCCGGATAGGCGAACAGGCCGACCGAGGCATTCTCCCGATCCTTGCCCGCCTTCTCCTTGAACTGTGTCATGCGGTTCAGCCAGCCGATGCGGGCGACGCAATTGAAGATCCAGGCCAGCTCGGCATGGCCGGAGACCTGGCTCTGGTTGAAGATGACGTGGTCCTTCGGATCGATGCCGCAGGCGATGTATGCGGCAGTCAGCTCGCGGATGTGCCGCTTCAGCTCGACCGGGTCCTGCCAGACGGTGATGGCGTGGAGGTCCACCACGCAATAGATGCACTCGTGGCTCTTCTGCAGCTCCACGAAGCGCTTGATGGCGCCGAGATAATTGCCGAGGTGCAGGTTGCCCGTGGGCTGCACGCCGGAAAACACGCGATCCGCGACCGCCGCCATGGCGACCTCCAAAAGAGCGGCGCACCGCTCGTAAACGCCTTGCGGGGGCAAGGCACCGCGGGGAACCTTGGCGCGGCGGGGGCTTTCGCCCGGCGCAGCTTTGGCCTTCCCGACCCGCATGGATGAACCCCGGCGGCCGAAAGCGCGGCCATGTGCGGGGAGACGATGGGCCGCGTCATGCCACCTGGTGCCCCGCCGCGCAAGGGGCGAGGGCACGGGGCGCAGGGCGAGCAGGGCGCGCGTGGGGAAGCGGGCGCGTCAGCCCTGCGGCGCCAGCTTCGGCAGCAGGGCCTTCAGCAGCCATGCGGCGGTGCCATAGACCACGGCGCCACTGGCAACCAGCCCGGCCAGCCGCACGGCGGCCGCGCTCTGGCCCTCCGGCGCCGGCCAGAGCGCCGCGAGCATGCCGACGCATCCGCCCATGAGCAGGCTCGCGGCCACGAGCCCCAGGCCGGAGAGCAGGACCGCGCGGGAGAAGACCAGCGCCCCCGCGCGCACCAGCAGCCCCCCCAGGACCAGGAGGGAGGCGAAGGCCGAAAGCGCCGCCGCGCCCGCCGCCGCCCGCGGGCCGGCGCCCAGCCCCAGGCCGAAGGCCGAGAGCAGGCAGACCGCGAGCGAGCCGAGGGCGACGCGCTCGGCCATCTTCACCCGGCCCGCGGTGGACGCGGTGGCAGACAGGATGCGCTCCAGCCCCTGCGCCGGCAGCGACACGGCGAGAATCGCCAGAAGCGCGCCGGTGAGGTGGGCATCCTCGGCATCGAAGCTGCCGCGCTGGAACAGGGTGACGACGATGGGGTCGGCCAGCACGGCGAGCCCGGTGGCCGCCGGCAGGGCGAAGGCGAGGGCAGCCAGCATGGCGCGGCCCGAGGCCTCCGGGGCGTCGCTGGCCGCGCCCGAGAGCGCGCTCTTGCGCAGCAGGGCCGGCACCAGCACTGCGCCTGCGCTCGCGCCCACGAGGCCGAGGGGCAGGTCCATGAGGCGCTGGGCATAATTCAGCGCCGCCACGGCGCCGGGGCTCGCCGAGACGGCGGCGGCGATGATGATAAGGCGGAACTGGCTCAGGCCGGCGAACAGGAACGCCGGCGCGGCGGCACGGATGACCCCCAGCGCCTTGCGCCACGGCCAGCCCGCCGGAGAGATCGCGGCCGAGCCCCCCGGCAAGATCCCCGGCGCCGCCGGACAGCCGCGCGCGGCGACCACCATGAGGCCGAGCTGGGAGACGCCCGCAGCCACGGTGGCGGCGGCGATGGCCACGGCGGCGGTGTCGCTTTCCATCAGCCCGCGCAGGAGCAGCACCGCGATGACGGCGAGCACGGTGAGGTTGGCCGCCACCGGGGCCAGCGCCGGCAGCAGCACCCGATGGGCGCCGTTGGCGACGCCCCCATAGATGGCGGCGAGCCCGGCGAACGGCAGATAGAGCACCGCCACCCGCCCGCACAGCACCGCCACATCGGCGCGCGCTCCGCCCGGCTCGAAACCCGGCGCCAGCAGTCGGATAACCTGCGGCATGAACAGCGCCGCGAGGAGCGCAAACGCGAGGAGCGTGCCGAACAGCAGTGCCAGCGTCGCCCCCGCGAGCCGGCGGGGGGCGCCCTCCCCCCCGCCCTCGGCGTGGGCGAGGGCGGGGATGAAGGCGAGGTTGAACGCGCCTTCCGACAGCAGCCGCCGCGCCAGCAGCGGCAGGGCAAGGGCCGCCACCAGCGCATCGGCGGCGGGCCCGGTGCCCAGCACCGCGGCGGTGGCCGCATCCCGCACGAAGCCGAGGACGCGGGAGGAGAGCGTCGCCGCCGAGACGATGGAGGTGCGGGCGAGGAGGGACATGGCGCGGTTCTGCCCCGCCCCGCCTGTGCTGTCGATGGCCATCCGGTGTCGCGGGGGAAGGCTGTGCTGAAGGGCGGAGGTCGCCTCATTGCCCCGATGCCCCCGCACCCCGACCCGCTCCCCCAAGGGGAGAGGGAGCACCGGCGCCCTCGACCGCCACCGCCGATGGCCCATGCGGGGCCTTCCATCCGCACCGCCGGCCCAAAAGAAAACGCCCGCTTGCGCGGGCGTTTTCCTCGTTCGGGACCAGTCGTCCGGTCAGGCCTGGGGCTGGGGCTCGATGGAGCCGCCGGCACCACCGGGACGCGGGCGCTTGGTGGTGGGAATGGCCGAGCCGCGCGGATTGGAAGGCTCGATCACGCTTTCCCGGTTCGGCGTCTTGCCGTCCAGAAGGTCGATGATCTCGTCACCCGAGAGCGTCTCGTATTCCAGCAGGCCGCGCGCCAGGGTCTCAAGGTCCTGCTGGTGCTCGGTGAGGATGCGCTTGGCCTCCTGATGACCCTCGTCCACGAGGCGGCGCACCTCGCGGTCGATGGTCTGGGCGGTGGCCTCGGACACGTTCTGCTGGCGCGACACCGACATGCCGAGGAACACCTCGTCCTGGTTGTCGCCATAGGCCACGGCGCCGAGATCCGCCGAGAAGCCCCAGCGCGTCACCATCATCTTGGCGAGGCGGGTGGCCTGCTCGATGTCGGAGGCGGCGCCGGAGGTCACCTTGTCGTGGCCGAAGATCAGCTCTTCCGCCACGCGCCCGCCCATCATGATGGCGAGGCGCGAGGTCATCTGCTCGTAGGACATGGAGAGCTTGTCCCGCTCGGGCAGTTGCATGACCATGCCCAGCGCGCGGCCGCGGGGGATGATGGTGGCCTTGTGCACCGGGTCGGTGGCCGGCACGTTCAGGGCCACGATGGCATGGCCGCCCTCGTGATAGGCGGTCAGCATCTTCTCTTCCTCGGTCATGACGAGGGAGCGACGCTCGGCGCCCATCATCACCTTGTCCTTGGCGTCCTCGAACTCGGCCATGGTGACCATGCGCTTGTTGCGCCGGGCCGCCATCAGCGCCGCCTCGTTGCAGAGGTTGGCGAGGTCCGCGCCGGAGAAGCCGGGGGTGCCGCGGGCGATGGTCTTGAGGTTCACGTCCGGGGCGATCGGGATCTTGCGGGCGTGCACCTTCAGGATCTGCTCGCGGCCCACCACGTCCGGGTTGGGCACGATGACCTGGCGGTCGAAGCGGCCGGGACGCAGCAGCGCCGGGTCGAGCACGTCGGGACGGTTGGTGGCGGCGATGAGGATGATGCCCTCGTTCGCCTCGAAGCCGTCCATCTCCACCAGCAGCTGGTTGAGGGTCTGCTCGCGCTCGTCGTTGCCGCCGCCGAGGCCGGCGCCACGGTGGCGGCCCACCGCGTCGATCTCGTCGATGAAGATGATGCAGGGCGCGTTCTTCTTCGCCTGCTCGAACATGTCGCGCACGCGGCTGGCGCCGACGCCCACGAACATCTCCACGAAGTCCGAGCCGGAGATGGTGAAGAACGGCACGTTGGCCTCGCCGGCGATGGCGCGGGCGAGCAGCGTCTTGCCGGTGCCGGGGGGGCCGACCAGCAGCACGCCGCGCGGGATGCGGCCGCCGAGGCGCTGGAATTTCTGCGGGTCACGCAGGAAGTCCACGATCTCGGTGAGGTCGCTCTTGGCCTCGTCGATGCCGGCCACGTCGTCGAAGGTGACCCGTCCGTGCGCCTCGGTGAGCAGCTTGGCGCGGCTCTTGCCGAAGCCCATGGCCTTGCCGCCGGCACCCTGCATCTGGCGCGACAGGAAGATCCACACGCCGATCAGGGCCAGGAACGGCAGCCAGGAGACCAGCAGGCTCACGAACCACGGCACGTTGTCCGACGGCGCGCGCGCGGTGATCTGCACGCCCTTGCCGTAAAGGCGCTGGATCAGCGACGGATCGTTCGGCGCATAGGTCTGGAAGCTGCCGGAACGGTCGGAATAGGTGCCGGTGATGTTCGGCCCCTCGATCACGACCTCGCGCACCTTGCCGGCGTCAACGTCACTGAGGAGCTGCGAAAAGGAGATCTCGTTCGCGTTCGTGCGCTGCCCCGGGCTGTTGAACAGCGAGAACAGGGCGAGAAGCAGGAGGACGATGATCACCCAAAGGGCGAAATTGCGTAGATTGGCGTTCATAGAACCCTCGTGGGGACAGACAGGGCCAGCCCGTTTCGACGCCTTACCATACGGAAGGAATACCTCCGCACTGGACTGCCGTCAGTGGGGCCTCCCGCACCGTCCGCTGCCTAATCTAGGAGCGAGGCCCCTTTTTGCCAAGGACGACAGGGCCATCGACTGGTGAATTCGGTGCGATTGGGCTGGTTTCGCGCCGGGGCGGCGCAGCCGCGACATGCAGCGCCGCCCCGCGCAGGCTCACCAGGGCACCCGCGAGGGTGCGGCGAAAAGGTGCCGAGGGCGTCCGCCCCGCGACCTTCAGGGCTTCGAACAGGGCTTCCAGCTTGGCCAGTTCCACCGGGCCCTCGGTGCCCACCCTGTGGATGGCACGGCCGAGCAGGCGCAGGGCGATCTCGTCGGGCAGGGCGGCGAAGGCATCGAGGCTGATGGTATCCGGCCGCTCCTGCGCGCCGGGAAGGCGAGCCGCGGCCTCGGCCGCATCGGTCGCGGCCTCCAGCGCCTGGTCCGCCCGCGCGACCCGGCGCGCCAGCACGGCCAGGCGGCGGGCGTCGAGCCCCTCCCCCGCCAGAGCCTGCGCCATGGCGCGCAGGCGCGGACGGGCAAAGCTCGGGTCGCCATTGCTTGGGTCGCGCACGAATGCAAGGCCGGCGGCCTCCAGCGTCGCCACCAGCCGCGCCTTGGGCACGTCGAGAAAGGGGCGCAGCAGCGCGAGGCCATGGCGCGCCGCATCGCCCCGCATGCCGCAGAGGCCGGTGAGGCCGGAGCCGCGGGCGAGGCGGAACAGCACCGTCTCCGCCTGGTCGTCGCGGGTATGGGCGAGCGCGATGGCGGTGGCCCCGGCCTGCTGCGCGGCCTCCGCCAGCAGCCTGTAGCGCGCCTCCCGCGCCGCCTCCTGGATGCCGTGGGCGGGCTTGGCGCCCCGCCAGACGAGAATGCGGTGGGGCACGCCCAGCCGGGCGGCGAAGGCAGCCACCGCCTCGGCCTCGCGCGTCGCCTCCGCCCTCAGGCCGTGGTCCACGGTGGCGGCGATGAGACCCGGCCCGGCCGCACGGCCGGCGCGCCAGCGCGCGGCGAGATGCAGCAGGGCGGTGGAATCAGGCCCGCCGGAGATGGCGATCAGGATGCAGGGATGGGACGTGAAGGGGGCAAACAGCGCGTCGAGATCGCCGTCATCGACGGGGCTGCTTTCCTGAAGGCCCGTCGCCCCGGTGTCCATTGCCGTGCCGCCGCCCGTGGTCATCGGACCTCAGCAGCCGACGCGCTTCTGTTCCCGCTCCACCGCCTGGCGGATGGAGGATGCGGCGCGCGGATATTTGCGGTCCACCTCCTGCAGCGTGGCGCAGGCGGTCTCCTTCTCGCCGAGGCCGGCGAGGGACTGGCCGAGCCGCAGCAACGCCTCCGGCGCCCGGGGCGAGCTGGGATGCTTGGTGGAGACTTCGAGGAAGGAGGCCGCCGCGTCCCCGTAGTTCTGGCGCAGGAACAGGCTTTCCCCGAGCATGAAGGTGGCATCGGGAATGATGCGGTCGCCAGGCGCGGACTGGACGATCTGGCGGAAGGTCTGCTCGGCACCGGCATAATCCTGCCGCTGGAGCTGGGCCTGGCCGGCATCGTACAGCTCGCGCACGGAAGCGCCGGGTCCCGGCAAGGCGGCCACCTGGGTGCCGCCGGACTGGGTCCCGCCGGACGTGGTGCGCCCGCCAGGAACGGCCTCGGCCGGACGCGGCAGGGCGGCGCTGGCGGGCGAGCCAAGGGGCTGCGGCGCGCCGGGGGCGGCGGGGTCCATGTTGGGATCGAAGGCGTCGGACCTTTTGCCGGGCGTGCCGGGCACGCTCGCGGGACGGCCGGAGGGCAGGGTCGCCGCCGGAGCGGCAGCGGGCGCGGACACGGCGGCCGGAGCGCGGGCGCCACCGGCGCTTTCTTCCAGGCGACGCACCTGCGCCTCGAGCTGCTGGTTGCGATACTGCAGCTGCTCCACCTGCCCGGTGAGCTGCCGCAGGGACGATTCGAGCCGCTCCATGCGGCCGACGATCTCGGTTTCGTCGCCGCCCGGGAGGGGCTGGGGCGCCGCGGCCGGGGGCTTGAAGATATTGCCGAACAATCCACCGTCCTGCTGGGCGGCGGCGGGCAGCGCGACGGCGCTCAGGGCGAGGGCGAGAACACCGACCAGCGGCAGGCGCATCATCTTGGGTCCAGGGGCTTGTGGCGGGAAAAGACGTCCGGGATCAGCCTCCCGGGCGGCCAAGAATAGGGGATGGATCGCGTCCAAAGTGTGACTCCGCAAGGACTTGCGCGTGTCGCTTGGCGGTGTCGCCGGCCGGGCTGTCCTGCCGCCGTCCGCCACCGGACGCAAGACCCTGCCCCGCAAAGCGAAAGGGCCGGCGGCCGCAGGCGGCGCCGGCCCTTTTCGATGATACCGGCTACCGCGCTCAGGCGCCGCCGGCGTTCAGCACGGTGACCGCGCGACGGTTCTGCGACCAACAGGAAATGTCGTTGCAGACCGCGACGGGGCGCTCCTTGCCGTAGGAAATGGTGCGCATGCGCGAGGGGTCCACGCCGCGGGCGGAGAGATAGTCGCGCACGCTCTGGGCCCGCTTGGCGCCGAGGGCGATGTTGTATTCGCGGGTGCCGCGCTCGTCCGCATGGCCTTCGATGGTGAAGGTGTAGCGGTTCCACTGCTGCAGCCACTGGGCCTGACGATCCAGGGTGGCCCGCGCCTGGGGCGTGAGGTCGGTCTGGTCGCTTTCGAAGAACACGCGATCGCCCACCGCCACCACGAATTCCTGTGGTGATCCGGGCGGGCCGCCCGCACCGCCAGCACCGGCGGCGTTCTGGTTGGGATTATTGGCACACGCGGCGAGGGCCAGCGCGAAGCCGAAAAGCGCCGCGAACCGGAACCCGCGAGCTAGCCTGAGGAAACGCATTCCGGTATCTCCCTTCTCAACGCTGGACCGGAGGCTTTCGTCTATCAGCCGCCCGGTTAAGCGAACGTTCCGTGCACGGCCTGAAGCCGCCTGTCCTGGCGGAAACCGTGCGGCGCACCGCACTTCCTGCGCGCCATGGTTTCCAAGCCGTTATCCTTAAGACCTCTCCCCGGCGCGCGGCGGCACGCCCGCTCCAGGCGGACGACGCAGATGCGGCGGTTCCAAAGAGGGCCGCAGGGCCGGCAACGCCGACCCGTCGACGGCATCTTCACTGATGCCCTCTCGTGGCGTCATCATGGCGAGCAGGTGCAGGGCTCGGGGCAGACCGACGGCGTCCGTGAGCGTTGCACAAGTGCCACACACGGCGCCGCGCCCCAGCCATCTCAGGCGCGGCCGGCTTCCCAGCGGGCGGCCTGGGCCTCGGCCTTCTTGCGGTCGGCGGCGGGAAGCTGCGCCACCATCTCGTCCAGCATGGGGTCTCCGAGCCCCCGATGCTTGGCGAGAAGATGCCAGGCGGCGGCCTGGGCCTTGTCCTGCGACACGCCGCGGCCGACCGCGAGCAGCCGCGCATAGCGATTCTGGGCGATGGCATTGCCGCCCAGCGCCGCCTTGCGGAACATGGCGGCGGCCGCCGCCTCGTCCTTCGGCACGCCGACGCCGTTGAACTGCATGATGGCGAATTCCACCTGCGCCGTGATGTGGCCCAGCCGAGCTGCTGAAGCCATCAGCTTCGCCGATTGGGCAACATCCTTCTCCACGCCGTTGCCCTCCTTGAACAGCACGGCGAGGGCATACTGGGCGTCCTCGATATCCTTGCCGGCTGCCACTTCGAACCAGCGGGCGGCCTCCGCCGGCTCCTTGGGCATCTGGCGGCCCTGCAGATAGAGCAGGCCGAGATTGTAGGCGGCAGGGCCATTGCCCTTTTCCGCCGCCTGCCGGAACAGCTTGGCGGCCTCCAGCTCGTCCTTCTTGAGGCCCTGCCCGGCCAGCGTCAGGTTGCCGAGGGACAAAAGCGCGCCCGGCGAGCCGGCGGCAGCGGCCTTGCGATACCATTCGATGGCCTTGGCGAAATCCAGCGGCACGCCATAGCCGGAGCCGTAGAGATCGCCGAGCAGGGTCATGGCGGCCGGGTCCGTTCCGGCGCGGGCCCGTTTCAGCGCCTCGTTGAAGGCTGAGAGGTAATAGCCGCGCTGGTAGGCGCCATAGGCAAGATCGCCGCTGCCCCCCGGCGTATCGAGGCTGGGATAGGCGATCTGCGGCCCGAGCAGCGGCGGCCCGCTGCCGGCATCGGGGCGCGCCGGGCCCGGCTTTGCCGCCGGGGTTGCCGCGGGTTTGGCAGCAGGCTTCGCCGCAGGTTTGGCAGCAGGCTTCGCCTGCGGCTTCGACGGCGTTGCGGCTGGAGGCTTGTCGGACAAGGGTTTGTCGGATGAGGGCTTGTCGGAAGAGGGCTTGTCGGCAGGCTTGGGCTGCGGCGCGGTCTGGGCAAGGGCGGGTCCGCCCGCCAACGTGAGGGCCAGCACGACGTTCAGGGCGCAGACGCGTGCCACGCCCCGCACCGCCGGCGGCAGAACGCGCCGAACCAGGCCCACTCTCATGGCTGGGCGTCCGCGCGCGCAAGCCGGGCCATGGCCGCCGTCACGCTCGCCGCACCGCCTTCCGCCACCAGCGCCTCGGCCAGCGCGACGAAATCGGCGCCGGCTTGGGCCAGCGCCTCGGCCTCGTCGAGGGAGGCGGCGAGGCCCACGCACGGCACCTCGAACACCTCGGCCCACCAGGCCACGAAATCCAGAATGTCGGCGGCGTCCCCCGCCTGCGGCTCCAGGGCGCCGAAGAAGACATAGTCCGCCCCGCTCTCCCCGGCCTCCATGGCGTCGTGGCGGCTGGCGATGCCGCCCGCCCCGACGATGGCCTGCGGCTTCAGCGCCCGCAGCGCGGCGTCGAGGCTGCGGGGATCGCTCACATGGACGCCATCGAGGCCCGCGGCGGTGACGAGAGTGTCCGGCCCGGCCACCAGCACCGCCGCGTCATGACGCTGGATCGCCTCGGCCACCGCGCGCAGGTGTCCGGTGTCAGGCGCGCCGCCCTCGGGCACGCGCAGCACCACCGCGGCCACGTCGCCAGCGCGCACGGCGGCAGCCGCTGCGTCCGGCCGCAGCGCGGGCGTGAGAGTGAAGACCAGCATGAGTCGGGCGCCGGGCGGCGGCAAGGGGGAAGCCATGGATGATCGGTCGGCCAAGAAATCGGCAAATTGGGGGCACGGCCCGCGGGAGCACGGGCCGATCAGGCTGCGACGCAATCTGACTGCTACCTGCTCTATCGCAAGTTCGCGGGCGGATACATCACCCAACGACCTCAAGGCCAACGGATCACCCCATCGCCGGCGCGAATCGGCCCGAAAGCCCAGCGCCATAAAAAAGGGCCGGCGCGAGCCGGCCCTTTCTCATCCGCTATGGCAAGGCGCGCTCAGGCGGCCTTGCGCTCTTCCTCCGACGACCACTGGCCGAGGGCGGCGAGCGAGTTCATGTGGGCGCGATGGGTGAACGCCGCCTGGGCCTTGGCCACGTTCTCGGCCTTGCCGGCCCACGCCTTCTGCGGCGCGGCCTGGAGCGCGCGGCCGTAGGAATAGGTGAGCTTCCAGGGCAGGCCGCCCAGCTTCACCATGGCGTCCAGATGGGCGGTGGCGTCCTCGTCCGACTGGCCGCCGGAAAGGAAGGCGATGCCGGGCACCGCGGACGGCACGCAGCTCTTCAGCACGCGCACGGTCTTCTCGGCCACTTCTTCCACGGAAGCCTGCTTCGCCGACTTCTTGCCGGGCACGATCATGTTGGGCTTCAGCACCATGCCCTCGAGGCGGATGCGCTGGTAATACAGCTCCTCGAAGGTGGTCTTCAGCACCCACTCGGTCACCTGGTAGCAGGTGTCGATGTCGTGGCTGCCGTCCATGAGCACTTCCGGCTCCACGATGGGAACGATCCGGGCTTCCTGGCACAGGGCCGCATAGCGGGCCAGCGCGTGGGCATTGGCGCGGATGGAGCCGTAGGAGGGGATGCCCTTGGCGGTGTCGATGTCGATCACTGCGCGCCACTTGGCGAAGCGGGCGCCGAGATCATAAAATTCCTTGAGGCGGCCGGCGAGGCCGTCGAGGCCCTCGGTGATGGTCTCGCCCGGGAAGGCCGGCTGGGGCTTGGCGCCCGCGTCCACCTTGATGCCGGGGATGGAGCCGGCCTGCTGGATGAGGCTGACGAGCGGCGTGCCGTCCTTGGCCTTCTGCCGGATGGTCTCCTCATAGAGGATGACGCCGGAGATATATTTGGTCATGGCTTCCGAGCGGAACATCAGCTCGCGATAGTCGCGGCGGTTCTCCTCGGTGGATTCGACGCCGATGGCATCAAACCGCTTCTTGATGGTGCCGCTGCTCTCGTCTGCCGCCAGAATGCCCTTGCCGTCGGCCACCATTTTCTGCGCGATCGCGTCGAGCTCAGCCGTCATGTGCCTTCACCTGCCTTATTGCCGCCCCTCGGCGGGCGTGGAGACCAGGGCGCGCCGGCCCCGATCATGAAGGACCCACGCACACCCCGACCGGCGGGGCGGGCGTGGGCCAGCGAGACATCATACCATTGCAGCGCAGCAATTGAACCCGCTGCGATGCAACAAAAACGCCCGGACGACCTTTTCGCCATCCGGGCGTATCTTTTCAGCGCCGCAGGGCCTCGACGCCCGGCAGGGCCTTGCCCTCCAGCCATTCCAGGAAGGCACCGCCGGCGGTAGAGACGTAGGAGAAGTCTCCCGCTACCCCCGCGTGGTTAAGAGCGGCCACCGTATCGCCGCCGCCGGCCACCGACAGCAGCGTGCCGGCGCGGGTCCGCTTGCCCACGTCGCGGGCCACGGCCACGGTCGCGGCGTCGAACGGCGTCATCTCGAAGGCGCCGAACGGGCCGTTCCAGACCACGGTCCTGGCGCCGTCGAGCTTCTGCGCCACCACGGCCACGGTTTCGGGACCGGCGTCGAGGATCATCTCGTCGTCGCCCACCTCGTCCACGCCGACGACGCGGTTCGCGGCATTGGCCTTGAACTCCTTGGCCACCACCGCGTCCACCGGCAGCACGATCTCGCAGCCGGCCGCCTTGGCCTTCTCCAGGATCTCGCGGGCGGTGTCGGCCAGGTCGTGCTCGCACAGCGACTTGCCCACCGTCTTGCCGAGGGCGGCCAGGAAGGTGTTGGCCATGCCGCCGGCGATCACCAGGATGTCCACCTTCTTCACGAGGTTCCCGAGAAGCTCGAGCTTGGAGGACACCTTGGAGCCGCCGACCACGGCGAGCACCGGACGCACCGGGGCTTCCAGGGCCTTGGTGAGCGCGGCGAGTTCGCTTTCCATGGAGCGCCCGGCATAGGCCGGCAGCTTGCGGGCCAGCCCCTCGGTGGAGGCGTGGGCGCGATGGGCGGCGGAGAAGGCGTCGTTGACATAGATGTCGCCGAGGCTGGCGAGGGCATCGACGAAATCCGGCGCGTTCTTCTCCTCACCCGCGTGGAAGCGGGTGTTCTCCAGCACCAGCACCTCGCCGGCGGCGAGCCGGGAGATGGCGCGGGAGGCTTCCTCGCCCACGCAGTCGGAGGCGAACGCCACCTTGCGGCCGAGCTGGCCTTCCAGCGCCTTCGCCACCGGGGCGAGGGACTGGCTCTCGTCGCGGCCCTTGGGCCGCCCGAAATGCGCCAGCAGCACCACCTTGCCGCCCTTGTCCGTGATGGTGCGGATGGTGGGCAGGATGGCTTTCAGGCGGGTCTCGTCGGTGACCCGTCCGGCTTCCATGGGCACGTTGAGATCAACGCGCACGAGGACCCGCTTGTCGGCGAGGTCCGCGTCGTCGAGGGTTCGGAAGGCGGTCATCTTGGCGCCCCCTTCCCCGCTCAACCGAGCTTGCCCATGGCGACTGCGGTGTCGGCCATGCGGTTGGAGAAGCCCCACTCGTTGTCATACCAGGACAGCACGCGCACCAGCGTGCCTTCCAGGACCTTGGTCTGGTCCAGGTGCAGGGTGGAGGAGTGCGGGTCGTGGTTGAAGTCGATGGAGACGTTGGGCTGGTCGGTGGTGCCGAGGATGCCCTTCAGCGGTCCGGATGCGGCGGCGGCGATGGCGGCCGCGTTGATCTCGTCCTTGCTGGTGGCCCGCTTGGCGATGAACTTGAAGTCCACCACCGAGACGTTGGGGGTCGGCACGCGGATGGAGGTGCCGTCCAGCTTGCCGTTCAGCTCCGGCAGCACCAGGCCCACCGCCTTGGCGGCGCCGGTGGACGTGGGGATCATGGACATGGCCGCCGCGCGGGCGCGGTAGAGGTCCTTGTGCATGGTATCCAGCGTCGGCTGGTCGCCGGTGTAGGAGTGGATCGTGGTCATGAAGCCCTTCTCGATGCCGACGGCATCGTGGAGGACCTTCGCGACGGGGGCGAGACAGTTGGTGGTGCAGGAGGCGTTGGAGACCACGAGGTGCTCGGAGGTGAGCTTGTCGTGGTTCACGCCGTAGACCACGGTCAGGTCGGCGCCCTCGGCGGGGGCGGAGACCAGCACGCGCCTGGCACCAGCGGCCAGATGCGCGGCCGCCTTGTCGCGGGCGGTGAAGATGCCGGTGCATTCGAGTGCGATATCGACACCCAGCGCCGCGTGGGGCAGTTGGGCGGGATCGCGCACCGCGGTGACCTTGATGGGGCCGCGGCCCACGTCGATGGTATCGCCGGCAACCTTGACCTCGCCGGAGAAGCGGCCGTGCACGCTGTCGAAGCGGAACAGGTGGGCGTTCGTCTCCACCGGGCCGAGATCGTTGATCGCCACCACCTCGATGTCGGTCCGACCCGATTCGATGATGGCGCGCAGAACGTTACGCCCGATGCGACCGAAACCGTTGATGGCCACCTTGACGCTCATTTTGGGTTCTCCTTGAGCCGGCTTGAAGCCCGGCCTCTTGCGAAACTGCGTTGCGCACCCGCGGAAGAGCCCGCGGTGCGGCCGTGTGCGCCCGCCGTGCGCCGATGATCACACCTGCCGGAGCTGGTCGAGGGCCTTGGCCGCGACCTTGTCCGGGGTCAGTCCAAAATGGGCGAAAAGATCCTTTCCAGGCGCCGAGGCGCCGAACGAGGTCATTCCCACGAAGGCGGCATCCGAACCGACGATGGCGTCCCACCCCATGCGGATGGCGGCTTCCACCGCCACCTTGGCCGGAGCGTCCCCGATCACCTTGGCCCGCTCTGCGGCAGGCCTTTCGAGGAACAGTTCGAACGAAGGGATGGAGACGACGCGGGTGGGCACACCCTGCGCCTCCAGAAGCTTGGCGGCTTCCACCGCAAGCGAGACTTCCGAGCCCGTGGCGAACAGGCTGGCCTGCGCCTTGGCCGAGGCCGCGACGATCTCATAGGCGCCGCCCGCCGAGCGGTTCTCGGCGGTGGCATCGGTGCGCAGGATCGGCAGGTTCTGGCGCGACAGGATGAGGGCGGAGGGCCGCCCTTCCGATTGCAGCGCGATCTGCCAGCACTCGGCGGTTTCTACCGTGTCGGCGGGGCGCATCACCAGAAGGTTCGGGATGGCGCGCAGGGCGGCCAGGTGCTCCACCGGCTGGTGGGTGGGCCCGTCTTCGCCGAGGCCGATGGAATCGTGGGTCAGCACATGGATGACCCGCTCGCCCATGAGCGCGGCGAGGCGGATGGACGGGCGGCAGTAATCCGAGAACACCAGGAAGCCGCCGGAGAAGGGAATGAGGCCCTTGTGCAGGGTGATCCCGTTCATGGCTGCCGCCATGCCGTGCTCGCGCACGCCCCAGTGCACGAAGGAGCCGGAGAAATCGTCCGGCGTGATGGCCTTGGCGCCCTTGGCCTTGGTGTTGTTGGAGCCGGTGAGGTCGGCCGAGCCGCCCAGCATCTCCGGCACCGCGGGGGTGATGAAATCCAGCACCAGCTCCGACGACTTGCGGGTGGCCACCGCGCCGCCGTCCGCCACCGCCTTCTGCTTCACGGCGACGATGGCGCCTTCCAGCGCCTGCGGCAGCGTGCCGGCGATGCGGCGCTCGAACTCGGCCCGGTCCGCTGCGGGCGCGGCGGCGAGACGGTCTTCCCAGGCCGCGCGGGCGGCGGATCCGGCGGCACCGGCGGCGCGCCAGCCGGCGAGCACGTCGGCGGGGATCTCGAAGGGCGCAGCCTCCCAGCCCAAGGCGGCGCGGGTGGCGGCGATCTCGTCGGCGCCGAGCGGCGAGCCGTGCACCTTCTCAGAGCCCGCCTTCTTGGGACTGCCGAAGCCGATGATGGTGCGGCAGGCGATCAGGGTCGGGCGGTCGGAGGCCTTGGCGGCGGTGAGCGCGGCGAGGATGGCCTGCGGATCGTGGCCGTCGATGCGCGTGGTCGCCCAGCCGGAGGCGGCGAAGCGCGCCAGCTGGTCGGTGGAACCGGAGATGGAGGTGGCGCCGTCGATGGAGATGCCGTTGTCATCCCACATGACGATGAGCTTGGAGAGCTTCAGGTGGCCGGCGAGGTCCGCCGCCTCCTGGCTGAGGCCCTCCATCAGGTCGCCGTCGGAGCAGAGCACGAAGGTGTGGTGGTCCACCACCTCGGTGCCGAAGCGGGCGGCGAGCGCGCGCTCGGCCATGGCCATGCCCACCGCGGTGGCGATGCCCTGCCCCAGCGGACCGGTGGTGGTCTCGATACCTTCGGTGACGAAGTTCTCGGGATGGCCGGGGGTGAGCGAGCCAAGCTTGCGGAAGCGCTTGATCTCCTCGATCGTCACCTTCTCGTAGCCGGCCAGATGCAGCACCGAATAGAGCAGCATGGAGCCGTGGCCGGCGGACAGCACGAAGCGGTCGCGATCGGGCCAGAAGGGGCGCGTGGGATCGTACTTCAGGACCTTGGTGAACAGGACGGTGGCGATGTCCGCAGCACCCATGGGCAGGCCGGGATGACCGCTATTGGCAGCTTCCACCGCGTCCATGGCAAGGAAGCGGATGGCGTTGGCCATGCGGTCGTGACTCGTGCGGCTCAGCATGAATTCCGTTTCTCCCGCGCCGGGTTCCGGACGCGCCGCCCTGCCAGAGACAACCTCGAGCTGTGGCAGACCTATCAGGGTCATCCGGCCATTGCTGGCCGCCTTGTACCAAGGCTCGCAAGGCTGTCAAACCTGCCCGGTCCACGAACGTCAAGCCGGGGGGCCCGGCGAGCCCCGCGCCGCATCGTCGCGCCTGCAGCAAAGCTTCCGCATTGCAGCATTCGCAAATGCGGAAAAATTGGCCCCGCCGGCGGGCGCCCCCCGCGCGTGTTCATGTTGACAGGCCGGGAAAGTCTGGCGCGCCGCCGCCCGACTCGGCTACACTTTGCCAATGTATGCGCTGAAGCATCGCCCGCCGCTGCAGGACGCCCCCATTGAGGCCGCGACCCGGCGCCTTCATGCGGCCCTCGACGCCCTGAACGACGCGCTGGATCGTCGTCGGGAGACCGACCGCCATCAGGAGGCGCTGGCGGCCCAGCTTCACGCCATGGGCAACGACCGGGCGCGCCTCGCCGCGGAACTCGATCTCGCGAAGGCCGATGCCGGCCAGGTGGAGGAAATTGGCCGGGAAATCATCCGCCGCCTGGACGTGGCCATGGGCACGATCCGCGACGTGCTCGCGACCCACGGCGGCTGACGGGCATGCCCCACGTCTCCGTCACCATCGCCGGTCGCCAGTACAGGATGGCCTGCGACGAGGGGCAGGAAGATCACCTCATCCGCCTCGCCCATGACATCGACGGCCGCATCTCCCAGCTGCGCACGGCCTTCGGCGAGATCGGCGACCAGCGCCTCGTGGTCATGGCCGCCATCACCATCGCCGACGAACTGGCGGAGTCGCGCCGGCGCGTTGCCGCTTTGGAAAGCGACATCGAGAGCCAGCGCGACGCCCGCGCCTCCGCCATCGCCCGCATCGAGGCGAGCGAGGAAGAGGTGGCCCGGACCATCGATCAGGTGGCCGAGCGCATCGAGCAGCTGGTCTCCCAGCTCGCCCCCAAGGAGCGCGGCTCGGTGGGCATGGGCTGAAGGTCTGAACCGGCTGAAGGGGCGCCGCGCGCCCTCAGCGCTGGGTTTCGCCGATGGCCTCGGCCGCGCGTGCATCCTGCAGCGTCGCCTGCCGCAGCGCGTCGGGGATGCGCTTGGCCCGGCCTTCCGAGACGAAGGCCACGCGCACGGTGGCGGACACCAGCACCTCGCCGTCCCGCTTCACCTGCTGCAACAGGGTGATGGACGCACCGGCCACCTCCTTGGAGAGGGTCACCACCTCCAGCACGTCGTCGATGCGGGCGGGCTTGCGGAAATCGATCTGCATGGAGCGGACGACGAAGTGGAAGCCCGGCGCCTCGGCCGCCGCCTGCTCGAACAGCTCGCCCTGGAACACGCCGAGCAGCCGCATATAGTCGGAGCGGCCGCGCTCCATGAATCTCAGATAGTTGGCGTGGTAGACGATGCCGGAGAAATCCGTGTCCTCGTAATAGACACGCACATGCAGCGCGTGGCCGCCGGGGATCAGCCGGCCGGCAAGGGTGAGGTGCGGATCGGACGGGGAGAGGTTTGGGCGCTCGACCATGCCGCCCTCATAAACGAGACCGCGCCCCTTGTGAACAAAGGGCGCGGCTCAAGATGGGCTAAGATGTTCCTGCGGCGGCAACGCGTCGCAGGAAAGGCTCAGTTGCCGGCTGGCGCGTCCGGGGCGGGCTCGGCGGGGCGGCTGCGGCGGTCGGCCATGAACTGGTCGAACTCCGACTTGTCCTTGGCCTGGCGCAGGCGCTCAAGGAAGTCGCGGAAGTCCTTCTGCTCGTCCTCAAGGCGCCGCAGCGTCTCCTGGCGGTACTCGTCGAAGGCGCGGTTGCCGCTGGACGGCATGGTCCGGCTCCAGCGCCCGAAGGCACCGCGCAGGGCGTCGCCGCCCTCTTCCTGCCAGCGGCCGAAGCCGCGCTTGGCACCACATCCCATCCGTCCGCTCCCGATTGTGAAGGCCAGGATCGCGAGGCCCAGCGGCCACCAGGCCATGAAGCCCAGCACCGTCAGCGCGATCCACGCCGGTTTGCCGTAACTGTCGAGCTTGTAAGCGAGCTCCATAGCCGCGTTCCCGGTTAATGTTAATAACATTTACATAGATAGGCAAAGGCCCCCATTTTGTCAATGGCCCGGCCCTTGGCGGGCGCGGGACTCAGGTGCCGGAGGGGGCGCCGAGACCTTTCAGATAGATCAGAAATGCGGCCTCAAGCAGCTCATCCGGGCCCATGGGCAATTTGCGCCGGGCGCTGTCGGCCCGGCCGAACAGGGACGCCACCCCATGGGCCAGCGACCAGGTATGGAGCGCCACCATCAGGGCCGGCGGGCGCACCGGTCCGGGAATGTGAGAGACCAGAACTTCCGCCGCCTCGCGCAGCACGGCGAACGCGCGATTGCTGGCCTGCTGGAGACCCTCGTGGGCATCCGCCGGCAAGCCGGATTCGAACATGGCCACATAGTCCGCCGGCGCCCGCCGGGCGAAATCAAGATAGGCCCGCCCCACCCGCTCATAGGCGATGGCGGGCGAGGGCCGGCCGTTCTGCCACGCGGTGGTGAGCGCGTCGGCCAGCCGCTCGAAGCCGACGGCGGCCACCGCCGCCAGCAATTCGTCGCGATCGCGGAAATGGCGGTAGGGCGCCGCCGCGCTCACCCCGGCACGCCGGGCCGCCTCGGCGAAGGTGACGCCCGCCACCCCCTTCTCCCCGATCAGGTCGAGGGTCGCCTGCATCAGGGCCTCCCGCAGGTTGCCGTGATGGTAGGACCGCGTTTCTCCGTTCCGGGACCAGCTCATGTGAATGTGATGTACATTGACAGTGGGGCCGCGTCGATGGGCATGACGACCGCCTACTCGCCCTCGTCGAACAGGGGCATGGGCTTGACCACCACCGGCTCCGGCAGGCCGAGATGGCGGAAGGCGGTGGCGGTGAGCATCCGCCCGCGCGGCGTGCGCTGGATGAAGCCCTGCTGCACCAGGAACGGCTCCACGATTTCCTCGATGGCGTCGCGCGGCTCGGACAGCGCAGCGGCGAGCGTATCCACCCCCACCGGGCCACCACCGTAATAATCGGCGATGACGGTGAGATAGCGCCGGTCCATGGCGTCGAGGCCGGCGGCGTCCACCTCCAGCGCCAGCAGCGCCCGGTCGGCCACCTTGCGGTCGATGCGCTCGGCATCGGCCACCAAGGCAAAATCACGCACCCGGCGCAGCAGGCGGCCGGCGATGCGGGGCGTGCCGCGCGCGCGCCGGGCGATCTCGGTGGCCCCGTCGGGGGCGATGGCGATGCCCAGCACCCGCGCGCCGCGCACCACGATCTTCTCCAGTTCCTCCACCGTGTAGAACTGGAGCCGCACCGGAATGCCGAAGCGGTCGCGCAGCGGTGTGGTGAGCAGGCCGGAGCGCGTGGTGGCGCCAACCAGCGTGAACTTGGGCAGGGAAATCTTCACCGAGCGCGCCGCCGGCCCCTCGCCGATGACGAGGTCCAGCTCGTAATCCTCCATGGCGGGATAGAGGATCTCCTCCACCGCCGGCGCGAGACGGTGGATCTCGTCGATGAAAAGCACGTCGCGCTCTTCAAGATTGGTGAGGATGGCGGCCAGGTCCCCCGCCTTGGCGATCACCGGGCCGGAGGTGGAGCGGAAGCCCACCCCCATCTCCCGCGACATGATCTGGGCCAGCGTGGTCTTGCCGAGGCCGGGCGGCCCCACGAACAGCACGTGGTCCAGCGCCTCGCCGCGGGCGCGGGCCGCCTTGATGAACACTTCCAGATTGGCGCGCGCCTGCGCCTGGCCCACGAACTCCTTGAGGAGCTGGGGCCGCAGCGTCGAATCGGCGGCATCTTCGCCGTGCTTCTCGCCCGAGAGGAGGCGGGTGTTCATGGAGACGGGGGTGCTCCGCTTCGGACCAGCGACTCGCGCGACTTTAGAGTGCGCCGGCCGGGTACGGAAGGGGAACGCAGGGTCGCGCCCCACCCGGCAACATGCGGCGATGGACGACATGACACCCCGCAACGCCAGAGGGCCGGCATCGGTTCTATAATGCCGCGCGCCGGCGCGCCGAGCGGGTCTGTCGTCCAGCGTCGGCCGAAGAGCGCTTGGCCTGGTCGGCACCCCGCACCGGATCGAGGTTCGCCCCGGGAACAGCCACAGGAGCAGCCGGCCATGAAGGACCTTCCCCTCGCCGAGGTCTACCAGCTCATCGAGCCGGGGCCGGTGGTGCTGCTGACCACCAGCCATCGCGGCCACGCCAATGTCATGGCCATGTCGTGGCACATGATGGTGGAGTTCACTCCGCCCCTCATCGCCTGCATCGTCTCGCAGGGCGATTTCAGCTTCGCGGCCCTGCGCGCCACCAGGGAATGCGTCATCGCCATTCCCGCCGTGGACCTGGCCGAAAAGGTGGTGAAGGTGGGCAATTGCTCCGGCCGCGACGTGGACAAGTTCGCCACCATCGGGCTGACGCCCCGGCCCGCCGCCCGGGTGGCGGCGCCGCTGGTCAACGAGTGTTTCGCCAATCTCGAATGCCGGGTGGTGGAAACCCGCCTCGTCAACCGCTTCAACCTGTTCGTTCTGGAAGTGGTGAAGGCGTGGCGCGACCCGGCGCAGGCGGCGCCGCGCACCATCCATCACCATGGCTACGGGACCTTTGCGGTGGATGGGGACACGCTGAAGCTGCCGTCCCGGATGCCGTGAGGCGCGGCTCGGTTTTTCCGAGCAGCCTTCCGGGGGCTTCCTCACGTGAGAGAGAAGAGAAAATCCTCAAGCGTAACCTTGACCGCTCTTACAACTACAACCATTACGTGCTATTGAATAAAATTCAATCGTCATGAAATGGTTCGCACTCGCGCGCTCGGGGAGGCAGGGATGGCCGAGGACCCAAAACCCAAAGACGGACAGGAACCGGCCGCGGCAGAGGCAGCGGACGAGGCCTCGGGTGTCACCAGCCGAACCACGACGGTCGTGACGCAGGAAGAGCAGATGCTCAGAGACTTCCCCTCGAAAGCACCGGGGGTCTATCGATGGGCCGTGGCTGCCGTGGGCTTCATGGCAGCGGTATCGACGATCGCAGCCACTTTGAAGCCGGAAAACATCGTCACGATCACCTGCACGACCATTTTTATCATACTTCTCATATTTCTGCTTTTCAGCTTCGAGAAGACCGAGATTGAAACCGCATCGCAATCCAAGTTGCTGAGCTGGTTTTCCGTTCTGCTTCTGATGGCCGCCAGCTCGGCGATCGTCACATCGGTCTTCTTTGCATGGCCGCTCGCCTTTTCAGCAACATCAAAGCTTGAAGCGGCGAAGATCAAGGCAAATGTCGACAGCTTCGATTTCCGCGACAGCATTCTGGTACGGGACAAGAACGACAGGGCCATGTGGCGGCAGATTTTCGGCTCGGAGACGAGCGATGTTTATAATTTCGTCGAGCGGAGGCACAACAAGGATTATCTCCTGTTGTGGGATTCCAATCGGAAGATCCATGTCCGCATTCCGGCAGCGGGCGGCCTCGTGCAGTGGACTGAAGAAACCAATCTTGATGAATGCACGAAAAAGCCCTGCTGGTTCGACCTGCAGGGCGCCGACGTCAATCTGCGTCCAGCGGCATGGTTCTTTTCAAACTGAGCTTCCAGGATCAAGCCCGGCGTTTCACAGGCATGATGGCGCTCCGCCCTACTTCGCCAGTTCCTTCAGACCCAGGCGGATCAGCGTCTCGGTCCTGGCCCCCTCCCCCGCGCCGCGCAGGGCGGCGGCGATGGCGGCATTGGCCTGCGGCGCGCCGTAGCCGAGATTGACGAGGGCGGAGACCGCATCCGCCGCCGCCCCTCCCTGCCCCGGTGCGATGACGCCGCCAAGCTGCGCCGCCAGCGGTTCGGAGGCGGAAAAGCCCGGCATCTTGTCCTTCAGCTCGGTGACGATGCGCGTCGCCACCCGCGGCCCCACCCCCGGCGCCCGCGCCACCGTGGCCTTGTCGCCCAGCGCGATGGCCTGCGTCAGCTCCGAGGCGGTCAGGGTGGACAGCACGGCCAGCGCCGTCTTGGTGCCGATGCCCTGGATGCCTTGCAGCAGGCGGAACCAGTCCCGCTCCGCCGCCGAGGTGAAGCCGAACAGGCGGATCTGGTCCTCGCGGACATAAGTCTCGATGAACAGCGCCGCCGCCTCGCCCGCCCGCGGCAGCGCCGAGAGCGTGCGCCCGGAGCAGTGCACGAGATAGCCCACGCCATGGACGTCGAGGATCACATGGTCCTCCTCCAGCGTGTCCACGACGCCCTTGAGCTTTCCGATCATCACAAGCCTTTCCGCCCGCTCACGCTGCCGCCGCCCACAGGAAGACCAGGGTAGCCAGCGCCCCGAGCCCGGTGCGCACCATGTGCAGGTGGCCCCAATTGGTGATGAGGCGCCGCGTCTCGGCGTCGGCCCTGTCCGTCGCCAGCAGGCGCCGGTTGGTGGGCATGATGCCGATGAGGGTATAGGGCCAGTTGGCCAGCATCAGCACCCCTCCGGCGAGCCAGTGCCAGTCCCCGTCGCGGCTGAAGGCGATGGCGCCCAGCACCGCGCCGGCCACGGCCAGGCTCGCCTGCATGGCAAAGCCCCGCTTGTAGGCCGGCTTCCATTGCCTGAGCGCCGCCCCGTCGTCGAGCGCGAGCCGCGCCGGCTGCTCCACGGCATTGATGTAAAAGGCGGCGCCGGTGAACAGCGCGGCCACCACCAGCGCCAAGTGTCCGATGATCATGCCCGCCCCCGCGGTGAGAGACACCGGCATTTTCGAGCGCCGTGGATTGCGGTTCGCGTGACGAAAATGCGGTGAACACAATGATCCTGGACTCTACAGCGCCGCGCGGGCGCGCGCAGCCGCGCCGCGATGGTGGGCGTGGGTGACGGCCACCGCCAGCGCGTCGGAGGCGTCCTCGGTCTGCGGCGTGGCCTTGGGCAGGAGGATGCCGATCATCATGCGCACCTGCGCCTTTTCGGCGCGGCCGGCGCCCACCACGCTCTTCTTCACCAGAAGCGCGGCGTATTCGGCCACCGGAAGACCCATCTGGGCCGGCGCCAGCAGCACCACGCCGCGGGCCTGCCCCAGCTTCAGGGTGGACGACGGGTTCATGTTGACGAACGTCTCTTCCACCGCCGCCTCGTGTGGGGAAAAGCCCTCGATGACGCCCAGAAGCTCGCGGTGCAGGGTGGCGAGCCGCTCGCCCATGGGCGCCTGATCCGGCGGCAGGATGGTGCCGCAGGCGACAAAGGCGAGGCGCGAGCCGGTGACGTCGATCACCCCCCAGCCGGTCCGCCTCAGGCCCGGGTCGAGGCCGAGGATGCGAATCGTGTTCAGGTCCATGGGCGCACCGTGCGGGAGGCGCGGCGGCAAGGAAAGGGCAACGCGAACGGCACCACGAGGGGATGGACGCAGGAGCAGACGAAGCGGCGGCTCACTTCACCGCCGCCGTGGTGCTGGCAAGGCGGGTCGCGCTCTTGGGGCGGACCGAAAGGGAAGCGATCGGGGCGCCCGTGCTCTCCTCCTGCCATTGCGGAAGGATCTCGACGATGTTCGCGGCCGCGTTCTGCGGCGCGGGAACGAAGGTGGCCACCGCCTGCTGCGCCCTGGTGAGGGTGGCGCCATCGGCCTCGCGGGCGAGGATGTCGCGCTTGCGGCCGCTGTCGGCATCGCCCTGGGCGGCGGCAAGGCTCAGCCACTTGAAGGCTTCCCCCGCATCGGCCGCGACCCCGAGCCCCCGGGCATAGACCACGCCCAGATTGTACTGGCTGTCGCGGAAGCCCAGCTCGGCAGCGGCGCGGAACCAGCGCACCGCGCCTTCCCAGTCCGGCGTCTGGCCGTTGCCGGCGCACAGCATCATGGCGAGGGCGTGCATGGCCCGCACGTTGCCCTGCGCTGCCGCCCATTCATAGAAGCGCCGGGCCTCTCCCAGATCGCGGCCGGCGGATTCGTAGAGCGCGCCGAGGCGATGGGCGGCCGGGGCGGAGCCCCGCTGCATGGCGAACGCCAGCCACTTCACCGCCGCGTCGGGATCGGCGTCCACGCCCCGGCCCTCCGCATAGCGGCCGGCGACAAGGAAGGCGGCGGCCGGATCGCCGGCCCGCGCCGCGGTCTGGAGCGCGGTCGGGCCGATGGCCGCCGGAAGGTCGCCCGCCGTCACCCCGGCGACGGCCGGGGCAGACAGCCGGCGCAGAGCCTGGGTGACGCCGGAGAGCAGATCCGGCCCGTTGCGCAAGGCAAGGCCTGCGGCGGTGCCGGCGAAGACGGTGGCGGAGCCGGCCAGGAGCGCGACCATGGCCACCTGCCGCCTGCGGTCGAACAGCCCGGCGACGAAACCCTTTGGGGCGCGCTTGTCGCGTGGCCGGTCCCGGCGCGCGCGGTGATCCACGCGAGGACGCGAATCAGCGGGGTCGGACCGGGCCGGGCCGGTCCGGTCGGCGCGGTGGGGGCTCCGGGGCCAGGGCGAGCCGGCAGCGGCATCCGCCGCGTCGGCATGGGTTGGCACGGCGTCGAAGATGGGGTCTTCCGCCGCCTCGGGCGCGGCAGCCGCCCGTTCGGCCGCCCGTTCAGCCGTCCGGGGCGCCGGGCGGGGGGCGAAGGTGCCCTCCCCGTCCCGGTCCAGGGCGACGGAGATATCGCGCAATTCATATTCCAGTTCGGCGGCGAGCATGTCGCCGGCGCGGCGCTCGATCTCGTCCTGCCGCGCCTCGAGGGCGGCAAGGCCCCGCTTCAGCCCCACCACGGCGGCGCCGTCCGGGTCCTCGGAGACCTTGGCCGCCACCGCGGCCACCGCCTCGGCGGTGGCCACATGGGTCGTCTCGCGCACCTGGCGCATCTCGGCGACCATGTGCTGGAGCTGGATCTCGATGTCATCCAGCCGGTCGAGGCGCGCATGGGTGTCCCGGAACTGCGCGCTCAGCTCGGCGAGGGTGCGCTCCACCGCATCGGCGAGGGGAGCGATGGCGGCCTTGCCGGCCTCCTCGGCGGCGGCAATGCGCTCGGACAAGGCGGACAGACGCTGCGTCACCTCGGCGCCGATGGTCGGCGACAGGCTGCTGACCTGGCCGGAAATGGCACTCGACATGGCATCGAGACGACGGTGGACGCCCTCAAGCGCGCCCAGCAGCGAGCCCTGCAGGGCCTCCGCGGCGTCCGAATCACCGGCACGGGCGCGGGCCTCCACCTCGATCACGCGGCTGAGCAGGGCCTCGGCCTTGCGCTCGAAGGCGCCGGTGGCCTCGGCGACGCGCCGGGCCGTCTCCTCGCCGACCCCGGCGACCGCCTCGGCGCAGGCCGTCAGGCGCTGGGTCAGGGCGTGAAGCGCGGCGGTGTCGTCGTGACGCTCGGCGGCGCGGAGCACCAGATGGTGGATCTCCTCCATCTGCCCGGTCAGCCGGGCGACCTCCACCGGGTCCACCGCGCGGGCGGCCATGAGGTCGATGCGGCGCGACAGGGCGTCGAGCCCGTCCTGAAGGGCGCGCACATGGGCCGGCTCACGCAAGGCGGCGAGCCCGGCGCGGATGGCGGCAAGTTCCTCGGCGAAGGCGTGGTCCGCATCCGCGCGCACCGCACCTGCCGCGCGGATGTCGTCCACGCGCCGGCACAGGAGGGTGATGGCCTTGTCCATCTCCTGCACCGCGCGCTTGGGCGCGGCGTTGGCGAGGCGATCGCGCAGGGCGCTCACCTCGCCACGCAGGGATTCGATGGTCGAGGCCTGGATGTCGAACACGTCCCAGGCCGGGACATCAGGCATCTCGCTGCGCGTGTCCGCCCACAGGGGGGCGGATCCTGCCTGAGCAGGTCCTGCCGCAGCACGCATCCGGGCCGTGCGCTCCGTCCGCTCCATTCGGGCCTCCCCGGGGCACGGGTTTAGAGGTTTCTTATTACCGTGCCCGTTCGCGGTGATTCACTGAACAGAGGGTTTCAATTCTTGGTAAATCCGCGGTTAACGTCGCGTCGATTTGCTCAAATCCGCCAGCCGATGACGAACCCGCCGCACGCGAACCGGCCGCAGATCGGTGCCAAAGGTGCCGCAGCGTCATCGGACGGGCCGTTCGAGCGGGTCTTTAAGTCATTGAGAAGTTTATGTTGTAACTGTTACTTTCCCCAACGGTAGCCCGCAAAGCCTCCCCTCGGAGCCGGCTGGAGGTTAAACCTCGTTTGCGTTGCGGCATGTCGCGACGACGCAATTCGGAACGCACATTGATCCAAATTCCCGCGCCGAGCGCCCTGCGGCGGCCGGGGGTGCGAAGGGGACCAGACGTATGGATGCCAATACCTTCGAGCAGGGGGTCGCGACCCCGGCGTTTCACACCGGCCCGGCGGTCGCGGACGGCGCTCGCGAGGGTGCTCTCTTCAGCATCGGCGACCTCGCCCGCGAGTTCGGCATCACCCTGCGGGCGCTGCGCTTCTATGAGGACAAGGGCCTGCTCTCGCCGCGTCGCGACGGCATGACCCGCCTGTATTCGGAAGCCGACCGCCGCCGCCTGACGGTCATCCTGAAGGGCAAGCACCTCGGCTTCACCCTGGCCGAGATCCGTGCCCTGGTCGCCGCCCATGACGGCGAGGAAGCCAGCCTGACGCTGACCCGCGACCGCTGCCTGTCCCAGCTCGCCCAGCTCGAGCGCCAGCGCACCGAGATCGACGCCGCCATCGCCGAGCTGAAAAACATGGCGACGTCCCTCGCCGCCTGATTGCAATCCGGGCAGGTCGGAATGGCCTGACCGGTTCGACCCGACCAAACAAAAGGCACGGACTGGTCGGTCCGTGCCTTTTTGATTCTGGATCGATGCGACAGCGCCCCGACAGAGCCGCCACCCGCGCGGGTGGCGTCGCCCTCACTCCGCGTTCAATTTGGCCAGCAGGGCTTCGGACAGCTCGAAATTGGCGGTGACGTTCTGCACGTCGTCGTTGTCCTCGAGATTCTCCACGAGGCGGAGCAGCTTCTCGCCGGTCTCATCGTCCACCGCGACGGTATTTTGCGGCCGCCAGATCAGCGCTGCCTTCTTCGGCTCGCCGAACCTGGCTTCCAGCGCCCGCTGCACTTCCGCCAGACTTTCCGCCGCGCACACCACCTCGTGGCCATGCTCGGAGGAGGTCACGTCGTCGGCGCCGGCTTCGATGGCGGCTTCCATCATGGCATCGGCGTCGGCCTTCTCGGGGGCGAACTCGATGGCGCCCATCCGGTCGAACATGAAGGACACCGAGCCGGTCTCGGCGAGGTTGCCGCCGGACTTGGTGAAGAAGGACCGCACTTCCGAGGCGGTGCGGTTGCGGTTGTCGGTCAGCGCCTCGACGATGACCGCGACGCCGCCGGGGCCGTAGCCCTCATAGCGGATCTCGTCGTAATTCTCGCCATCGGCGCCCGCCGCCTTCTTGATGGCGCGCTCGATATTGTCCTTGGGCATGTTCTCGGCGCGGGCCGCGAGGATGGCGGCGCGCAGGCGCGCGTTCATGTTGGGATCGGGCAGGCCCATCTTGGCCGAGACGGTGATTTCGCGTGCCAGCTTGGAGAACAGCTTGGAGCGCATCGCATCCTGCCGCCCCTTGCGGTGCATGATGTTCTTGAATTGCGAATGCCCGGCCATGCCGCCACCATTCCTTGAATGCCGATCCCGCGCCCCGCCGCTGCAGCGCTGCCCGGACCGATCTGTTGACTGGAGCCGGCCTTATAGGTCCGTGCCGGCCAAAAGCGCAAGAAAGCGGGTGCAGCATGATGCCATCCAAAGGCGCCGGCTCCCGCCTCCCCTTCCGTCAGGCCCAGAAGGCCGGCCGCGCCTCCTCAAGCCCGGCGCCGAGGCGCACGGCGGCGACGCGCACGGCAAGGCCGGTGCGGTCGTCGGTCTCCACCGCCACGCCGGAAAGCGTTCCCGGCCCCGTCGCCGGCTCGAAGCGGCCGGAGGCGAGCTTGCGGGTGAAGCGGCGCAGGGGCTCTTCCTTGTCCATGCCGATGACGCCGTCATAGGCGCCGCACATGCCGGCATCGGTCATGTAGGCGGTGCCGCCGGACAGGATGCGGTAATCGGCTGTGGGCACATGGGTGTGGGTGCCCACCACCAGGGAGGCGCGGCCGTCGCAATGATGGCCGATGGCCTGCTTTTCGCTGGTGGTCTCGGCGTGCACGTCCACCACCACCGCGTCCACCATTTCGCCCAGTGCCGCGCCGTCCAGCGCCCGGTCGAGGGCGGCGAAGGGATCGTCCAGCGGGTCCATGAACACCCGGCCCATGACGTTCATCACCAGCACCCGGGCGCCGTTCCTGGCTTCCACCAGGGCGGCGCCACGTCCCGGCGTGCCGGGGGGATAATTCATGGGCCGCACCAAAGCCGGCGCCCGCTCGATGAAGACGAGGGCCTCGCGCTGGTCGAAGGCATGGTTGCCGAGGGTGATGGCATCGGCGCCGGCGGCGATGAGCTCGCCGTAGATGGCTTCGGTAATGCCGAAGCCGCCGGCCGCGTTCTCCCCGTTCACCACCACGAGGTCGAGCTTCCAGTCGCTGACGAGGTCCGGCAGGCGGGAGACGACGCATTCCCGGCCGGGACGGCCGACCACATCACCAAGGAACAGGATACGCATTCAGAAGGGTCCAATGAGCAGCGGAGGCCTATGGCGGGGGGCCGGGGCCGGATCAGGCGCGGGGGCCGACGGCCCAAGCTTCGATATCCGTTACCATCATGTCCACCGGCTCGTCATGGGTCTCGACGGGCACCGCGTCCACTTCCTGGCACGCAAAGGCAAAGCCGATGGCCCGCACCGGCCGCCGCGCCCGCAGCAAAGCGAGGGTGCGATCGTAGAAGCCGGCGCCATAGCCGATGCGGAAGCCGCGCCGGTCGAAGGCGGCCAGCGGCACCAGCAGCAAGTCGGGAACGATGTCCGGCGCATCCGGCCCCGGCTCGGGAATGCGAAACGCGCCCGAGGGCACGAGCGGGGCGTCCTTGTCCCAGCGGCGGAACAGGAGAGGACGGTCGCGGGCAACGATGACGGGAAGGGCGAGGACCGCGCCGGCATCGCGCAGGGCGTTCGCCAGCGGCGCGGTGTCGATCTCGTCGCGGAACGGCGCGAACAGGGCGATGGCTTGCCCCTCCACCGCGCCTGCGGCGGCCAGGGCATGGCTTGCGGCTGCGCGAGAGGCAGCGGCGCGGCCCGTCTCGCCCATGGCCGCGCGACGTCCGAGCGCGAGGGCGCGCAGGCGTTTCTTTTCGGCGGCGATGTCCATGAGGGGCGAAGTCGGCTTGTCCAGAAAACGTGCGGAGCCACAGAAGCCGTCGGAGGTCGATCCCGGGAACCTACAACGTAGGTGGGCGCCGTGTGTCCAAGTCCAGGGACAAGGTCAGGGACAGCTCCCTTAAGGATCGATAAGGCCCCGGGGAAATGTCTCCTAACGAGCCCCGCAGCCCCGCCCGACCAATGTAGGCACCCGGCCGCCCGAGCGCCAGCCCCAACAGCGTGATCGGCCCCAAGAGAGGCTTTGAGAGACGCTTTGAGGGGCGTGGAAACCCTGCATCCGGCAGAAACGCGACGCAATCCGCCACGTGCGGCCCGGTGCTAACCCGCCATTAAGCCTGTTCGTGCACAGCTTCCTGCGTGCCGCGAAGCTTTCGCGCCGCAGCACGAACCGGTCGGCCCGTCAAAGTTTGGACAGACTCGCTCGCTCAAAGAGCCAGCGAACTTCGAACGGGTTTCCGGCCGAGACGTTTCCGAGCGGCAGCGCGCCGCCCCCGGAAGCCGGAGGCTTTGGGCCGGGCACATGCCCGGCGCCCGAGCGCAGAAGCACCTCTTCCGCACGGGAGGGGCAGCGGAGCCGAGAATGACTGATTTGACACGCCGTTCCGGCATCGTGTCCCACCTGCGCCCCGCGCCGCTGGCCGCAGCGGGCCTCGCCGTGGCCGTAGCCCTGGCGCTGCTGCCGACGGCGGGCGTCGCGCAGGACCTCACCCAGGCCCCGCTGGCGGCGCCCTCGGCCGACATTTCATTCCTCGGCCTGTTCCTGCAGGCCCATTTCGTCGTGAAGCTGGTGATGATCGGCCTCATCACCGCGTCCATCTGGGTGTGGGCCATCATCATCGACAAGTCGATGCTGTTCTCCCGCAACAAGCGCGAGATGGACCGCTTCGAGCAGGTGTTCTGGTCCGGCCAGAGCCTGGAAGACCTCTACCGCACCCTGGCCGGGCGCTCCAACCAGGGCATGGCCGCCATCTTCGTTGCCGCCATGCGGGAGTGGAAGCGCACCTACGAGGGCAGCTCCCGCTCGTTCGCCGGCCTCAACCAGCGCCTGGACAAGGTGATGAACGTGACCATCGCCCGCGAGGTGGAGCGGCTCGAATCGCGCCTGCTGGTGCTGGCCACCGTGGGCTCGGCGGGGCCGTTCATCGGCCTGTTCGGCACGGTGTGGGGCATCATGACCTCGTTCCAGTCCATCGCCGCCTCCAAGAATACCTCGCTGGCGGTGGTGGCGCCGGGCATCGCAGAAGCCCTGTTCGCGACCGCGATGGGCCTCATTGCGGCCATCCCCGCGACGATTTTCTACAACAAGTTCATTTCCCAGACTGGGCGTCAGGCCCAGCGGCTGGAGGGATTTGCGGACGAGTTCTCCGCGATCCTCTCGCGCCAGATCGACGAGCGGGGCTGATCCATGGGCATGGCGGGAGGCGGAGCGGGAGGATGGCAGAGCCGGCGTTCGCGCCGTCGCGCGCCGCCCGTGATGGCCGAGATCAACGTGACGCCCATGGTGGATGTCATGCTGGTGCTGCTCATCATCTTCATGGTGGCGGCGCCGCTTTTGACCGTGGGCGTGCCCATCGACCTGCCGCAGACGCAGGCGAGCGCGGTGAACCAGGACAACAAGGAACCCATCACCCTCTCGGTGAAGGAAAACGGGCAGATCTTCCTCGGCGACAGCGAGATCAAGTACGAGGATCTGGTCTCGAAGTTGCAAGCGGTGACCCAGGCGCGCGGCGGCTTTGACGAGCGCGTCTTCGTGCGCGGCGACAGGAAGGCCAATTACGGAGCGATCATGCGGGTCATGGGGCGCCTGTCCGGCGCGGGCTTCAAGAAGGTGGCCCTGGTCACCGAAGTGGAACAGGGAGGCTGACGGGCCGATGCGCGCGGGGATTGCGGCATCGACGCTCCTGCATGCGGGCGTCCTCGTTCTGACCCTGGTGTCCTTCACCGGGGCGAAGCCGTTTGAGCCCATGACGGAATCGCTGCCGGTGGATGTGGTCTCCATCTCCGAATACACCAAGCTCACCAAGGGCGCCCGCAACGCGCCCAAGCTGGACAAGCCCAAGCAGATTGCCGAGAAGGTGGGCGATCCCACCCCCGTCGAGGACGCCAAGCTGAAGGCGAGCGAGAAGGCGCCGGTGGAAGCCACCGCCC
>NZ_JAIVFO010000280.1 GCF_029991245.1 Xanthobacter autotrophicus
GGCGGGGTCAGGGCCTTCCAGTCGAAGGCGGCGCCGATGCGCGACAGGTGCGCCCCGGGCGCCATGAAGAAGGTGGCGAACAGGGCCAGCACCGCCAGCGCCCGGACGGCGCGGGGATCGAGCCGGGCGAGGCCGGGCTCGGGCGGGCCGGCGCGCAGGGTGCGGGCGGCGGCGAGCGCGCGGGCAAGATGGGCGCGCCACAAGGCGGCACCGACAGGATCATCGGGCTTGGTGGCGAGGCTGTCGGAAATGGCGGTGGCGGGCCGGTGGGCGAGGGTGCTCCTGCGGTCGAGCCGGGCGACGCCCGCCTCCTCGCCGGGCCAGCGCAGGGTCAAGAGCGGGCGGGCGGCGAGCACGAGCAGGACGGCGAAGGCGACGACACCGGCGATGCGCACCGCCACCGGAACCGAGAGCCACAGGCCGGCGAAGGAGACGGCGAGGAAGGCGGCCGCGACGATGCCCACCCGCGCGAGGCCCGGCCAGGCGCGTTCCCAGAACAGGGCGAGGCGGGCGCGATTGACGGCGCGGGCCAGAAGGAAGCGCGCGTCGCCGTCCGGCGTGCGCGGGAGCTTTCCGTCGCGAGGTGCGCTCACACTCTCTCCCTTCTTCCCGCGTGCGGCCGGGACCGGACGCGGCACACGCAAAACCAGCTTGAAAAGCCAGCTTAACATGACGCAAGGAGCGGGCCAGCGCCGCCCCTTCGCGTCGGCTTCACAACTGGGTCATGCGCTGCAACATGGCGCGTTATGGATGCGTGCCGCTAAGCATTTTTGGCGCCCCATTCCACCGCATCCGCCGCGCGGCCGATCTCGTCCGGTGAAAGGCCCAGGGCGCAAAGGGTCTCGCAGATATGCGGCGGCAAAGGGGCGCTGGCCGCCACCGCCGGGCCGTTCGCCTTCAGCGGCACCACGATGCGGCGGGAATGCAGGTGCAGTTTCGGCCCGCCCGGCAGGCGCGAGGCGCCGCCATAGATGGCATCGCCGAAGATGGGGTGGCCGAGGTTGGACAAATGCGCCCGCAACTGGTGGGTGCGGCCGGTGACCGGGCTGAGCGCCATCACGGCGAAGCCGCCGGCGCGGTGGAGCACGCGGTAATCGGTGATCGCCTCCTGCGCGCCGGGCGTGCCCCTGGGCACCGCCTGCATCCACCAGCCGCGATGGGGCGAGCGCTTGGCCAAAGGCTGGTCGATGCGGCCGGCATCCTGGTCCGGCGCACCCTCGATCACCGCCACATAGGTCTTGCCCACGCTCCCGTTCGCGAACAGCTTTCCGAGCAACGCCAAGGCCTTGGCATGGCGCCCGAGGACCAGGCAGCCGGAGGTGTCCTTGTCGAGCCGGTGGGCCAGCTCCGGCGCGCGGGGCAGGCCGAAGCGCAGGGCGTTAAGATGGTCGGCCAGCGTCTCCCCGCCCTTGGGGCCGGCATGGACCGGCAGGCCGTGGGGCTTGTCGATGATGAGCATCATGCCGTCGCGGTAGAGCACCGGCAGGTCGGGGGCGGGATCAGGCGGACGGGGTGATGCCGTGGGCGCGGAAGGCGTCATGATGAAGGTCGGCGGCCTCATGGGAGAAGCAGCAGAACACCACGCGGGTGATGCTGCCGGGAGCCTCAAGATGGGCCAGCACGGCGCCGACCGCCAGTGGCGCCGCGCGATCGGGCGGAAATCCATAGATGCCGGTGGAGATGGCGGGGAAGGCGATGGAGGCAAGCCCCGCCCCATCCGCGAGCCTCAGGCTCTCGCGGTAGCAGGAGGCCAGAAGCCCCTCCTCGCC
>NZ_JAIVFO010000281.1 GCF_029991245.1 Xanthobacter autotrophicus
ATCGGACCGAGCGGCTCGGGCAAGTCCAGCCTGATTGCCCTGGCGCTGCGCTTCCGCACGGCGGACCCGGGGGCTCTCGCCTTCGGCGGGGCGCCGGTGGAGGCGTATGAGGCGGACGCCCTGCGCCAACGCATGAGCGTGCTGGCCCAGCAGGACCACCTGTTCTCCGCCACCATCCGCGACAACCTGCTGATCGCGGCGCCACAGGCCTCGCCCGCTGAAATCGAGGCGGCCTGTGCCCGCTCCGGCATCCTGTCCTTCATCGAAGCCCAGCCCGACGGGCTTGAGACCTTCATCGGCGCCCACGGGGCAAAAATCTCGGGCGGGGAGGCACGCCGCCTGGGCCTTGCCCGCACGCTGCTGAAGGATGCGCCCATCGTCATTCTCGACGAGCCCACCGAAGGCCTCGACGCCGACACCGAGAGGCGCGTGCTCGACACCGTGCTGGAGGCCACCCGGGCGCGCGCCCTGCTCCTCGTCACCCACCGCCCGGCGCGGCTCGAGGCCATGGACGAGATCATTCTCATGGCGGCCGGGCGCATCCTCGCCCGCGGCACGCCGGACGAGATGACGCGGCACATGGCGGTTGCCGAGCCGGAGGCCGACCGGCCGGGCGGAGAATCTGCATGAAGCACGTCGCCCTGTCGGAAGCCTGGACCGGCGTCGCGGACTGCAAGAACTGCACGATCCGGAACGCCGTGCTCTTCGCCGGTCTCAAGGAGACCGATTTCGACGCGCTGCACCGGCCCATTGACCAGATCATCTACCCCGCGGGCGCGCAGATCTACGGCACCGGCGACGAGGCCAAAACCCTATTCACCGTCCGTAGTGGTTTGGTGAAGCTCACCCAGTATCTGCCGGACGGAACCCAGCGCATCGTGCGTCTGCTGCACCAGACCGACCTGTTCGGCCTGGAAGCATTGATCGAGGATGCCTATCCCCACACGGCCACGGCCCTGCATGACACCGAACTGTGCCGGCTGCCGGTGGACGTGGTCCGCGACCTCTCCCGTGCCAGCAGCGGCCTCTATCACGAGTTGATGGCCCGCTGGCACCGTGCCCTGTCCAGTGCCGACCGCTGGATCACCGAATTCTCCACCGGCTCCTCCCGTGATCGGGTCGTGCGTCTGCTGCTTTGGCTGTCCGAGCCCGAAGACGGTGGGCGTTGCGCGCTGTTCAGCCGGGAGGATCTCGGTGCGGTGCTTGGGCTCACCACCGAGACCGCCAGCCGCACCATGGCGGAACTGAAGCGCCACGGCTTCATTTCCGAGCCGAAACCCAATCAGATCGTGTGCGATACCGTCCGGCTCCGCCGCCTCGTGGACGGCTGAAAACACTCGGGGCCGCCAGACGAGACGCGTCGTGCCAAGCAACGGATTATCGTCGCCTCCCCTGCATCGCACGTCTCGCTTTCAGCGCCCCCGGTCAGCCATAAAGAGGCCGAGCATCATGGTAGCGCCGAATACCTATCCCCCCGGGGGCCTTCATGTTCGCCGCCTACACGATCACGTGTATTGAGCGGGTATCGCCGATACTGAACTTCAACGCGCGCAGCTCGGCGGGCAGGCAGTGCTCAAGCCTTGAGCCAGCGGGCGACATCGTCCGGCTTCGGCAGACCGCCCGCGTGCACCACCTTGCCGTCGATGACGATGCCGGGGGTCGAGGCGATGCCGTAGCCGGCGATCACCGCATAGTCGGTGACCTTTTCCACCGTGACGTCGAGCCCGAGCTTGGCCGCTTCATCCCGCACCA
>NZ_JAIVFO010000282.1 GCF_029991245.1 Xanthobacter autotrophicus
GGGATGCAAGGGGGGAGAGAGGGTAAACAACGCAGGGCCGTCTCGGAAAACGGCAGCCGATGCGTAAAAGCCAGCCTGAGCAACTAATGTCTCTTACTTGCCGACATCTTTCTAGATGCATCTATGACGACGATATCTGATGCTCGCTGCCCCATAAAAATTCTTTCCTCTCGTATTTTATTTATTTCTATCAGCTTGCCACCCAAATCTCCGAAATTCATCACGACAAATACACCATATTCGGACCGTGAAGCATTTTTGTAAAATTCGAGTTGTTTTTCATACCCATGCACTACGGTTCCGCCAGAACGCTTCATCTCGACCAGAACTCTAGCACTATAACCCACAGAAAATTTGAAATCGATAGGGCCTCCGCCAATATTTGCTTCTGGCGATATATCTAAATCATTGGCTTTACAAAAGCTATCTGCAATGGCGTAGTATATAAGTTGGGAAGCTCTTTCTTTCTTTGGTTTGTCTCCAATCCAAAGCTCTTCCCATAAATTTCCATTTTCTACGTGGTGCTTAAATTGTTCAATCGTATCCATTACTATACGCAATATCTCTTCCGGACCTGACGAAATATTGTAATTTTTAGATTTATTAAAATTGATGCCCCCTTTTGAAAGAATGTCTTTTAATTTATAATATGCTAATGAATCGATCGTTTCGTCATAAAATGAAACATTTTCTTTAACGGAAGATAGAAAATATTTAAAATCATCTGATGAATGAAGGGCGGTCCGTCGAAGAGCGTGCTTGCGGTCTGCAATCGTTGGCTCTACGATGCCACCTAGATAGCGATTTACGCGCTCTCTTATGCGTGCATTTTCCATAGCTGCGCGCTCGATGTCAGACCAGTCCCGTGCTATGGGCAAGTCGCGGACAATGTCTTTTGGGACAAGAACAATCGGAACTGAACGCCCTTTTTTGTCAATAAACTTTGGAAGTTTAAGTATTTCACCAAATTTAAAATCAAATACTTTTATGCTATTTCTTATACAAAAATATTCTGTTATCGCTGCAAGGTCGTTCAATATAACAGTTGTTGTCATATCGCTTATTGTGTCCGGGCCAACATTTTCTTCAAAAAATCCCATCAAAGAAATCATTTCAGGATCATCAGCGCCAAGGGTGATTATTTCTTTTGTTGTTCTAAGAATTGTTTCACGAATCTCATCTGGTCTCGAGCTTCCAGATCTCCCGCTCCCACCATAGCCTAGCCCGTTTTCTGGCGGCTCTTGAAGGTTCAGCTGACGCCTCGCTCCCTTCCATGCAACGTCATTCTCAGTCTTCGAGATTGCCAACATTCTGATCATTAATCTAAAATGATCGCGGAATCGATTCAAAGCTGTTGTTTTGATTATCTCATGGCTGGATTTCTCCAGCAAAACCGGATCTATAAACAATGGAACGTCAACATCTAAAAAAGGGTCAATGAGCCCCGCTTCAGCCAAGGCTTCCGGCTTGATGCTGAAATAGGTGGAAAATAGAGTAGGATTTTGGATTCGTGCCATTCTGAACTCTAACCCTTGATCAAGTTCAATTTCAATACCCACGCAGAGAGGTCCGGACCCTCAACATCCGATTTGCCCCACTACTAGAGCGGTAGCCGATCATTTTGAATCGCCGGGGCTTTTCAAATCAGTGCCGAGCTGATTCAAGCTTCCTGCCGGAGTTGGAGGCCGGCAGGCATGGTCAAGGCGCTGTCGCTCGATCTTCGGGTGC
>NZ_JAIVFO010000283.1 GCF_029991245.1 Xanthobacter autotrophicus
CTCCCCAACCCTCCCCCGCAAGCGGGAGAGGGAGCAGCCTCGTGCAGGGCGGGAGAGCGCCGTCTCCGTCCTCCCGCGGGGAACCCTCTCCCGCTTGCGGGGGAGGGCAGGGAGGGGGGCGCTCTCCCGCGGGAGCCCGCTCAGAAGGATGCCCCAGGCCGGCGCGACTTCGCCCGGCGCGCTTCGTTGCAGCCGGCCGGGACACGCCTTCCCTCTCCCCAAAACGGAAAAACCTGCCCCACCGGCATCATGCGCCATGACAGTGCCGCGTTCCTGCGGAATACTGGCGGGGCTGGCAGAGGCATTCGCCTGACCTGCCCTCATCCCAAATCCGGGCTCGCGCGCGCATCCGGCGCGAGCGCCCCCCTTTTTACCCGACTGCATTTACCCGACGGAGGACGATCCTTGCCCCACGAAACGCCGCTCATCGCGACACTCGTCGGGGCCTTCGTCCTCGCCTTCATCTTCGGCGCCGTCGCCCAGCGCTTCAAGCTGTCGCCGCTGGTGGGCTATCTCCTCGCCGGCGTCATGGTGGGGCCCTTCACCCCCGGCTTCGTCGCCGACCAGAGCATGGCGCTGGAACTGGCGGAGATCGGCGTCATCCTGCTGATGTTCGGCGTCGGCCTGCATTTCTCGCTGAGCGACCTCCTGTCGGTGAAGGCCATCGCCATTCCCGGCGCGGTGCTGCAGATCGGCGTCGCCACACTGATGGGCATCGGCCTTGCCTATGCCCTCGGCTGGGGCCTGGGCGCGGGAATCGTGTTCGGGCTCGCCCTGTCGGTGGCGAGCACCGTGGTGCTGCTGCGGGCGCTCCAGGAACGGCGCATGGTGGAGAGCGAGCAGGGCCGCATCGCGGTGGGCTGGCTCATCGTGGAAGACCTCGCCATGGTGCTGGCGCTGGTGCTCCTGCCCGCGCTTTCGGGTGCCCTGGGCGGGCGGGTGGTGACCACCTCCACCGCCGAATGGCTGGGCGGGGAAGACGTGTGGGTGACGCTGGGCATCACGCTCGCCAAGGTGGCGGGCTTCGTGGTGCTGATGCTGGTGGTGGGCCGGCGCGTCATTCCCGGCATCATGCACTGGGTGGCCCATATCGGCTCGCGCGAGTTGTTCCGGCTGGCGGTGCTGGCCATCGCGCTGGGCGTCGCCTTCGGCTCGGCCAAGCTGTTCGGGGTGTCGTTCGCGCTCGGCGCCTTCTTCGCCGGCATGGTGCTGAGCGAATCGCCCCTCTCCCACCGCGCGGCGGAAGAGACGCTGCCCCTGCGCGACGCCTTCGCCGTGCTGTTCTTCGTCTCCGTGGGCATGCTGGTGGACCCGTCCATCGTCATCAAGAGCCCGATCCCGCTCATCATCACCGTGCTGATCGTGCTGTTCGGCAAGTCGCTGGCCGCTTTCCTGCTGGTGCGGGCGTTCGGCTACGGCAACATCACGGCGCTCACCATCTCCGCCTCGCTGGCGCAGATCGGCGAGTTCTCCTTCATCCTGGTGGCGCTGGGCGTGGACCTGAACCTGCTGCCGGAGGAAGGGCGCGACCTCATCCTCGCGGCAGCGATCATCTCCATTCTCGCCAACCCCTTCTTCTTCCTGGCGCTGGACCGCTATCGGGCCAAATCCGCCGCCAAGTCCACCGCCAAGGGCCCCCCGACTCCCGAGGCGCCCCAGGCGGCGGCCGCCGTGGCGGACAATCAGGCGCCGCCGCCCGCGCCCGCCCTGCCCAAGAC
>NZ_JAIVFO010000284.1 GCF_029991245.1 Xanthobacter autotrophicus
ACAGCCTCCCAACCCTCCCCCGCACGCGGGAGAGGGCTATGGCCGACCGCCTCAGCGCGGCAGGGTGGTCGCGCCCATGAGGTCCTTGTCGATGGCGTGGGCGGCCTGGCGGCCTTCGCGGATGGCCCAGACCACCAGCGACTGGCCGCGCCGCATGTCGCCCGCGGCGTACAGCTTGGGCACGGAGGTGGCGTAGGCAAGATCGTCCGCCGCCACGTTGCCGCGCTTGTCCAGGGTCGCGCCGGACTGCTCGATGAGGCCGGCATGGGCCGCATGGGCGAAGCCGATGGCGAGGAACACGAGGTCCGCGCGCAGCACGAATTCGGTGCCGGGGATGGGCTCGCGCTTGCTGTCCACGCGGGCGCACTTCACGCCGGTGACGCGGCCGTTGCGGCCCTCGATGCCCAGGGTGGCGCAGGCGAACTCGCGCTCGGCGCCCTCGGCCTGGGAGGAGGAAGTGCGGAACTTGGTGGGCCAATAGGGCCACACCGCCAGCTTGTCCTCCTTCATGGGAGGCACGGCGCGGATGTCGAGCTGGGTGACGGACAGGGCGCCCTGGCGGAAGGCGGTGCCCACGCAGTCCGAGGCGGTGTCGCCGCCGCCCACCACCACCACGTGCTTGCCGCCGGAGAGGATCGGGATCTCGTTGACCGGCTCGTCGCCCTCGCGGCGGTTCGACTGCACCAGATAGGGCATGGCGAAGTGCACGCCCTCCATCTCCTGGCCGGGGAGCTTGGGATCGCGCGGGGCTTCCGAGCCGCCGGCCAGAAGCACGGCGTCGTGGGTGTCGAGCAGCTCCTGGAAGGGGCGGACGATGCCGATGTTCTCGTTGTAGTGGAAGGTCACGCCTTCCGCTTCCATCTGCTTCACGCGGCGGTCGATGTGGTGCTTTTCCATCTTGAAGTCGGGGATGCCGTAGCGCAGCAGGCCGCCGGCCTTGGGCTCGCGCTCATAGACATGCACGTCGTGGCCGGCGCGGGCCAGTTGCTGGGCGGCGGCGAGGCCCGCCGGGCCGGAGCCGACGATGGCGACGCTCTTGCCGGTCTTGACCAAGGCGGGCTCGGGCTTGATCCAGCCCTTCTTCCACGCCTTGTCGGCGATGGCCTGCTCCACCGTCTTGATGGTGACGGGCATGTCCTCGAGGTTCAGGGTGCAGGCTTCCTCGCACGGGGCGGGGCAGATGCGGCCGGTGAACTCGGGGAAATTGTTGGTGGTGTGGAGGTTGCGCGCGGCCTCCTCCCACTCGTCGCGATAGACGAGGTCGTTCCAGTCCGGAATCTGGTTGTGCACGGGGCAGCCGTTGGGCCCGTGGCAAAAGGGGATGCCGCAATCCATGCAGCGCGCCGCCTGGTTCGTCACCTCGGCGTCGGGCAAAGGCAGCGTGAACTCGCGGAAATGGCGGATGCGGTCGGAGGCGGGCTGATACTTCTGCTCCCGCCGGTCGATCTCCAGAAAACCCGTGACCTTGCCCATCAGAACCCCTTAGGCGAACCTCGTTGAGGGAACCGCCGCGCGCACCGCATCAGTCCGGGTGCCGCACCACGTGTCCAAATACAAGAATTGTTCCAGCTTGAGGACTCGGAATTCGCGCGCCTGATCCGCGCGCCCGTCCAAGTCCAAAGCACTGGCCTCTAGCACACCGGCTGAACGCCCTCGCCCGCTTGCGGGGGAGGGCGTTCAGCCGGTGTGCTAGAGGCCAGTGCTTTGGAC
>NZ_JAIVFO010000285.1 GCF_029991245.1 Xanthobacter autotrophicus
GTCTTGCCCTTGGCCAGGATCGGCACGGTGGTGTCGTCGGCGTGCAGTCGCTCCGCCGCCATGACGTGCCGGGCGATCAGATCATGCAGAGGCCTCAGCGCCGCAGTCGCCGTACCGACCTGATCGGCCAGCGTCGAGACGGAGAGGTCGATACCCTCGCGCGCATACCTTTCGCTCTGGCGGTTCAACGGCTGATGCTGCCCGAACTTCTCGAAGAGGACTGTCGCCAGCAGGTTCGGTCCCATGAAGCCACGTGGCGTCACATGGAAGGGCGCCGGCGGCTGAGTGATCGCCTCGCACTGGCGGCAGGTGAACTTCTCGCGGACCGTCTGGATCACCTTCCAGGATCGCGGCACGATCTCCAGGGTCTCGGTGACGTCCTCTGAGAGCTTCGACAGCTTCATCGCGCCGCAGCAGGGACAGTTGGTCGGCGCCGGCACGACGACGCGCTCGCGCGGCAGGTGCTCGGGGAAGGGCTTGCGCACGGGCCTCCGGCGTGGAGCGGGCGCCGGCAGTGACGCCAGGCGCGCACTCTCCTGCGCCGCGATCTCGTCCTCGCTCGCCCTGGCCTCCAGTTCCTCGAGCTGAAGCTCCATCTGGTCGATGAGCCGCACCGTGCGCTCGGAGCGCTGGCCGTAAAGCTCGCGCCTGAGCTTCTCGATCGTCAGCTTGAGGTGGGCGATCACCGCCTCGACGGAGGAGGCTGCGGCCTCGGCCTCGATCCGCTTGGCGCGTTCGGCCAGGATCATCGCATGCGCCGCCGCCAGGTCGGTGGGCAGCGGGGGCGATGCGGCGGGCGTGCTCATGGGAGCTATGGAATCACAGCCCATTGCAAACGCAAGGCGAAAAGCATCAGCCGACCGAGGTCGGGCGCCAGGCTTCCACCGGATTGCGCCAGTCGATCCCGGAGAGAAGATAGCCCATCTGCGCCGGCGAGATGGCGACCACCCCGTCCGCCGGCGAGGGCCACAGGAAGCGGCCGCGCTCCAGTCGACGCACGTACAGGTTCGCCGCCTGCCCGTCGTGCCAGATGATCTTGACGAGGTCGCCGCGCCGTCCGCGGAAGCAGAAGATATGGCCGCCAAGCGGGTCTCGCCTCAGGACCTCCTGCACTTGCAACGCCAGGGAGGCGAAGCCCTTGCGCATATCCGTGTGGCCTGTCGCCAGCCAGACCTTCACGCCGACCGGGACAGGGATCATCGCGCCCTCAGGGCGGCGATCGCATCGCGCAGCGTTCGGCCATCCACGTCGCCCTCCAGCCGCAGCCGGTCGCCAGAAGCCAGTTCAATCTCGATGCGGCCCTCGCGACGAGCCTTACGCTTACGCGGCGATGGCTCGTCGGGGGGTGAAACGGGCTCCATCGGCGGCTCCACCGTCACCGGCAGGAAGGCTGGCAACTGGGGCGTGACCCGCTCGCAGAGCTGCTTGCGCCAGCGGAAGAGTTGGCTCACATGCACCCCCGCCGAACGGGCGATCTCGGAAGCTGAAGCCCCGGGCTCCAGTGCCAGCGCCACCAGCCGCTCCTTCTCCGCCCGCGGCCAGCGCCGGCGCCGCTCCACCGAGGTAATCACCTCCACCCGCGACAGGGTCATATGACTACTCCTAGGATTACCCCTAGGACTCACGTCATCGCCCAAACTCCGCAAGGCGGCCCTCGCCGGATGGGTAC
>NZ_JAIVFO010000286.1 GCF_029991245.1 Xanthobacter autotrophicus
GGCCGGCGCCTCGTTCCGCACCGGTTTTCTTCGGCGCGGGACGCTCATATGATCGCGCCCAACGTCCCCGCGACCCCCGCCATGCCCTCTTTCCTGATGGACCGACTGGTGAAGCCCGCTGCCCTTGCCCTGAGCATCGCCGGCCTGCCGCTGGCGGCCGATGCCCGCACCGACCGTCCGGCCCTGTTCGTGGATGTGGCCACGCTGGTGCCCGACGCCGTATTCGATGTGCGCTATTTCGGTTCGGACAATTTCGTCGGCACGCGGGTGGACGGCTACAGCGCTGCCCGCTGCTTCCTCACCCGCCCCGCCGCCGAGGCGCTGGCCGCGGTGGCGGCGGAGGCGAAGGCCGGCGGGCTGGGCCTGCGCCTGTTCGATTGCTATCGTCCCGCCCGCGCCGTGGCGCACTTCGCCCGCTGGGCGAGCGACCTGGCCGATACCCGCACCAAGGCCGCCTTCTATCCCGACGTGGACAAGAAGGCGTTGTTCGCGGAAGGCTATATCGCCGCCCGCTCCGGTCATTCGCGCGGCTCGACGCTGGACCTGACGCTGGTGGATCGCGCCACCGGCGCCGACCTCGACATGGGCACGCCCTTCGACCTGTTCAGCCCGCGCTCCTGGCCGGCCTCGGACGCGGTGACCAGGGCGCAGAAGGCGAACCGCGCCCGGCTCGCCGATCTCATGGCGCGGCACGGTTTCAAGCCGTTCGACAAGGAATGGTGGCACTTCACCCTGAAGGACGAGCCCTTCCCGGACACCTATTTTGATTTTCCCATCGAATAGGCACAGGCGCCGCGCCGCTCAGTTGGGAGAGATTTCCTCCACCTTCAGCCGGCGGCCGTGGGTATCGAAGAAGTCGCCCTGGTTAATCACCAGCCGGTCGGCGTCGAGCCGCCCTTCCAGCGCCCGCAGGCGGGCCCGCGCCTCGCCGTTTTCCAGCGGCCCTTCGGCATCAAGCTGGGCGAAGAAGGCGGCGCCGTCCCAGGCCTGCCGGGCACCGGCGAACAAGGCGGCGATCTCGGCCCAGCTCACCTCGTCGCCGACGATGTTGAGGAAGGTGGAGGCGAGCGGCAGCACCTGCGGCTCGGCGATGCGCACCAGCACCACCAAAGCGGTGAAGCTGCCGTTTTCGCCATAGGTGGCGGACAGCCAGCGGTCGAAATCGGTGGCCTTGCGGGTCGTCATCCTGGCGGTCTTCATCTTGGCCATGCCCGGACGCTCAGAAATCCACCAGGGGCGTGTCGGTCAGATAGTGCTCGAACAGGTACCAGAAGGGGCTCTGCCGGGTCTCAAGGTACCAGTCCTCGAAGGCGGCGAGGGCGGCGTCCGGATCGGCCCCGGCGTCCGCCTCGCCGAGGGCCAGGGCAACGGCGGCGAAGCGGGTGAGCACCTCGGTGCGCGCGTCGCTGTCGGAGGTCCAGCCGAGCCGGGTGCGCAGCAGCGCCTGCCCGGCGGCGACCGCCATCTCGGCATCTTCGGTTGCGTCCACGGCGGCGACCAGCGCGGCCATGAGGTCGGCGCGCCGCCAGGCATGGGCCCGGGCCGCAGCGAGCTGTTCGATGCGCACGGCGGCCTCGCGGCGGAAGTCGGTTTCCGCCACGCCCGCCGCGTGCTTGGCCGCATCGAGGCGGGCGAGGAACGCCGTCCGCGCAGGGGAGGGCGG
>NZ_JAIVFO010000287.1 GCF_029991245.1 Xanthobacter autotrophicus
CTCCCCAACTCTCCCCCGCAGGCGGGAGAGGGGGCTGGCTGGTGCGCGAGAGGGGGTGGCGCCGGCGTTGCATCTGAAGCCGGGTGACGCCCCCCGCGCCCGCCCTACATCAGCCCCCTGAGCAGGTCCGGATCGTAAAGCAGCGCCAGCCGCGTGGCGGCGGCGCGGGCGAAGCGCAGGGTCAGCGCCTTGCGGGTCGCCGGCGCCAGCGGATGCAGGGGCGGTTGGCGCAGGCACTCCGCCCCAAAGGCGTCGGCCACCAGAAGCCCGGCCTCCTCGGGCAGGATCTCGATGGGGAAGTCGAGCGGCACCGCGAACAGCAGCCGGTCGCAGAAGGCGCGATATTGCGGCCACTTGGCGTCGGCGCGGAAATCCGCGACCGATGACTTGATCTCGATGATGGTGATCTCGCCCTTGGGGCCGAGGGCGAGAATGTCCGCCCGGCGGCCCGACACCAGCGCGAATTCCGGCACGCCCGCCAGCCCCGCCAGCGCCAGGTGCAGCAGCACCCCGCGCTGCACGGCGCGCGCCGTCTCCGACTGGCGCCCGTCCGGCCGCAGCTCCGGCAAAAACTCCCTCATCACTCCCTCACCGCTTCGCTTCCACGGGGGCGGCCGGGGCGATGGTTTCGTTCCCGACGGTCGCCGGCGTGCCGCAGAAGCTGCGCTTGATGGCGGCGTTGAGTTCGCCGCCGAACACGAAGATGGACGCCGTCAGGTACAGGAAGACGAGGGCGATCATCACCGAGGCGAGGCCGGCATAGGTGGTGACATAATTGGCGGGGAATTCGGCGAGGTAGAAGCCGAAGGCGGTGGCCGCCACCAGCCACAGCACCAGCGTGACGAGGATGCCCGGGGCCACCTCGGCGAGGGAGCGCCGACCCGCCGGCAACCACAGATGGGCCACCACCAGCGACACCACCAGGATGATGGAGGTGGCGCCGAAGCGGATCAGGGTGATGGCACCCGAGAACGGCGCGATCGCCGGCAGCTGCGCCACCGCCGCCTGCCAGATGAGCGGCCCCAGCACCACCAGGAAGGACAAGGCCAGCATGGAGACGGCGGCGAGCAGCACGTAGCCGATGGATTCCAGCCGCAGCCAGTACCAGGCGCGCATCTCCTTCACCCCATAGGCGCGGTTGAGGCCGATGCGCAGGCTCTCGATGCCGTTGGAGGAGAAGTAGATGGCGAGCACCACGCCATAGGTGAGCACGTCGGTGCGCACCTGGTTCACCACATTGTAGATCTCGCGCGAGATGGGTCCCGCCACCTGCTGCGGCCAGGTCTCCAGGATGAGTTGGATGGTCTCGTTGGCCAGGGGCTGGAGGTTGAGGAAGCCGGCCAGCGCCGTCACGAAGATCAGGAAGGGAAACAGGGACATGAGCGCGGACAGGGCGATATGGCTCGCGATCGCCCAGCCGTCATCGGCGGCGAAGGTCCAGAACGCATCCAGCGTAATATGGATGATGCGCCGCAGCATGAGGTCTCCCGTTTCCTGTCACATCGGGCTTTCCTCGACGAATGGCAAGCGGGGGGCCTTGCATCCCGGGCGCGCCGTGCCCGCTGGCGGAGGGCGGGGCCATGGGATAGAGACGGGGCAGGCGGCGGCTGCGCTGCCGCGTTCGAGCGTTTGCGGATAGAACCATGCCGAGCCCCGATCAGG
>NZ_JAIVFO010000288.1 GCF_029991245.1 Xanthobacter autotrophicus
CACCCTGCCCTCCCCCGCAAGCGGGAGAGGGTTCACGGGCGGACCCAGTCGCGGCAGCCAAGCTTCTTTGACTTTAGGATAAGGCGGGCCGCGATCCCGCCGGCGTGCGTTGCCAGCTGGTGATGGGGTGCTCTAGAACAGCGGTATGCCGGCCCTTGCGAGAGGCTGCGCCGCTAAAGATGTCTAGGGAGCCATCCATGAAACGCCGTGATTTCCTGACCGCCGCGGGTGCGGGCGTTGCCGCGTCCGCCGCCGTCGCCATGCCGGCCATCGCCCAGTCGGCGCCGGACGTGAAATGGCGCTGCGCCTCCTCCTTCCCCAAGTCGCTGGACACCATCTATGGCGCCGGCGAACTCATGGCGCGCCAGGTGGCCGACATGACCGACGGCAAGTTCCAGATCCAGGTGTTCGCGGCGGGGGAGATCGTCCCCGGCCTGCAGGCGCTGGACGCCACCCAGAACAAGACCGTCGAGATGTCCCACTCGGCCTCCTATTATTATGTGGGCAAGGACCCCACCTTCGGCTTCGGCACCGCCGTGCCGTTCGGCCTCAACGCGCGCCAGATCAACGCCTGGTTCCTGTTCGGGAACGGCCTGACCCTGATGAACGACTTCTACAAGAAGTACGGCGTGGTGATGTTCCCCGGCGGCAATACCGGCGGCCAGATGGGCGGCTGGTTCCGCAAGGAAATCAAGACGGTGGCCGATCTGCAGGGCCTCAAGATGCGCATCGCCGGCATTGGTGGGCAGGTTCTGGCCAAGCTCGGCGTGGTGCCGCAGCAGCTCGCCGGCGGCGACATCTATCCCGCGCTGGAAAAGGGCACCATCGACGCCGCCGAATGGGTCGGCCCCTATGACGACGAGCGCCTCGGCCTCTACAAGGTGGCGCAGTATTACTATTTCCCCGGCTGGTGGGAAGGCTCGGCGGCCCTGAACTTCTTCGTCAACCAGGAGAAGCTGGCCGAATTGCCGAAGACCTACCGCGCGGCGCTCACCGCCGCCATGGCACAGGCCAACGAGAGCATGCTCGCCAGCTATGATGCCAAGAACCCCGTGGCCATCCAGAACCTGGTGAAGGCCGGCACCCAGCTGCGCCGCTACCCCAACGACGTGATGGATGCCGCGTACAAGACATCGCACCAGCTTTACGACGAGATCGCCGCCAAGAACGAAGACTTCAAGAAGGTCTATGAAGACATGAAGGCGTTCCGCAACAACGCCTATCTGTGGTGGCAGATCGTCGAGTTCACCTATGACGACTTCATGGTGCGCGCCCGCACCCGCGGCTGAGCCATCCCGCCTTCGCTGATGAGAAAAGCCCCGGAGCGCTGCTCCGGGGCTTTTTGTTGAGCGGCTGCCGCCGGGGTATTTAGCGGCTGGAGCCTGGGGTGGCCTGGGTGCGGCCGCCTTCCTGGGCGGGGCCGTGCTGGGTGTTGGGACCGGCCGCGGTGCCGGAGCGCGGCGTCACCGAGCCGGTGGTGTCCACGGTCGGGGCATTGCCGGAGCTGCTCGCGCCCGGCGTCGCCTGGGTGCGGCCGCCTTCCTGCGCCGGGCCGGCATGGGTATTGGGGCCTGACGCGATGCCGGAGCGCGGGGTGGGGGGGATGCCGGCCTCGGGCAGGGGCAC
>NZ_JAIVFO010000289.1 GCF_029991245.1 Xanthobacter autotrophicus
TTCGATGCCGGCTTCCAGACCTTCATCACCGAGGGCGCCTGGGGTTCGGTGTGGTCGCGGCCGGGGCTGACGCGGCGCGAGCGGTCCATGATCACCATCGCGCTGCTCGCGGCGCTCGGCCACGACGAGGAAGTGGCCATGCACGTGCGCGCCACCCGCAACACCGGCGCCAGCGCCGAAGATGTGGCGGAGGCGCTCATGCATGTGGCGGTCTATGCCGGCGTGCCGGCGGCGAACCGCGCCTACAAGATCGCCAGGGAGGTCTACGCGCAAGCGCGTACCGACGGCGACGCTCAGGGAGAAAACCATGGTTGAGACGGGCGATTTCATGCGCCGGGACCGAGGCTGGCATCCGCCCGCCTTCACCCCCGGCTACAAGACGAGCGTGCTGCGCTCGCCGCGCTGCGCGCTGGTGTCGCTGGAGCAGGGCATCGGCGAGAAGGCCGGCCCCATCTTTCCGCGCTCCGGCCTCGATCCCCTCGACAATGACCTCATCCGCAATTTTTCAAAGGATGGCGAGGCCATCGGTGAGCGCATCGTGGTGCATGGCCGGGTGCTCGACGAGAGCGGCCGTCCGGTGCCCGACACCCTCATCGAGGTGTGGCAGGCCAATGCCGGCGGGCGCTACCGCCACAAGAACGACAGCTATCTCGCCCCGCTCGATCCCAACTTCGGCGGCGTCGGGCGCTGCCTGACTGATTCCGAGGGCCGCTACGCCTTCCGCACCGTGCGCCCCGGCCCCTATCCGTGGCGCAACAACGGCTCCGACTGGCGCCCGGCGCACATCCATTTTTCCGTGTTCGGCGAAGCCTTCGTGCAGCGGCTGATTTCCCAGCTCTATTTCGAGGGCGACCCGCTGATCCCGCTGTGCCCCATCGTCAATACCATTCCCGACAAGGCCGCCATCGACCGGCTGGTCGCCCGCCTCGACATGGGCCAGCAGATGCCGTTCGACGCGCTGGCCTACCGCTTCGACATCGTGCTGCGCGGGCGCCGGCAGACGTTCTTCGAGAACAAGAGGGAGGGGCACTGATGCCGGTCGAATACCTCAAGGAAACGCCGTCGCAGACCGGCGGTCCCTACGTGCATATCGGCACAATGCCGGCGGTGGCGGGCCTGCCCGTGCGCACCCAGGAGAACCTGTCCATCCTCGCCTCCGGCAGCGTGCCGGGCGAGCGCATCCGCATCACCGGCGTGGTGTGGGACGGCTCGGGCCACCCGGTGAAGGACGCGCTGGTGGAACTGTGGCAGGCGGACGGCGACGGCCGCCACGATAATCCGGACTTCCTTGGCTTCGGCCGCGCCGCAGCCGACTTTGCCACCGGGGAATGGAGCTTCGACACCATCCGGCCCGGCGTGCTGCCCTGGCGCGACGGGCGGCCGCAGGCACCCCACGTGTGCCTGCTCATCTTCGCCCGCGGCATCAATATCCACCTGCACACCCGCATGTATTTCTCCGACGAGGCTGCGGCGAATGCCGGCGATCCGGTGCTGAAGTCCATCGAGCACGTCGGGCGGCGCGACACCCTCGTGGGCCTGCGCGGCGAGGTGGACGCCATCGCCACCTACCGCTTCGACATCCGCCTGCAGGGCGAGAACGAGACCGTCTTCTTCGAC
>NZ_JAIVFO010000028.1 GCF_029991245.1 Xanthobacter autotrophicus
GCATCATCCCGACCCCCATCACCATGGACGAGCTCGAGGACATGCTGATGGAGCACGGCATCATGAAGGCCGTGGACGAGAGCCAGGTCGGCAAGACCGCCGCCGAGCTCACCGCCTGAGGCTGACGCAGCGAGGCCGGCCCCTATTGCGGGGTCGGCCTTCATCCGGCATCCAAAACGAGAGCGAGATTGCGAAATGAGCTTGGCCCAACCGCAAAGCGTTGCTGAAATCAAGGCGCGTAACAAAGAGATCATCGCGGAAGTTCTCAAGGTTTATCCCGAGAAGACCGCGAAGCGCCGCGCGAAGCATCTCAACGTCCACGAATCCGGCAAGTCCGATTGCGGCGTGAAGTCGAACATCAAGTCCATCCCGGGCGTGATGACGATCCGCGGCTGCGCGTATGCCGGTTCCAAGGGCGTGGTGTGGGGTCCCATCAAGGACATGATCCACATCTCCCACGGCCCGGTGGGCTGCGGCCAGTACAGCTGGGCCGCCCGCCGCAACTATTACATCGGCACGACCGGTATCGACACCTTCGTGACGATGCAGTTCACCTCGGACTTCCAGGAAAAGGACATCGTCTTCGGCGGCGACAAGAAGCTCGCCAAGATCATGGACGAAATCCAGGACCTGTTCCCGCTCAACAACGGCATCACTGTCCAGTCCGAGTGCCCGATCGGCCTCATCGGCGACGACATCGAAGCCGTTTCCAAGGCGAAGTCCAAGGAATACGACAACAAGACCATCGTGCCGGTCCGCTGCGAGGGCTTCCGCGGTGTGTCCCAGTCGCTCGGCCATCACATCGCCAACGATGCGATCCGGGACTGGGTGTTCGACAAGATGGACCCGAATGCGGCCCCCCGCTTCGATCCGTCCCCGTATGACGTCGCCATCATCGGCGACTACAACATCGGCGGCGACGCCTGGTCTTCGCGCATCCTGCTCGAGGAAATGGGCCTGCGCGTGATCGCCCAGTGGTCCGGCGACGGCTCGCTTGCCGAGCTCGAGGCGACCCCGAAGGCGAAGCTGAACGTCCTGCACTGCTACCGCTCCATGAACTACATCTCCCGCCACATGGAAGAGAAGTTCGGTATCCCGTGGTGCGAGTACAACTTCTTCGGCCCGTCCAAGATCGCTGAGTCGCTGCGCAAGATCGCCGGCTACTTCGACGACAAGATCAAGGAAGGCGCCGAGCGCGTCATCGCCAAGTACCAGCCCCTCATGGACGCAGTCATTGCCAAGTACCGTCCGCGCCTCGAGGGCAAGACCGTCATGCTGTACGTGGGCGGCCTGCGTCCCCGTCACGTGATCGGCGCCTACGAAGACCTCGGCATGGAAGTGGTCGGCACGGGTTACGAGTTCGGCCACAACGACGACTATCAGCGCACGGCCCAGCACTACGTCAAGGATGGCACGATCATCTATGACGACGTGACCGGCTATGAGTTCGAGAAGTTCGTCGAGAAGGTCCAGCCCGATCTCGTCGGCTCGGGCATCAAGGAAAAGTACGTGTTCCAGAAGATGGGTGTGCCGTTCCGGCAGATGCACTCCTGGGATTATTCCGGCCCGTATCACGGCTATGACGGCTTCGCCATCTTCGCCCGCGACATGGACATGGCCATCAACTCCCCCGTCTGGAAGATGACCAAGGCTCCGTGGAAGCAGGCTCCCGCGCAGCCCGGCCTGCTCGCAGCCGAGTGACCGCCTGAGCCCGAAGCCCCTCCCCTTTTCGGGGAGGGGCACCTGGCGGGCTTGATCCCATTGACCCACCCATAGGGGTTCGAGATGCCACAGAATGCAGATAACGTGCTCGATCACTTCGAGCTGTTCCGCGGTCCTGAGTACCAGCAGATGCTGGCCAACAAGAAGAAGCTGTTCGAGAACCCCCGCGACCCGGCCGAAGTCGAGCGAGTTCGCGAGTGGGCCAAGACGCCCGAGTACAAGGAAAAGAACTTCGCCCGCGAAGCTCTCACCGTGAACCCGGCCAAGGCCTGCCAGCCGCTCGGCGCGGTGTTCGCCGCCGTGGGCTTCGAAGAGACCATTCCCTTCGTGCATGGCTCGCAGGGTTGCGTCGCTTACTATCGCTCGCACTTCTCGCGGCACTTCAAGGAGCCCAGCTCCTGCGTGTCCTCTTCCATGACGGAAGACGCGGCGGTGTTCGGCGGCCTCAACAACATGATCGACGGCCTCGCCAACACCTACAGCATGTACAAGCCGAAGATGATCTCGGTGTCCACCACCTGCATGGCGGAAGTCATCGGTGACGACCTGAACGCCTTCATCAAGACGGCCAAGGAAAAGGGCTCGGTTCCCCAGGAATACGACGTTCCCTTCGCCCATACCCCGGCGTTCGTCGGCAGCCACATCACCGGCTACGACAACGTGATGAAGGGCATCTTCGAGCACTTCTGGGACGGCAAGGCCGGCACCGCGCCGAAGCTCGAGCGCGTCCCGAACGAGAAGATCAACTTCATCGGCGGCTTTGACGGCTACACCGTCGGCAACCTGCGTGAAGTCAAGCGCCTGTTCGGCCTGATGGATGTGGAATACACCATCCTCGCCGACAATTCCGAAGTGTGGGACACCCCCACCGACGGCGAATTCCGCATGTATGACGGCGGCACCACCCTGGAAGAGGCGGCCAACGCGCTGCACGCCAAGGCCACCATCTCCATGCAGGAATACTGCACCGAGAAGACCCTGCCCCTCATCGCCAACCACGGCCAGGAAGTGGTTGCCTTCAACCACCCCGTGGGCGTGAAGGGCACCGACGAGTTCCTGATGGCGATCTCCCGCATCACCGGGAAGCCGATCCCGGAAGAGCTCGCCAAGGAGCGCGGCCGCCTGGTTGACGCCATCGCGGACTCCAACGCCCACATCCACGGCAAGAAGTTCGCCATCTACGGCGATCCGGACCTGTGCCTCGGCCTGGCCGCCTTCCTGCTCGAGCTCGGCGCGGAGCCGACCCACGTGCTTGCCACCAACGGCAACAAGAAGTGGGCCGACAAGGTGCAGGAGCTGTTCGACTCGTCGCCGTTCGGCCAGAACTGCAACGTCTATCCCGGGCGTGACCTCTGGCACATGCGTTCGCTGCTCTTCACCGAGCCGGTGGACTTCCTGATCGGCAACACCTACGGCAAGTATCTCGAGCGCGACACCGGCACCCCGCTGATCCGCATCGGCTTCCCGGTGTTCGACCGTCACCACCACCACCGCTACCCGGTGTGGGGCTATCAGGGCGGCATGAACGTTCTGGTGTGGATCCTGGACAAGATCTTCGACACCATCGACCAGAACACCATCGTCCCCGCCAAGACCGACTACTCGTTCGACATCATCCGTTGATCGCAGAAGTCTGACGACAATCGATCCGGCCCGGGGCCCCGCCCGGGCCGGCCCGAACGGGAGCAGCCCTTTTCGGAAGTTCTGATCTTTACACAGCCCGCTTCTCGAAGGAGAGATCCATGAGCTCCGTTTCCGCCACGATCCAGGAAGTCTTCAACGAGCCAAGCTGCGCGAAGAACCAGAACAAATCGGAGGCGGAGAAGAAGAAGGGGTGCACCAAGCAGCTTCAGCCCGGCGGCGCCGCCGGCGGCTGTGCCTTTGATGGCGCCAAGATCGCTCTTCAGCCCCTGACCGACGTCGCCCATCTCGTGCACGGCCCCATCGCCTGCGAGGGCAACAGCTGGGACAATCGCGGCGCGAAGTCGTCCGGATCGCAGATCTGGCGCACGGGCTTCACCACCGACATCAACGAGACCGACGTGGTGTTCGGCGGCGAGAAGCGCCTGTTCAAGTCTATCAAGGAAATCATCGAGAAGTACAATCCGCCCGCCGTCTTCGTCTACCAGACCTGCGTGCCCGCCATGATCGGCGACGACATCGACGCGGTCTGCAAGGCGGCGAAGGAGAAGTTCGGCACGCCGGTGATCCCGGTGAACTCGCCCGGTTTCGTGGGTCCGAAGAATCTCGGCAACAAACTCGCCGGCGAGGCCATCCTCCAGCACGTCATCGGCACCGAGGAGCCGGAATACACCACTCCTTACGACCTCAACATCATCGGCGAATACAATCTGTCCGGTGAGTTGTGGCAGGTGAAGCCGCTGCTCGACGAGCTGGGCATCCGCATCATGGCCTGCATCTCCGGCGACGGACGCTACAAGGACGTGGCCTCCTCGCACCGCGCCAAGGCGGCGATGATGGTGTGCTCCAAGGCCATGATCAACGTGGCCCGCAAGATGGAGGAGCGCTACGACATTCCCTTCTTCGAGGGTTCGTTCTACGGCATCCAGGATTCGTCCGATTCACTCCGTGAGATCGCCCGCATGCTCATCGAGCGCGGCGCCGATCCGGAACTGATGGACCGCACCGAAGCCATCATCGAGCGCGAAGAGGCAAACGCCTGGGCGGCCATCGCCAAGTACAAGCCCCGCTTCAAGGACAAGAAGGTGCTGCTGATCACCGGCGGCGTGAAGTCCTGGTCGGTGGTGGCGGCGCTGCAGGAAGCCGGCCTCGAACTGGTGGGCACCTCCGTCAAGAAGTCCACCCGCGAGGACAAGGAGCGCATCAAGGAACTCATGGGGCAGGACGCCCACATGATCGACGATATGACGCCCCGCGAAATGTACAAGATGCTGAAGGACGCGAAGGCCGACATCATGCTTTCGGGTGGCCGCTCGCAGTTCATCGCGCTCAAGGCCTCCATGCCGTGGCTCGACATCAACCAGGAGCGCCACCACGCCTATATGGGCTATGTGGGCATGGTGAAGCTGGTGGAGGAGATCGACAAGGCGCTCTACAACCCCATCTGGGAGCAGGTGCGCAAGCCGGCCCCGTGGGACAATCCCGCCAACAACTGGCAGAACCGCGCCATCGCCGAGATGGAGGCGGAAGCCGCCGCGCTCGCCGCCGATCCGGTCGCTGCCGAGAAGGCGCGCCGGGCCAAGAAGATCTGCAACTGCAAGAGCGTCGATCTCGGCACCATCGAGGACGCCATCGTGGCCCATGGTCTGACCACCGTGGAAGGCGTGAAGACCCACACCAATGCCTCCGGCGGCTGCGGCGCCTGCAGCGGTCGCATCGAGGAGATCTTCGAGGCCAGGGGTCTGGTGCCCGCGGAAGAGCCTGAGCTTGATCCGGTGGCGGCCGAGGCCAAGCGGCGCGCCAAGAAGGTCTGCAACTGCATGAGCGTGGACGTGGGCACCATCGAGGATGCCATCCATGCCGGCGCGGGCAACCTCGCTGAGGTGAAGGCGCAGACCAAGGCCACGGGCGGCTGCGGCGGTTGTGCCGAGCGCATCGAGGACATGCTGGATGCCGCGACGGCGAACGCCAACGCCCCGGCCACTCTCGTGGCTGCGGAATAGGAGGCCGGCATGGCGAAATTCGTCACGGGCAAGAAAGCCTGCGCGGTCAATCCGCTGAAGATGAGCCAGCCCATCGGCGGCGCGCTCGCCTTCATGGGGCTTCGCGGCGCCATGCCGCTGCTGCACGGCTCGCAGGGGTGCACCTCGTTCGGCCTGGTGCTGTTCGTGCGCCACTTCAAGGAGGCGATCCCGCTGCAGACCACCGCCATGAGCGAGGTCGCCACCGTGCTCGGCGGGCTCGACAATGTGGAGCAGGCGGTCCTCAACATCTACAACCGGACCAAGCCCGAGATCATCGGCATCTGCTCCACCGGCGTCACCGAGACCAAGGGCGACGACGTGGACGGCTACATCAAGCTGATCCGCGCCAAGTATCCGCAGCTTGCGGACTTCCCCATGGTCTATGTCTCGACGCCCGACTTCAAGGACGCCTTCCAGGACGGCTGGGAGAAGACGGTCGCCAAGATGGTCGAAGTGCTGGTGAAGACGCCGGAGCCCGATGCCAAGCGCGACCCCCGGCGCATTAACGTGCTGCCGGGCTCGCACCTCCAGCCGGGCGACCTCGACGAGCTGCGCACCATCTTCGAGGATTTCGGCCTGGAGCCCCTTTTCCTGCCGGATCTGGCCGGTTCGCTGGACGGGCACATCCCGGACGACTTCACCCCCACCACCATCGGCGGCATCGGCGTGGAAGAGATTGCCACCATGGGTGGAGCGTCGTGGACCATCGCCATCGGGGCGCAGATGCGCCGGGCGGCCGAGGCCATGGAGAAGAAGACCGGGGTTCCGTATCGCCTGTTCGAGCGGCTGTGCGGGCTCGGGCCCAATGATGAATTCTTCATGTTCCTGAGCGAAATCTCGGGGCGCGAAGTGCCGAAGAAGTATCGCCGGCAGCGTGGCCAGCTGGTGGATGCCATGCTGGACGCCCACTTCCATCTGGGCGGGCGCAAGCTCGCCATCGGCGCCGAGCCGGACCTGCTGTTCGACGTGGCGTCCATGCTCCACGAGATGGGCACGCACATCACCACCGCTGTCACCACCACCCAGTCGCCGGTGTTCGAGAAGCTGCCGGCTGAAGAGGTTCTGCTCGGCGATCTCGAGGACCTGGAGACGCTGGCCAAGGAGCGCGGCTGCGACCTGCTGCTGACGCATTCCCACGGTCGGCAGGCGGCGGAACGCCTGAACATTCCGTTCCACCGCATCGGCATTCCCATGTTCGATCGCATCGGCGCCGGGCACCGGATGTTTGCCGGCTATCGTGGCACCCGCGAGCTGATCTTCACCCTTGCGAACCTCTGCATCGCCGACCACGAGGCGAACCACGAGGTGACGCCGGACACCTGGAAGAATCCGTGGGACAAGGACGGTCACGGCCAGTCCCATGCCCCGGCGGCGACGCCCACCCACGGCACCGCCGTGAGTACGGCCCACCACTAAGAACGAGCAGAGGCGCACCCTCCCATGAAAGTCGCATTTGCAACCCAGGACCTCAAACGGGTCGATGCCCATTTCGGGTGGGCGAAGAACATCGCCATCTACGAGGTGGGTCCGGAAAGTCATCATTTCGTGGAAGCCATCGAATTCGACGGCGACCTGAAGGAAGATGGCAATGAGGACAAGCTCGCCCCGAAGATCGAGGCGATCAAGGACTGCGCGATCCTCTATGTGGCTGCCATCGGCGGCTCCGGCGCGGCGCGGGTGGTGGCGAACAACATCCACCCCATGAAGGTGAACCAGCCCGAGGAGATCGAAGATCTCATCGAGAAGCTGGCCACGGTGCTCCGCGGAACCCCGCCGCCCTGGCTGCGCAAGGTGATGTCGAAGGGCCAGGAACGTACTTTCGATTTTGATGAATGAGGATGGACATGTCCGAAGCAGCGCAAGTGATCGAACCGGTGTCGGCAGAAGACAATCCGTTCGTCAAGGAACTCATCAAGGTCTGGCGCGCCCAGGACACCCACGGCGCGTGGGAAGGCAAGGCGGATCTCGATCTGATTGCCGATTATATCGTCGACAAGGAGGCGCGCCGCGCCCTGCCCATCATCGGCGATCCTGATCCCGAGACCATCTGGCGCATGGAGCTGTTCTTCAACGCCGTGTGCCTCATGATCGAGCGCGAGACCAAGGTGATGATCACGCCCATGCTGAAGATGAGCCACGAAGGCTTCGGCCGCATGGTGCTCATCGGCGGGCGCCTGATCGTGGTCAACAAGCAGCTGCGGGACGTTCACCGCTACGGTTTCGACAATCTCGGCAAGCTCGGCGAAGAGGGAACGAAGTTCGTTGCCTCGGGCGTCGAGATGATCCGAAAGTTCCCCGAAGTGGCCAACTACTGAAGATCAGGTGGACCCATGAGCGACGTGGAAGAACTCAAGGCCGAAATCAAGAAGCTGTCCGCCAAGGCGACACAGGCAAAAATGGACCTCCACGATCTGTCCGAGGAACTCCCCATCAGCTGGGAGACGATCATGGATGTGGCCAAGAGGGCGCATAGCGCCTTCGCTGAGCTGGAAAAGAAGCGAGCGGACCTGAAAGCACTTGAGGCCGCCTAACCTGAAGGCTTTTTCGATATGTCAACGGAAACCCGAGATGGTCGAGCCTGGCAGCCAGACTATTTGCTCGATATCGACGCAGAAAAGTGCATCGGTTGCGGGCGCTGCTTCAAGGTCTGCGGCCGGGACGTCATGACGCTCAAGGGCATCAACGAGGATGGCGAAGTCGTCTCCCTCGATGATGACGAGGACGAAGAGGTCGAGAAGAAGGTGATGGTCATGAACGACACGGGCGCCTGCATCGGTTGCGGTGCATGTGCACGTGTCTGCCCGGCCAATTGCCAGGTTCACGGGCACGACCAGGCCGCAGCCTGAATGCCGGGCCCGGTAGCGGGACTGGTTCTTTTGCCGAAGGATGATGAGCTTTGCTCGTCGGCCTTCGGCAGAGGCGGGCGGGGCGCTTGAGCGAAATCCGTAAGCCACCGGCCGAAGACCGGTGGCGTTGGTCGCAAGTCCGCGCATCGCCTGAGCGATACCCTCTCGGCATCGGTCATAGACCGGGGCCGTTGGTATAGGGAGTGGGGCCATGGTCGCCGAAGAGGTCTATGACTGGTTGATTGCTTCATCGACCTCTTCGGCCGGCGACCCTTTCGACGTTCATGTTGCCGCCTCCATTGCCGCTATCGCCTTTTCCGAGGCGGAGGAGGGTGGGCGCGATTGCCTGGAGGCGCTGGGCCTCGACAAGGCCGCCTTCCTTGATCTCGCCCGTATCCTGTTTCCAGCGGCGGTGGATGCGCTCGATGGGCGGGTGGACGTGCGTGCCATCGCGGTCGAGGCGGAAGAGCAGTCTGTCCGCGACATTCTCGGCATCTATTCGTCCGATGCCGGGCGACTGCAAAACCATTTCATCGCCATGATCGCACGGCGTTGCCAGTCGCCCCACCACCTGTGGCAGGACCTGGGGCTGCGGGACCGTCAGGAATTGCGTGAGCTGATGACGCGGCGGTTCGCACCGTTGGCGCTGAAGAACCGACAAGACATGAAGTGGAAGAAGTTTCTCTACCGCATGGTGTGCGGCTCGGAGGGCTTTACCCTGTGCGCCGCGCCGGTGTGCTCGGATTGCGACGAATTCCACGTCTGCTTCGGCGCGGAGGACGGGGAATCGCGCCTCGCCCGCAACGGCAATGCCGCCCCCCAAACCGCCGCCAATGCCAACGCATCGCTCGGTCAAATGCGCTCGGAAACTCTGCCCGAGGCTGCCGAATAGCGCCGAAGCCATCGAAGGCTTCGATCCGACGCCGCGTCGCGCAGGGCTGCCGTTGTGTTGCGTCTTCTGTCAGGGATCACTGTCCAATCTCACGCTCCCCAGCCGCGCGGCGCCGGCGTGCCTGGGAGATAGGCTTTTTTCCAAGACATGCAGGCTCGCCATGCGCCCCGGTGGGAATAAACCCGGGCATGATGGTCATCGCGACGGTCTCGAGCGCTTTCATCTCGCCCCGGCCCACGGCAAGCACCATAATATATTGATATAACGTGCTTTTTCACGCGAACCGGTATCCACTTCGCTCGAAAATGCTCCAGATGGGCTTCGAGGTGTTGCGGCTCACACACTGCGGCGGCGGAGAGGTTTGCGCATTCTTGCGGCTGGACGGTGGGGCGTCATGCGCCGATCCCGTTCCATGGGCCATCGCGCGTCGTCCAGGCGAAGACCAGCGGTGGATATGGCATCACGGTCCTGCCCGACGAAAAAGCCCGGCGCCGAGGATCGGGCCGGGCTTCGATAGGCAGGCAGGCAACGGGCGGTGGGCCTGCCGTCACTCGATGCCTTCGCTGCGGGCGCGCCACATCATGGCGATGCGGAAGCGCTCGTTGATGGCGGCGGGGCTGGCGAGGATCTCGGCCTCGGCCTCCTTGAAGGCCTTTTCCACCAGGTCGGCCTCTTCCTTGGTCAGGGTCACGCGGCCGGCGAGGTGGGTCGCCTCCGGGTGGACCGACCAGATCTTCCGGCAGTTGGGATGAAGCTTGATCTCGGTGAGGTCGAAGGATTCGAGCTGACCGTCGAGGAGGATGGCGAGGCCCGAAACTTCGAGCTTGCGCCCGTCCGAAGTGGTCTTGATGAGCGTGGTAGCCATTTTAAGTCACCCGTCCTGAGCTGCGAGCCAACTGTAACCGCCCTGGTCCCAGAGCTGCGCCAGTACCTGATCCGAACTCCAGTCCGGAAATTGAGACTTCACGGTTTCATAATCGCCGCGAAAGCGCTCGGCGTCCTCTCCGGAAAGATCCGCGGTGAGGCCGTCCGGCTTGAAGCGGAGCACGAAATGCGTGTTGTCGTCGGCGGCGAGGAGCGTGAATTCCTCGCCGTCGCTGATGAGGGGCAGAAGGTCGGCCATGGGTGTCTCCCGTCAGGCCGCGGCGGCCGCCGGCGTGTCCTCGGCGAGGCCCCATTCGGCCCATGAGCCGTCATAGAGCGCGGCTGTGGTGTTGCCGAGGATGAACAGGGCCAGCAGCACCACCGCGGAGATGGTGCCGGAGGCGCAGGTGGCAACCACGGGCTTGGCGATGTCGATCCCGACCGCCGCGAAGCGGGCCGCCAGCGCGTCGGGCTGGATCATCTCACCGCTCTCCTCGACGATGAGATCGCCCCACGGCAGGTTGACCGAGCCGGGGATGTGGCCCTTCTTCTTCACCGGGAAGACGTCGTCCTGGGTGCCGGCGAACTTGGCCGGGCCGCGCGCGTCGACCACCTGGTCCGCCTTGCCGGCGACATTGGCCAGCATGTCGCCCAGATTGCGCACCAGGGCGGGATTGAAGGTGGCGGTGAAGGTCTTGGGCTCCGGCCGCACGGGCGACATGTCGGAGGGCTTCTTCTCCTTCACCCACTTGCCGTAGCCGCCGTCCAGCACAGCCACGTCGTCGTAGCCGAAGATGCGGAACATCCACCACACCCGCGCCGCGGCCGCGCCGCCGCACAGGCGATCGTAGACCACGATCTTGTCGCCGTTGGCGATGCCGAGCAGGCCGACCTTCTTGGCGAACTCCGCCGCAGGCGGAATCATGTGGGGGAGGGGATTGCTCTTGTCCGCCACATGGTCGATGTCAAAATGAACCGAGCCCGGGAGGTGGCGCCCGCGATACTGGGTGCGCCCGTCCATGTTGCTGCTTTCATGCAGCCAGGTGCAGTCCAGGATCTTCACGTCCGGCGCTTCGAGATGCTCGGCCAGCCATTCGGTGCTCACCAACGGTCCGGGAAGAACGGTGGACATGACGCAAGTCTCTCCCTGTCGAGGTTCGGACATCGGGTACTTTCCATGTCTGCCGGGCCAGACACCCGGCAGACGATCCTGGAGCGGAACGGAGCGCTGCGCGCGATCCGCAGTCGGTTCAGCGGACCTTGGGCAGGCTGAAGCCGGGGCGCGGGTGGGCGTCATAGTAATCGACGCGCTCGGGCCAGCCGCCTTCCGGGTTGAACTTGAACTTCGCCACCTTCACCGGCGCGTTGGCGGAGAAGGACACTTCCGAGAACTTGATCTCGCGGTCGCCGGGGCCGGCGGAGAAGTCGGCGACGACCTTGCCGTCGGCGGTCACCGCGCGGGCGAAGCCGGGGGTGCCCACGTCGCTGGCATTGACGGTTTCGGCCACGAAGCTCGGCACCTCGGAGCCGTCCTCGGACGGGGTGGCGAAGGCCGGCGTGGCGAAGGTGAAGGCAACGAGCTTGCCGCTGCGGTCCACCGCATGGTCGGCGCTCACGGGACGGGCCACGGAATAAACGGTCAGGGTGCCGCCCGCCAGCAGCTCCTTGATCTCCTCGAGGGAGCGGGTGGCGAATTCCGACGCGACGATCATGGCAATCTCCACTAGACAATCAGGTGTGACGTACGGGTCGCCCTGGTTGATCAATTTTCGTGCCAATCCCGGGGGCGTCCCTGGCGCCCCCTTCCCACGTACCAGTCAAAGGCCGCAAAGCCTTGTCCGCAAGCGGTTCCCCGGCCGGGCGTTGCCGCCGGCGGCCATGTCGGAGGTCGTCGCGGGCTTGTCGGAAATGCGTCGCACGTCGCGGGAAATCCGACGTGGACCCCGCCGCCGGCGCCACAAACCGGCCCATTCCGGCTGTGCGCGAATCTTGCAAGGGCTCCAAAAAGGCGACACGCAGGGGATCTGAATCCATGCTGGACACAGCGATCATCGGGGGCGGGCTGTGCGGCCTCGTCCTGGCGCGTTCCCTCAAGAAGGCAGAGCGCAGCCTGACCCTGTTCGAGGCGCGCGCCCGTCTCGGCGGCCGCATCCTCTCCGCAGTCCCGGCCACCACCGGCGAGGCGCTGGATCTCGGCCCCACCTGGTTCTGGCCCGACACCCAGCCGCTCATCACCGCCTTCGTGTCGGACCTCGGCCTGTCCAGCTTCGCCCAGCACGACGAGGGGGCGGTGCTCCACCTGACCGAGGCGGACAAGGGTCCCCAGGGTTTCGCCCAGCAGGTCCACGGCGGGGCGCGGCGCGTCGCCGGCGGCATGGCGCGGATGGTCGCGACGCTCGCCGACGGCCTGGGCGACGAGGACATCCGGCTCGGCCATGTGCTGCAGAAGGTGGAGGACATGGGCGACCATGTGGTGCTCACCTTCCGCGTGGACGACGCCTTCCTCACCGTCGAAGCCCGGCATGTGGTGATCGCGCTGCCGCCGCGCCTCGTGGCGGAAACCGTGCGGTTCTCGCCGGATCTCGATGCGGCCACCCGCGACGCCATGGGCGCGGCCCCCACCTGGATGGCGGCCCAGGCGAAGGTGGTGATGGCCTTTGCCGCGCCGTTCTGGCGGGATGCGGGCCAGTCGGGCAACGCCTTCGTCACCCACGAACAGGCGGTGGTGGGCGAGATCTTCGACGCCTGCGACGCCACCGGCACCAAGGCGGCGCTGGGCGGCTTCCTGAGCTTCCCGCCGGACCTGAGGGAGGCCTTCGTCGTCGGCCTGCCCATGCTCATGGACAGCCAGATGGCGCAGGTGTTCGGCAGCGCCGCCGAGGGCGCCGAGCAGCACTACCAGGACTGGGCGCTGGAGCCCTTCACCTGCTCCGCCCGTGACCGCGCCGAGCCGCAGGGCGAGCATGTGGCCTTCTCCAATCCGCTGCTGCGCCGGCCCCTGTGGGACGGGCGGCTCTATCTGGGCGGCTCGGAAACCGCGACCCAGGGCGCGGGCTATCTGGAGGGCGCGCTGGAGGCGGCGCGGCGCATCGACCGGGCGCTCGCCCGCGCGCGGGCGGAGGACGACGAGGTGGCTCTGCCCGAGGGGCTCTCGGTGAACGCGGCCAGTCTGGCGCGCTTCTCCGCCTGGGTCGCGACACTGAACGATGCGGCCTTCGAGGCCTATCGGGTGCGGCTCAACTGGGCGCTGGCCTCGCAGCAGCGGGATCAGCTGACCCAGCTGGCCATGCTGGGCGCCATCGAGGACATCTACGAGCGCGCCGCGGACATGCTGGACACGCTGCCCTTCGACATGCGCGACGTGCCGGTGGAGAAGGGCCGCTCGGCCCTGATGAGCGACGTGCAGCTGCCGTTCCGCGACTTCATCCAGACCCTGCTGGACGATATCATCGCCTTCAACCGCACGTCCTGCGCCCTGTCCAATTTCCCCGGCGAGCATCATCTGTCGAAGGACTATGTGCAGACCATCCTGCGCGACGTGGCGGCCGCCTGGCGCGACTTCTGCCTCGCCGCCAACCGCCGCCTGCTCGCCAAGGCAGAGGCGGGCAACGCCCTTCCCCCCGGCGCCGGCCCCCGCAAGGGCCCGATCCTGACGAGTGCATCGTGAACGAGGACAAGATGGAACCGAGCATCGCGGAAGAAAACGTGCCCGAGGTCGGCACCGCCTACGTCGTCTGCTCCATGAGCGACATTCCGAGCCAGCGCGCGCGCGGCTTCGAGCTGATGAAGGTCGAGGACGGCGTCGAGAAGCCGTTCAACCTGATTGTCGTCCGCTGGGGCCGGCAGGTGTTCGGCTATGTCAACCTGTGCCCGCATGACGGGGTGAAGCTGGACTGGGAGCGCAACCAGTTCCTGGATCCCAACGGCATCCGCCTCATGTGCGGCAAGCACGGCGCCCTGTTCGAGCTGGGCACCGGCGTGTGCATCGACGGGCCCTGCAAGGGCCGCAGCCTGACCTCGGTGGCCCTGAGCGTCATCGACAACGACATCTGCGTGACGGGTGTGACGCTGGCCGAGGAGGAAGAGGACGAGGATGAGGAAATCACCTCGTGCTCCGACGAGGGCGGCGGCGTCTGACTGCGACCTCGGGGGAGGCGGGTCGTCTGGCCCGCACCCCCGCCCGCATCCCCTGTGGGGGGCGTCCGGAGCCGCTTTGGTTGGAATGTGACGCCGGGCCCATCGTCGCGGGGAAGGGGGGCGTCTGTTTCGCAAGACGGCCCGTTTCCCGGCATGACCTGAGATCGGGACATTGCCGATACTTGGCCCGGGGACTTCTGGTGTCCAAGGCTCCCGGTGTCCGGCGCTCCCGGCGCCGGAACCCGGATGTCCGGAGGTTCCGGCACACTAACTTACCAACGCTCCGGGCCCCCGCGGTAATTCCGCCGAGGGCCCGGTTCAGGGTCTTGGAAGATCAGACCGGGCGGTTCGCGTTCCGGTTCTTCACCGGCTCCATGATGGAGACGCCCTTTTCATAGGTGATGGTCTCGTAGTCCTCGTGCCAGCCCAGGGCGGCATCGAGCACCTTGTCGGTCTTGCCGGCCGTGTCCAGCTTCTTGACATCATTCTTGTCGATGCTGAGCAGGTCGGTCATCTCCTTCCACACGGTGGATTCATCGCAGGGCAGGACGTAGAAAGTCTTTTCGCCATACGTGACGCGATACTTCGCGAGAAGGTCGATGTTGTTGCAGAAGATGAAGTACTTGCCGTCGGGGGCAAGCGCGTCGCCCAGCACGTCCGCCACGTCCGAGAGGAAGGCGAAATTCTGCAGGTAGCCGGCCAGCACGGGAATGGTGGGCTTGCCCTCCTCCACGAAGGTGATGACCTGCTCCATGGTGTATTCCGGCGGACGCTTCTCGTCGGCCATCTGCTGCTGCCACTTCAGGGCGATGTCGCCGCGGAAGTCGAAGCGGCCGGGCTTGGTCGGCTGCTTGAGCACGGCATTCAGGAGGCGCCCCTCTTTATCCAGCCGGCCCAGGGGGGTGTTCTCGATCGCAGTCATCAAAAAAGTCTCCGGTTCAGCACACAACTCTCAGACGGTCTCAGACGGGCGCGAGCAGGGGCGCACCTTCGTGGGCTCGAAGGCGCCGCTCTCCGCCGAACCCCGTTCGGCGTGCCGCCCGCGCAAGGGGGCAGGCGCGTCCTCCATGCAAGCCCTTTGCCGCGCCGCGGCACGGCGGCGGCCGCACGGGCAAGGCGCGACAATCGGCCATCCCCCAACCGGCCGGGGTCCGGCCTGCGACCGTGTGCAATGGCGCAAAATCAAGGTCCGGGCGCTCATCCAGCCGCCGGCGCCGCCGGTGCCGGCCCAGTGCGATAGGGGCGCCAGAAGCCGCCGCCGGAGTTGTCCGGAATCGGACACGCGTCGCAAAGGCAACAGCTGAAATCCTGAAAAATCAGGCAAATCAGTCCGTTGCTCTCTGGCACGGCGCTTGCTCGATGGAGGGCCGAAGCAACCTCTCTAGCGAAGGTCGAGCGATGATCAATTTGACCGACAGCGCCTTGCATGCGGTCCGGGACGCGATCCTGGGCGCCGATCAGCCGGTCAGCGGGCTGCGCATCATGGTCGAGACGGGCGGCTGCGCCGGCTACCAGTACAAGATGGGTCTCGTCAGCGATGCCGAGCCCGACGATACGGTGGTGGAGCGCGAGGGCGTGAAGGTGTTCGTGGACAACCAGAGCCACGAGCTGCTCGCCGGCACCGTCATCGACTTCGTCGTGGCCCTGGAGGGCTCCGGCTTCACCTTCGAAAATCCGAACGCCACTTCGAGCTGTTCCTGCGGCAAGTCCTTCGGTTGAGCCGTTTGGACTGGAGCTGCGGGTCGAACTCAAATCACACAGAGGACAGAGCGATGTTGGCTGAGACCGAAGAGTGCGCTCCGCTCACCCGCGAAGCCAAGCGTGAAGCCATTATCCGCGAGGTGATCGAGGAGATCCGTCCGAACCTCGTGCGGGACGGCGGCGACTGCGAGCTCGTCGAGATCGATGGCAACAAGGTCATGGTGAAGATGACCGGTGCCTGCGTGTTCTGCAAGCTGGCGAGCGAGACCATCGAGGGCATCCAGACCAAGATCGTGGAACGCCTGGGTGAGCTTATCCGCCTCATTCCGGTGGCCGGCGCGCAGAACAAGCCGCTGGTGAGCCTGAAGAGCATCGCGCCCGCCCCGTCCGCTGCTCCGGTGGCTTCGGCTCCCGGCGTCCCCTCGCCGACGCGCTGAGGCGGCGAGCCTCAGGCTCAGACGATCGAAGGGGTGCTGCCGTGCGGCCTGTCTATCTCGACAACAACGCGACGACACGGACCGACCCCGCTGTGGTCGAGGCCATGCTGCCGTTCTTCAGCGAGCATTTCGGCAATGCCTCGTCCACCCACGCCTTCGGCGAGCATGTGGGCGAGGCGCTGAAGAAGGCGCGCAAGCAGCTTCAGGCGCTGCTCGGCGCCGCCTTCGATCATGAGATCATCTACACCTCCGGCGGAACGGAAGCCGACAACGCGGCCATTCTTTCCGCGCTGGAGACCCAGGAGGGCCGGGACGAGATCGTCACCACGTCGGTGGAGCATCCGGCGATCCTCACCCTCGTGGCGCATCTGGAGAAGACCCGCGGCATCAAGGTGCATCTCATCGGGGTGGACCGCCAGGGCCGGCTCGATGTGGATGCCTATGCCAGGGCGTTGTCGCCGAAGACCGCCGTCGCCTCGGTGATGTGGGCCAACAACGAGACCGGGACGCTGTTCCCCGTGGCGGAACTGGCCGAGCAGGCCAAGGCCGTGGGCGCCCTGTTCCACACCGATGCGGTGCAGGCGGCGGGCAAGGTGGCCATCGACCTGAAGTCCACGGCCATCGACATGCTGTCCCTGTCCGGCCACAAGCTGCACGGACCGAAGGGCATCGGTGCGCTCTATGTGAAGAAGGGCGTGAAGTTCCGTCCCCTCGTTCGCGGCGGTCACCAGGAGCGCGGGCGGCGCGGCGGCACCGAGAACGTGCCGGGCATCATCGGCCTGGGTGCGGCGGCGGATCTGGCGCTCCAGTACATGGAGGAGGAGCGCACCCGCGTGAAGGCGCTGCGCGACCGCCTCGAGCAGGGCATTCTCCAGCAGGTGAGCAACACCCTGCTCAACGGCGATGGCGAGAACCGCCTGCCCAACACCGCCAACATCGCGTTCGAATATCTCGACGGCGAGGCGGTGCTGCACAATCTCAACAAGGCCGGTGTCGCCGCATCGACCGGCTCCGCCTGCACCTCCGGTTCCACGGAGCCGTCCCATGTGCTGCGGGCCATGAACCTGCCGGCCACCGCGCTGCATGGCGCCCTGCGCCTGTCGCTCTCCCGGGAGAATACGGGCGAGGACGTGGACCGGGTGCTGGAGGCGCTGCCGGAGATCGTCACCCGCCTGCGCGCCATGTCGCCGGCCTGGCTCGCGCGGGAGGGTGCGGACGGCGCGCCCGTGGTCGGCCATGTCTAGCTTTCGTCCCGGGTGCGATGGCGGCGGATGCGCCGCCGGCGGGCATCATCTTCGCAACAGGACATGCGTGCGCAACAGCAAATGCGTGCCCGGAATCGACCGCCGCGGCGGTCGCCGGGCGCATCAGGAACGTCCACGAACGACATCGCATGGATGTCGGCGCGGGTCATAGCGGCGAGCCCAGCCGGATCTAGGAGCAAGTTTTATGAAGATTATGATTCGCCGTTCGCCGGAGATGGGCCTGTCCATCTACGTCCCCAAGAAGGACCTTGAAGAGCCGATCGTCGAGACCGAACACGAGACCCTGTGGGGCGGCTGGATCAAGATCGCCAACGGCTGGGTGCTTGATCTGCCGGAGATGGCCGAAGGCACGACCCTTCCCATCACCGTGAACGCGAAGAAGCGCGGCGAGGAGGAGTGATCTGACATGAATATTTCCGTCGCCAATATCGAGACGCTGAAGCTCGCCGACGCCGAAGCCGTCCTGAAGGACGTGGCGGCGGAGCTGGTCGCCGGGAAGGCCGTGCCCTATCTGGGGCCCGGCCTCCTGGAGCTGTCCTCCCCCGCCATCCCGGTGACGCCGGAGGGCCTTGCGGCCTTCTTCGGCACCAAGGTGGCGCTACCCAAGCGCGCCAAGGGCAACGCCTGGGCCGCCGCCCAGCACATCGAGAGCATGAAGCACCGCTCCACCGTGTCGGCGCTCATGGCCGATGCGTTCGCGCCGCCGGTGCCGCCGCTGCCGTTCCATGCCTTCCTCGCCGGCCTGAACCTGCCGCTGATCGTGGACACCTGGTATGACGGCGCCATGCGGTCCGCGCTGGACGGCCGGGAGGGCTGGGGCGAGGCCCAGGGCATCACCCGCGCCGGCATCGGCGAGGACCGCTGGTATCGCTTCTATGACCCTGCCGGCAACGAGACCGACCGCGCCACGGCCGAGACCTGGCAGACCGTGCTCTACAAGCCCCACGGCAGTGTCGCGCCGGCCAAGAACTGGCTGATTTCCGACGCCGACTATGTGGAAGTCCTCACCGAGATCGACATCCAGACGCCGATCCCGGACGTGGTGAAGAACCGCCGCACCGAGCGCAGCTTCCTGTTCCTCGGCTGTCGCTTCCACGACCAGCTCCTGCGCACTTATGCGCGCCAGGTGACAAAGCGGTCGCGTCTGCCCCACTTCGCCATCGTGGACGAAGCGGTGCTGACCAAGAACGAACTGCGCTTCATGCTGGTCCACGCCATCACGCCCATCGCCATGCCACTGCCCAAGGCGCTGGACATCATCATGTCGGTTGCCGCCTGATCGTCCTCGCGTTCGAGGTCCTCGGAGAGCATGTCCCACCCGGACATGCTCTCTTTGTTTTTGACGCCTTGCCCCGGGTTTCGGGCGTGCATTGATCAAGATCAATAATGCGGCCGAAACCCAACGTATGACGATGTAACTTTTCCAACATGTCGCTCCCGACGTGGCGCATGTTGACAAGCCGACAGCTGGCGAAATTCTCTAAGTTTTTGAAAATCATTACGTATTTATCCGTAGCGCTGCTGGCACGCCAGTTGCTCATTCCTACCCAAGGATTTTTATTGGGATCCTGCTGGAAGCGAGGAGCAGATTCATGCACGCGTCGACACAGCACGAGACGAGCGAAGCCGCCGTGGCCGACAAGCTGGCCGAGGCCATGCAGGCCAAGGCGGAACACCAGGGTTGCGGCACGTCCGGCGGCTCGGGCAAGGCCAGCTGCGGTTCGTCCGCCGGCCAGGGCGACCTGCCCACCGAGATCTGGGAGAAGGTGAAGAACCATCCCTGCTATTCTGAAGAAGCCCACCACCACTATGCGCGTATGCATGTTGCCGTCGCCCCGGCGTGCAACATCCAGTGCAACTACTGCAACCGCAAGTATGATTGCGCGAACGAATCCCGCCCCGGCGTGGTTTCCGAGAAGCTGACCCCCCAGCAGGCGGCCAAGAAGGTGCTTGCGGTCGCCTCCACCATCCCGCAGATGACCGTGCTGGGCATCGCCGGCCCCGGCGACCCGCTCGCCAATCCGGAGAAGACCTTCCAGACCTTCGAGCTGATCAACCGGACTGCCCCCGACATCAAGCTCTGCCTGTCCACCAACGGCCTGGCCCTGCCCGACCACGTGGACACCATCGCCGGCTTCAACGTGGACCACGTGACGATCACCATCAACATGGTGGATCCGGAAGTGGGCGCGAAGATCTATCCGTGGGTGTTCTGGAAGCACAAGCGCTACACCGGCTATGAGGCCGCCAAGCTCCTCACCGACCGGCAGATGCTCGGCCTGGAGATGCTCACCGAGCGTGGCATCCTCTGCAAGGTCAACTCGGTGATGATCCCCGGCATCAACGACAAGCACCTTGTCGAAGTGAACCGGGCGGTGAAGTCCCGCGGCGCGTTCCTGCACAACATCATGCCGCTCATCTCGGCGCCCGAGCACGGCACCGTGTTCGGCCTCAACGGCCAGCGCGGCCCGACGGCCCAGGAGCTGAAGGCGCTCCAGGATTCGTGCGAAGGCGAGATGAACATGATGCGGCATTGCCGCCAGTGCCGCGCCGACGCCGTGGGCCTCCTCGGCGAGGACCGCTCCGCGGAGTTCACCACCGACAAGATCATGGCCATGGAGGTCAATTACGACCTCGATAGCCGCAAGGCCTACCAGGCCCTGGTCGAGGAAGAGCGCGTGGCGAAGGTCGCCGCGAAGCAGGAAGAGATGGAAGCCCTCGCCGGCGAGCAGAGCGACATCAAGCTCCTCGTCGCGGTGGCCACCAAGGGCTCGGGCCTCATCAACGAGCACTTCGGCCACGCCAAGGAGTTCCAGGTGTGGGAGCTCTCCACCGGCGGCGCCAAGTTCGTCGGCCATCGCCGCGTCGACCTGTATTGCCAGGGCGGCTACGGCGAGGAGGACAGCCTCGAGACCATCATCCGCGCCATCAACGACTGCCATGCGGTGTTCGTGGCGAAGATCGGCGGCTGCCCGAAGGCCGACCTCGTGAAGGCCGGCATCGAGCCGGTGGACGGGTTCGCCCATGAGTTCATCGAGAAGTCGGCCATTACCTGGTTCAAGGAATACCTGAACAAGGTGAAGACCGGCGAGATGGAGCACGTGGTGCGCGGTGACGCCGAGATCCGCCAGGGCGCGCTCATCAACGCGGCCTGATCGTCTCCACAAGGACTGGATCCGCTCAGGTTGAAACCGCCTGGGCGGATCCATCTTCAAGTTCAAGCCAACTGACCGTCCTGCCGATCAGATCGCGCGCTCGGCATCAAAGGAGCATCCCATGACGTTGAAAATCGTGGCGTCGCAGTGCACGAGCTGCTCGGCCTGCGAGCCGGAATGTCCCAACGTGGCCATTTTCGAGAAGAACGGGACGTTCGTGATCGACCCGAAGAAGTGCACCGAGTGCATCGGCCACTTCGACGTGCCCCAGTGCGCCGCGGTCTGCCCGGTGGACGATACCTGCGTCATCGACAACGCGTATCCGCGCTATCAGCCCACCGCGTAAGGAGAGACGCGATGAACTTCACGATGACCCGTTCGGCCCAGCGCTTCATCCGCATGATGATCATGGCCGACGGCGGTCCCAGCGCCGGTTTCCGGATGCATGTGACCCCCGGTGGATGCTCCGGGCTCAACGCCGAAATCGCGGTGCTGCCCGAGCCTGCGCCGGGTGATGCGGTGGTGGAGCAGGACGGCCTCAAGCTGTTCCTGCCGGCGGAAAGCCGCCTGCTGCTCGATGGCGTCACCATCGACTTCACCGATACGGCCGCCAAGACGGGCCTGGTGTTCCAGGATCCCAAGGCGACCACCTGCAGCTCGCACACGCACTGAACCGTGACGTGCCGGGGCGGTTCACCCGCCCCGGACATGCGTCGCGCGCAGCCGGCTCCCGGTCGGAGGGCTGCGGAGGGAACAAGGGGACGGGAATGGAAGGCTCGCAGGTTTCGGGCGATCCGGATTTCCTCACCCCCGAGGCGCTCCTCGCGAGCGCCGTGATGGGGGGAGGGCTGCCGGAAGACGCACAGTATCATCTGTGGGAAGCCGGCCTCTCCTACCAGCAGGATGAAGTCGCGGAAGCCCATCTGCGGCAGGCCGAGGCGCTGGCGCCGGGTCATGCGGCAGTGCTGATTGGTCTCTACCGCTTCTATTTCTACAAGGGCCGGCTCCGGGAGTGCCTGGTGGTGGCTCGGGAGTGCCTGGCCAAGGCGCAGCGGGAGACCAATCTGCCAGCGGACTGGCGAGACGTGTGCGCGCAGGATGCGGAATTCTCGCGCTACGACCGGCTGATGCCGCGCTTCTTCCTGTTTACGCTCAAGGGCTACGCCTACCTCAACATGCGCCTCGGCGATCTGGAAGAGGGGCGGGCCGCGGGGATGAAGCTGCTCGAGCTCGATCCCACCGACAAGGTCGGTGCAAGGCTGTTGCTCGACGTGCTGAACAGGGCAGGGCAGGACGATGATGACTGAAGACGACATCGACGAAGCCAAGACCTGGCTCGGGGAAGACGTCGATTGCTCCTCGTGCGCCCACCAGGACCTCCTGGCGCAGGGAAAATGCAGCCTGCGACGGGCCTGCGTGAACGACCGCTATGCCCGGCGCATCGACCGCTTCTTCAACTGGAACCCGGCGCTCGCCAACTCCTATGTGCGGCACGACCATTTCGAGGTGCGCGCCATCGCCGCCAAGCACGCGGACGTGTTTGTCCTGCCGGCGCTCCTCAACGATCCGGAAGAGACGGTGCGCTGGAACGCAGCACGTCGCCTGCCGAAGACCAAGATCCTGCCCCTGCGCAAGGATCCCCATCGTGAGGTGCGTATCCGCATCGTCTCGCTGCTGGAGGATGCCGACCTCTCCCCCATGATGGCGGACGAGGATTATTACGTGCGGCTCGTCGTGGCGCGCCGCATCGCGCCGCCGCTGCTCTCGCGCATGGTGGACGATCCGGAAGCCGAGGTCCGCCGTGTGGTGGCCCAGCGCCTGCCGGGGGAATGGCTGCTGTGCATGGTCAACGACAGGAGCCCCCAGGTGCGCCTGGAGGTGGCCCAGCGCCTCGCCCCCGATCTTCTCTCCGCGCTCGTGGCCGATCCGGACTGGCGGGTGCGCTACGAGGTGGCGAGCCGCATCGCGCCCACCCAGGTGTCGCAGCTGGTCGACGACGACGACGACTTCGTGCGCGAGGTCGCCCGGTCCCGCGCGAAGGCGGGCGGAGAGCTTTTGAGGGAGATGCCGCTATGAGCAACATTGTCCGTGACAGTGATGTGGTCGAAGTCTCTGAGCCGCCCTACTTCAATTTCGGCGAGAAGGTGAAGGCCAAGCGCGTCATTCGCAATGACGGAACCTATGCCGGGAAGGAAATCGGCGAGATTCTCGCAAAGAAGGGCGAGATCGGCTACGTGGTTTCCATCGGGACCTTCCTGCAGCAATTTTATATCTACGGCGTCGAATTTACCGAAAGCGGCAATCGCGTGGGTATGAAGCGCAAGGAACTCGAAAGCGCGATCCCGCGCGACGAAATGGACATTCCCCTGCCCGGAGCACCCAAAGCATGATCCTCGAGCCGCGCAACCCCAAGTATCAGTGGGGCCAGAAGGTCAAGACCCTGATCGACCTCTACAACGACGGTTCCTACCCGGAGGTGCCGGAAGAGGCGCTGCTGGTGGGCCTCGGCACCACCGGCGAGATCGTGCAGGTGGGGACGCATACGGACACCAATACGCCCATCTACCTGATCGAGTTCACCGAACGCCTCGTGGTGGGGTGCCTCGAGGAAGAAATCTCCCCGGTCGAGTGATCCTCCACAGAGCCGGGACAGCCTGGATTGGGAAAGAGACGAGACGATGAGGCTGCCCGCTCATCCGAACGATCTCGACAAGAAGCGCATCGAGCGCGCCATCAAGGCGCGCAAGCGCTATCGCTATGTCACGCCCCGGGTGCTGGCCACCCAGGGGGGCTATCGCATCGAGAGCGCGTGCTGTTCGCGCAACATCGATCCAGAGGGCGGCGTGGTGGACATCGCCCTGCTGCTGTTCGACGCGGAAGGGTGCGCCTGGCAGCTCTTCCGCAAAAACCACGGTACCCGTCTGTGGGAACTCGACAGCACCCACGACCGGTTGAAGGAGGTTCTCGATCTCCTCAACGACGATAGCGACCGCAAATTTTGGCAATGATCTAATTTGGCAATGATCCTGCATGGGGACTTCGGCCCGCGACAGAAGACGCGGATGTGTCTCATCTTCGGCAAGGGAGAGTTAGTTATGGCCCTCAGCGACAGCGACCTCTCCGAGATCGAGAAGGTCCTCACGGCCGAGGACGCGTCCGGGCCTGTCTTTGCCGAGCTGCGCCGGCGATTTCCCGCGCTGTCGTGGACCCAATGCGACGCTTCCGATGTCACGGAGGCGCCATTTCGCACTTATTCGACATACGACATCCATCTGCTCGACACCGCCGATCACTGCGCGCACATCACGCTCGATCCCGCGAGTGCCACCGGTGTCATCCTTGCCCGACGGAGCGCGTGATGAGCGACATGGATCTCATCGACGACGCGGACCTGCCCGCCGACGACGATACTGACGGCGAAGGCACGTCGATCCTGCTGTCGGATCCCGACATCACCATGATCGAGCTTCAGGCCGTGGCCGAGGCGCTGCAGGCGCCGCGCCTGTCCAGTGGGCCGACCGCCGAGGCGTTCGAGGCGGAGTTCGCCGGCTATCTCGGCCGGAAATACGCGGTGGCCGTGCCGAGCGGCACCATGGGCCTGCTCTACACCCTCAAGGCCTACGGCATCGGGCCCGGGGACGAGGTGATCTGCTCGCCCCATTCCTTCCGTGAGACGGTGCACGCCGTCAGCCTTTCCGGCGCGCGGCCGGTGTTCGCCGACATCGACTATTGGGCCGGAACGCTGGTCCCGGAAAAGGCGGCGGCGAAGATCACGGAGAAGACCAAGGCCATCGTCGCCGGCAATGCCAACGGCCATCCGGCGCCCTGGACGGCCTTCCAGGAGCTGGCGCGGACGCACCGTCTGGCCCTCATTGAGGATTCCACCGAGGCGATCGGCTCGCGCTACAAGGGCGCGCTGGTTGGGACGTTCGGCGACACATCCGTGTTCGATTTCTCACAGCCCTTCCCGCTGGTGTGCGGCGAGGGCGGCATGGTGGTGACCGACGACATCGATGTCGCGGTGGGACTGCGGCGCTTCCGTGCCCACCGGCTGGACGAGCGCTCTTCCGTGGTGGTCTCCATGAGCGCGCCCTACCAGGGCGCGATGAGCGACGTGACCGCGGCGCTCGGCCTCGCCCAGCTGGGGCGGCTGGAAGAAATTCTGGAGCAGCGGCACACGGTCGAGCATCTCTACCAGAAGTATGTCCAGTCCTTCGAGGGCATCAAGGATCCCTTCATCGGACCGGACGTGACGGAGGTGAACTGGTTCCTCTACGTGGTGCATCTGGGCACCCGCTTCTCCAAGTCGAGCCGCGACGCCATCGTGGACGACCTGAAGGTGGAGAAGGTGGAATCGGCGGCCTACAGCGCGCCGCTGCACCTGCAGCGCCATTACTTCGACCTCGGGTATCGCAAGGGCGACTTCCTCGTGACCGAGAAGGTGGCCGACCGGGCGATTGCCCTGCCGTTCCACACGCACCTGTCCGAGGACGAAATCGAGTTCATCGTTGCAACGATGAAGGATGCCTCGATCAATGTAGGGGCGGGCGCCGCCATCTACTGAAGGCAAATAATATCGCACCCAACCACAAAAGTTGAAACGACAGGAGCTTATGATGTCCACGGTTACGTTGAAGGTTATGCCCACCGGAAAGACCATTGAGGTTGCGGAAGGGACGAACCTGCTCGAAGCGCTCATCACCGTCGAGCCGGGCCTTGCCGCGCGGCAGGCGTCGGACAAGGACGGCAGCGCGTCCCACGTCTTCGTGCAGGAGGGCCGCAAGGGCCTCTCGAAGACCTCGCGTGAGGAGAACGAGCTGCTCGACGCAATCGTGGGCGTGGGCTCGAAGTCGCGCCTGGCCAAGTACATCACCGTTCTCGGCACCGAGAACGTGACGGTGGAACTCCTCGGCGAGTTCTCCGGCCTCTGATTGGATATGGGGCGCCCTGCCGGGTTCGGGGCGCCCCTTCCCGGTTGTCCTCACGGCAGGACAAAAGAAAATCCGCCCTGCCGCTGGCACGACAGGACGGATGGGTAGATGCCGGATTGGCTGCGGCATGCCGTGCCGCCGGTAGACGTTTCTGTTTTTTAGGGTCGTCGCGAAGAGGGGATGGGGATCTGCCGGTTCGCGACGAGGTCAAAGTGGAGAAGCACGATGGACGCGGAAACGGTTATCATTCACTCGCGGTTCGCTCCCAACGGCACGATCGTGGAGATCAGCGAGCGTCCCACGGGTCTGGACCCGCAGGATTGGTTTAACTTCCTGTCCTACCAGGCGGCGGACAGCTATCAGGCCCTGGCCGGCGGCCGCGGTGTCTTCCGTCTTACGCGTTCCGTGGTGGATGCGCTCAAGACCGAAGCGACCACCAAGGCCGCATGATCAACTGGATTGTATTGAAGCCGTCCGTGGCGCATGGCGCAATCCGGACGACTACGTAGTCCTCATGCGTCGCGGGTGTTTTGCTGGCGACGCGGTCAGTATCTGTTTTGCGGCAGGTTGCCTTGCGACGAATGCTCCGGCGAAGCCTTTCGGCCCGCCGGAGCTTTTTCGCGTCTACAATCACCGGGTGCTTCACATCCGTGCTTCCGACGGCGGCAAGCCACGCGCGCTCTTCGGGCGCTCTTTACCCACGCAATAGGCTCAGCCAAGAATTCAGCTCAGTCAAGAAAACGGCCCGCCGGCGGGACTGCCGGCGGGCCGTTATGATGAAATCCCGGCCCCTCGCGGGCCGCCGGGGGAGGTCGGATCAGGCCACGGGCGCGGCCACACCCTTCTCGGCGAGGAGGGCGGTCAGTTCGCCCGCCTGGAACATCTCGCGCACGATATCGCAGCCGCCGACGAATTCGCCCTTGATGTAGAGCTGCGGAATGGTCGGCCAGTTGGAAAAGGCCTTGATCCCCTCGCGCACGAAGGGGTCCTGCAGCACGTCGACGGCGTGATAGGGCACGCCGACCTGGGCCAGCACCTGCACGACGGCCGAGGAAAAGCCGCACTGCGGCGCCGCGGGCACGCCCTTCATGAAGAGAACCACGTCGCTGGAGGAAATGATGTCCTGGATACGTTCGGCTGAGCTGGCCATGGCAAGAACTCCGGTGTGAAGAATAGCGGAAGAAAAAAGCGGCGGGACGGCGCTGGAGCGCCCCGATCCGGCGGAGCCTACTTGGGGGAGAGCGTCTCCAGCTTCAGGGCATGGAGCGTGCCGCCCATGTGGCCCTGGAGCGCGGCGTAGACCATCTGGTGCTGCTGCACCCGGCTCTTGCCCCGGAACGCTTCCGAGGTGATCCGTGCGGCATAGTGGTCACCGTCGCCGGCGAGGTCGACGATCACCACCTGCGAGTCGGGAAGCGCCTCCTTCACGAGGCGCTCGATTTCCTCTGCGGCCATAGCCATTGCGTTGTCTCCTTGTTTCGCGCGGTACCATGCAAGGTCGAAACCAAGTGCCATGCGCCGCCGCGAGAGAATGCGCCGACCCGCCTGCTCGGCAAGCTGATCGGATAACGCGTTCACCTTGTTTGAAGTGCGGGGGAGAGCCACCGCGGACACGGCTTCAATTCACCGGGATCGTATACCTGGCGGGCGCCGCGGGCCTGTCCTGTCGTAAATGCGACAGCCACGAGTCCGCTTGGTTCCGAACCGGTCGATGTCGGCTGCTGCGGGGGCTTCCGACCCGCCCTCGGGGAGCGATTTCGAGCTTCAGGTTGCAGGCGTTCCAAGCGGCCCGGCTCTTGCTTACAAGGTGTCGCCCCGAGGAAACGAGACCCGTCATGAGCGAATTGCAACAGCAGGGCCGAACGCGCGCGCGCCGCGCTTTCGCAACGATTCTGGGGACCAACGAGATCGCCTCGGCCGTCGCCGTCGAGCTGCATCGGGGCGGCTATAGCGTCGTCCTCTCCCATGATCCCATGCCGCCGGTCATTCGCCGCAAGATGGCGTTCCACGACGCCCTGTTCGAGGACGACGTGAGCGTGGACGGGGTGAGGGCGGAGCGCGCGGACACCGGGGTCCATATCCGCGCCGGCCTGGCGCGCAATTCGGTGCTCGTCACCAGTCTCGGCCTTCTGGACCTGATCGTGCTGGGTCCCATCGACCTGCTGGTCGACGCCCGCATGAACAAGTATCAGGTGACCCCGGACCTGCGGCGCCTCGCCAAGCTCACCATCGGGCTCGGGCCCGGGTTCAGCGGCGGCACCAATTGCGACCTCGCCATCGAGACGCGCCCGGGCAAGGAAGGCCAGATCATCCAGCGCGGCCCCACCGACGCGCCGGACGGGATCGCCCGTCCGCTCGGGAGCGCGGCCGCAGACCGCTTCGTGCGTTCGAAGCTGCCGGGTCGCTGGCATACCGCCATCGAGATCGGCGCCCGCGCCTTCAAGGATTTCCACATCGGCTATCTGGGCGGCGAATCCATCTGCGCGCCGTTCGACGGCATCGTGCGCGGCGTGGTGCGGGACGGCACGGAAGTGCCTGCCGGCGTCAAGCTTCTGGAAATCGACCCCCGCGGCCGCGGCGCCGACTGGACCGGGCTCGATGCCCGGGCCCTGGTCATCGCCCAGGCGGTGAGCCGTGCGCTGACCTTCCGCACCGCCCGGACCGCCGATGCGCCGTCCCATCCCTATCTGGTGAAGTGATCCGTTGAAGCCTTTCGCCAGCCCCAACGAAGGGCCGAAGTCATGATCGACCTGCTGCCCAATACGGATGTCATCAATTTCGGCGAGGTGTCGGATGCGGTGAACGCGCTGCTCCAGCAGGGCGTGATTGCCTATCGTCGCGATCGCCAGCGGGCGGACGAATTGTTTCGCCAGGCCCTCGCCACCGCGCCCGCCGAATTGCCGGTCTATTTCTGCCTCTACAAGATCCACACCTACCAGGGGAATCTGGATGAGGCGGAAGCCGCGGCCGAGGGTGGCCTGAAGGAGGCGGCGAGCCAGGCGGGGTGGGACCTGGACTGGCACAAGTGGGAGCCGCACGACGTCCTGCCCGACGGGCCGGGACGATTTGCCCTCTACACACTCAAAGCGCTGGCCTTCATCCATCTGCGCCAGAGCCGGCCGGATGAGGCTGCGGAGAAGCTTGAGGCGCTGAAGATCCTCGATCCCACCGGCGCCGTAGGCTGGCCCGTGGTGGCGGCCCTGGCGGAAGGGCTGGACTGAGGCCCGGGCGTGGGCGAGCCGGTCGCACCGTGGCAGTGGGTTTGCCGTTGGCATTGCACTTGCTACTGGAACATATGACGAGGGGGCAGGAGGCAATCGGCAAATGACTCAGCCAAGTGATCACGGCATTGCCGCTCCGACCACGATGATCCTCCATGGTGAGGTGCGGAGCATTGATGAGTTTGCGGAAGATGAAGCGGCGTTGATGGAAGCCATCATCGCCGGTTTGCGCACGGTGACCGACCCCGAAATTCCGGTCAACATCTACGATCTTGGCCTGATCTATCGCATTGAGGTCAAGGACGAGGGCCTGGTTGAGATCGACATGACTCTCACTGCGCCGGGTTGCCCGGTCGCTGGGCAGATGCTCGGCTGGGTGCAGGAGGCGGTGGTCGTGGTTCCGGGGGTTTCGGACGTAAAGATGAAGCTTGTGTTCGATCCGCCATGGGACAAGTCGCGCATGAGCGACGAGGTCCAACTGGAACTCGGGCTGATCTGATCACATCGATGCGTGTGACGTTAGGAATGGCCGGCCATGCGCCGGCCATTCCCGTTTCGGATCGCGCCTCGCCTGAGCGCCTCAGCCGAGGAATTGTGCGGCGAAGCGGGCGCGCTTCTCGTCGGTGTCGAGCCCCTTGGTGAGCGGCCATTTGTTCTCGGAGAACAAGGCCTTGACGCCGCGCGTCACCTCGGTGCCGCGGACGTACCAGCGCTCCACCCCGTCGGGGGAGATGACGGCGGGGCCGTCGGCGCGGTGCACGCAGGCATCCTCCAGCCAGAGCCTGGTTTCCGAATACAGGAAGATGCCTGCCTTGCGGGACATGTCGTCCCGGTTTTCTTCGGTCACCACGAACATGTCGGCCATGGGTACTCTCCTTGTGGGCTTGAACGTTGGGCGAGTCGTGTCAGTTGGCGAATCGTGTCAGTTGGGAAGGCTTTGCGTCACGCCGAGCAGGGCGAGATTGTAGCCTTCCTCACGCAGCACCCGCTGCACCACGGGCCGATCCAGCATGCGCTGGTAGTGGGCGGCGAGGTTGGGCGGCAAATCCATGCCGGTCTTGTCCGCCCAGAATTCCACATAGAACAGGATGGGATCGGCGGCGGAAAATTCACCGGCCACATAGTCGCGGCCCGTGAGCGCCTGATCGAGGATGGAGAAGCCCTGGCTTACGATGTCACGGCCCAGGGTTTCCACCTTGGGCCGGTCGGTGGGGCTGGCAGCGAAGGTCGGGGTGGAGAAGATGCGCGCGAAGCCTTGGCCATGCACCGTGCCCACCACATAAACCATGGCCTCGAGGGCCCGCGCCGCCGCATCCGCGTCGGTGGGCCACAGCCGGCCGCGGCTGTGCGCGAGCCAGTAGGCGATGGAAACCACCTCGGTCAGCGCGCTGCCGTCCGGCCGCACCAGCGCCGGGATGGTGGACTTGGGGTTCACGGCGACATAATCCGGCTTGAAATGGTCGCCGGCCGGCAGGTTCACGATGTGGGCCTCGAAGATTTCTTCCAGCTCTTCCAGGATGATGTGGATGCCGGTGGAACAGGAGCCGGGGGTCATGTAGAACTTCATCGCGGCCATCAGGCGTCATCCCTCGCGCGCATCCTGGTGCGCCGTCCCGGCGGGGCGGGCGGCAGTCGGCATGCTTCATGCAAATATCGGGGCAGTTCGGAGCCCGGCCGCCGCAGCGGCTGGAAGTCCGACAGTCTGTTTCATTTGCGACAGGGGCCGGCATGTTCAGGCTGGCGCGTTTCAGGCAGGACGGGAGCGGGATGGGGATGTCTGCCGACGAAATCGATATTTATGCCATCTGCGAGATTGAACAGATTTCCCCTGGCGCGGCCAAGGCGTTCGACCTGTCCCGGGTCATGGATGATGGCGAGGCGCGCCCCTTCCGCATCGTGGTGATCCGCACCGCGGTCCGGGAATTTGCGGGCTATGTGAATGCCTGCCCCCACCAGGGCACTTGGCTGAATATCGGCGGCGGCGAATTCTTCAACGCGGATCGCACGCGCCTGCGCTGCGGCCGCCATGGCTCCCTGTTCGACATCGAGAGCGGCGCCTGCGTGGAAGGCGCCTGCGAGGGCAAGCATCTGGAGCCCATCGCCCTTGCGGTTGTCGGCCGCGACGTGTGCCTGTGCGGCGTCCGGCTGGTGGAAGAGGAACAGCGCCCCTTCCCGTATGACGATTTCGACGACACCATGGAGATCATGATCTCGCCCGACTGATGGCCGGGATCGCGTGGCAAGAAGATGTCCGGGGTGGAGACGGGATGACGGGTGACTTGGAGACTGCGGCCGTGGAGGCGGGCGAATGCCGCTTCTACACGACCTATACGGGCGTGAAATTGCCCTTCCGGCTGGTGGAAGCCATTCCGGAGGCGCAACTGACCCATCGCAACACCTTCATCCGCGCTTATTTCGCGGCGGACGGGCTGCTGACGGGCTTCGACAAGATGGTCTATGGCGAGGTCGAGCTGGCGCACCGCTATCAGTATCACGGCAATGGCGCGCTGCGCCGGGCCGAGGTGACCATGGACGAAGAGACGGTGGTGCTCGCCTTCGACGAGGCGGGCGCGCCGCTGGGGCCGGCCTGAGCGCGGCCATGGCGGGATCAGGATCGGCAATTTCCGGTACGACGGACGAGGGACGGGCATGACGGTGGCGCAACTCATCGAGGCGCTCGGCAAGCTGCCGCCGGACGCGGTGGTGCTGATGGAAAGCGGCGGCGGGCTCTCCCTCGTCTCGGCATTCGACTTCGTCGAGGCCCAGGGGGCGGGCGCGCCGGCCGAAGTGATTCTTCTACCCAACATGGACGAATAGGCGGCATCACCGCCCATATGATCGACGTGTTTTGTTGCGAACCCTTTGCGTGAGGTTGACCCATGTCCGACACGGTCGAGGCGGTACCCATGTTCGAGCGCCTGGGTGGCGCTGTGGTCATCGACCGGCTGGTCGAGGCCTTCTACCGCCGCATGGACACGCTGGCGGAGGCCGAGGGTATCCGCGCCATGCATGCGGACGATCTCTCCCAGACCAAGCATGTGCTCAAGCGCTACCTGACCGAATGGACCGGCGGACCCAAGCTCTATTCGGTGGAGAAGGGCCATCCCCGCCTGCGCCAGCGCCACATGGGCTTTACCATCGGCAACAACGAGCGGGATGCGTGGCTCCTGTGCATGCGCGGGGCGCTGGACGAGACCGTGGCGGATGCGGCGGCGCGAGACGAGGTCTACGGCGCCATGGCGAAGCTTGCCGACTGGATGCGCAACACCGCCGGCAATCCCCACGACACCGCGGGCCACGCGGCGCGGCCTTAAGTTTCGGGTGCATTTCTGAGCTGAGGGTGCCGCGCCGAGCCGAGGCTCAGACAAGGCAGCGCCGGCTGCCGGGTCCGCCCTAGAGCGGTACGCCGAAGAAATCTTCGTCCGAGCCGCCCCAGGCCTGGTGCAGGGCGAGGGCGCTGCGCCACTTCGCCAACTCGTCTTCGGAGGCGCTGCGATGGGTGATCTTGCCCTCCGGCTTCTCTGCCAGCAGGTAGGACTTGGCGTTGCGCAGGAAGCGGTTGAGGTCCTTGGTATCGTTCGGGCGAACGACACAGCGGGGGGCTTCATCGATGAGAATCGTCGTCGGGACCATCGCCGAGTCTCCTTTTCGCGTCGGTTGCGTGTCGTCGTGTCGTGTGCTGCGCGACCCGCGGGGCGCGCCATGTCTGGCGGCCGCGATGTCTGGCGGCAAGGGGCGGGCGCGGGCGCCCGCCCGCCTGCTCAGAATCCGTCCTTCTTCGAGCCCCAGGGATGGGAGCCCGGCACGAAGGACGCCTTGATACCGGCCTTCGCGATGGCTTCGATGGTCTTGTAATAGGTGCCTTCGTGCACCAATGCTCCGGTCTTGGTGTTCACCGCGACGTATTTGGCGACCATGTCGGTCTCGCACACATATCCGCCGCCGGGATCGGAGACGCTGCGGGCGTTGCCGTCCCAGTCGATGAAAAACCCTTCACTCTCTGACATGCCTTGCTCCAGCAGATAAGGCGGAGCGCGCCATCAAGGCCCCGCTCCTCCGGCGCGAGCAAGGTTCTTGCCAGATGCGGAAACATGGAAGTGCGTGTCGGAGAGGCGACAGTGTCGTGCATCCAACAGCAAGGCAGCGCGCAGGTGTGCTTCGCGACATTTGGAATTTTTAGGCAGAATCTGTCACCAATATTGAAAATTCTGCAGGATCATCTAAAGTCTGCAAGTTCTTTTTTGTTTTCGCTGGAGAGATGTTATGGCCGAATTGACCCGACGCATGGCGTCGCTGAGCGACGTGCAGGGCATCTGGGGGCTGCTGCGCCAAGTGTCGTCCGACATCCCCTTCAAGGTTGAGGACGAACTGCAGCAGGAGAGCCTTCTGTCCGAGCTGATGGCCTGCTGCACCTCGGGCCTGTCGCCGGTGCTGGTGGACAATGAAAAGGGCATCGTCGGCGCCCTTCTCGCCCGCCGCGATGATTTCGAATGGGGCTTCCGCAACAGCGAGGCCATCCACGTGGCCTATGCGGCCGTGGCCCCGGCGGTGCGCGAGGACAAGGTGTTTCCGGCCCTTCTCGGCGAACTGCAGGACAAGAAGGTGCCGCTGCTCGCCAGCGTGAAGAACGGGGAGCAACTGGGCTTTGCTGCGGCCCTCGGCGAACTCGGCTTCACCCATGAAGTGAAGGCCGAGAGCGGCTGGGGCGATCTCTACCAGTGGACTCCGCCGGCTTCGGTCCACAATTGACGGGATCGGACCGTCCGTGAACGCGTAAATCGGTCGGCTCGCCATGGTGGTTTGACCATGTGCGGGCCGAACACCGTGGGGTCTATAGTAAAACTCAAGGTTCACCCATCAGATTGAGGGACAATCTGATGGGTGCGTGCTCCAGAGCGTTTTCGACCGAACTGGCTACCGGTTCGCGTGAAGAAAACGCGGCACGTAAGTCTTTCGGCAAGTCTCTCAAGGGATTGCCGTGAGCTAAGCCGCACGAAATCGCTCTAGATGCTGTCTTCGCTTTCGGGCCGGGCCTGGATTTCCGCGAAGGCGGTGTCCACCACGGCGCGGCATGCGACCAGGCGCTGATACTCTGCGGCACTGATGGTGACGGTGTCCCCGGGCGCATCGCTCTCAGCGGGCGGGCGGCCGGCGAGGGCGGCCTCGAACAAAGTGCGCTCCAGCTGGAAGATGCGCTCGCTCGCCCGCTCCAGATACGGCAGCGGATTGGCCCGGACATTTTGTTCATGCAAGGCGTCGAGGCTGAGCAGCTCCCGGAAGCGCTTTTCCTTGCGCCGCTTGCCCGCGCCGAAATCGTGTTCGATCACGCTCATGGTGGCGTCCTTGATGGACTCCCGCGTTGGCGGTATCCGATGAAACGTCCTTGAGCTTGGACCAAGTCGGCAAATATTTCCATCCCGAATCGATAGAAAATCCGGGGCCCGGCAAGTCGTCGCGGCGCGGCAAGTCTTCGCATGCCGCAGCCTTCACCTGTCGCCGGCTGGAGCGGCGGCAAGGCCGGAGTATGGAGTGCGGGTGCGGCGCATCCCGCTGGTGGGAAGAACCACCGGCGCGGGATGCGCAAAGCACGTGCGATTCAATGCGTGAGCCTGAGCATGTCCCACCAACCGCTGTGGGTGGAACATGGTCTCGCCAGCGCCGCCTCAGTCGGCGGGCGGGCCCATGTCGTCGTCGGCCTTCTTCTTGGGCTTCTTTTCCGTCTTGGCCTGGGCATAGGCGCCGGCATTCTTCAGCAGCACGGGACCCTGGCCCACCACATATTGGGAGATCCAGAACAGGGTGCGCTCCTGGGCCTTTTCCGCCGCTTCCGCATTATAGGCGGGCCCGGCCGCATAGCCGAAGCCGCGGGATGCGTCGGGATAGGAGAAGGCGGAGACATCCGGACGACGGGCGCGGAACTGAATCCGGTCTTCCTCGGAAAACAGCGGATCCTGTTCGGCAAAATGAATGAGGGTCGGGATGCGGCGCTTCTCCATCACCCCCTCCAGCAGGCCGTCGGCGTGATAGCCGATGGCGCAGGCGAGGCCCTTGACCTTGTTGGCCGCGAGATAGGCGAGGTAGCCGCCCCAGGCATAGCCCACGAGGGCGACCTTGCCGGCGTCCTTCACCGTGTCCACGGTGGCCTGGATGGCCTCGATGGGCCATTCCGTGCCCAGTTCGGTGGTGAGGGAGCGGCCCTCGGCGTCGGCCGAGGCGTCAAGCTCGATGTTGGACTTCACCTTGTCGAACAGGGATGGCGCGACCGCGACATAGCCAGCGGCAGCAAAGCTGTCCGCAATCTTGCGGATGTCGGCATTCACCCCGAACACGTCCTGGAGGACCACCACGGCACCCTTCGGCGTGCCTTCGGGGTCAGCCCGATAGGCGGAGAATTTCACTTCATTTGCTGTGACTTCGATCATGGCATCCTCGGTTCTCGAGCGTCTTCTCGAACGGGGCAGTGGCGCTCGCTCTGCCATTCATCAACGGCTTGGCCATGCAGTTAGGATGCCAGAATCAGTGTCGGGTTGCTTGTCCATTCCGGAATATTACGGATGATCCGGGGCAAGTCCCCTTTCATGGCGTATTCGATCGCGAATGATTGGCAGTCGAAGCCGGCCCGAAGAAAAAGCCGGCGGACACGTCCGCCGGCTTCGCATGCCTGTCCGCCCGTTGAACCTGCCGTCTCAGGACGGGGCGAGGCGCTTGCGCGCCACCTCGGCCACAGGCGGCACGCTGTCTTCGGTCAGCGGCGGAAGAAAGCGGGGCTCGATCCGCTCGGCAACCACGAAGCGGACCCGCATGTCGGGATCGCCGACGAGGGGCGCCAGGCGGTCCGGATCCAGATGCTCGGCCACCACGAGGCGCACGAGCGGATCGTCATCGGCAGTCATGCGGGCAAGCTGGGCCTGCGGCAACCGTCGCGCCACCACGCGGCGGACATCGGTCTCGGGATCGTGCATGAGATAGACCAGCGCGTCCGCTGGGGCGCGGCGGGCCGCGGCGATGCGCACCTGATAGTCGGCGTCAGCCAGCAGTGCGACGAGATCGCTGCCCTCCAGGCGCTCGGCGACGGCCATGCGCACCCGCGGCTCGGGGTCGAAGCGCATCTCCTTGACACGCGCCACCGGCAGGCGGGCGGCGGCGACAACGCGCACGTCCGGCTCGGGATCGTCCTTCAGCGGCGCGAGCAGGAACACGCTGGCATGCTTGGCGGCCAGCGCCCGCACTTCGAAATAGGGATGGTCGAGATAACGGGCGGCCAACGCTGCGTTCTGGGAGAAGAAACGGTCGATGCGCTTGCGCCGGCGGTCCGCCACGCAGACCTTGCCCAGGTCGCAGCGGCCTTCGGCGTGGATGTCCTCGTGCGGACAGTCCTGGCACCGCAGCGGGCGCCCCTGCCAGTCGAGGGCTTCGATAGCGGTATCTGGCTCTTCGGCCATATGTGCGGACATAGGTCGTCCTCCCGCTCCTAATCTAGGAGGGAAGAGCGAACTGTTCCAGAGGGCGCAGCATGAGGCGTGCCTGGCCCCGAAAGCGTTTAAAAATACCGCCTCCGGAGCGCACCGTCATGGCCACTCCGGAGGCGTTTCAATATTGCAGGGCGAGAGACTGTCCGCTCGCGGCATCAAATCCGATGAAAAATGGAGGGAGCATCTTCCATGAACACAGGCGGAAAACGCTCCGGGGATGTCAGCCGAACTTGAAGAGCACGCCGTAGCCGCCGCGCGGATAGTTCCACTCGATGTCGCCGGAGGGCTCGCCGATGATGCGGCAGGTGCCGCATTCGACGCAGCCGTCGGCGGTGATTTCCACCTGGCCCTTGTCGTTCATCTCGTAGCACTTGGCCGGGCAGGTGGTGAGCAGGGCCTTGAGGGCCGGGGAGGGGGTGGTAT
>NZ_JAIVFO010000290.1 GCF_029991245.1 Xanthobacter autotrophicus
GCGCTGAGGCGGTCGGCCATAGCCCTCTCCCGCGTGCGGGGGAGGGTTGGGAGGGGGCGCGGCGCTTGAGCCCCCCTCTCCCGGCACCGGTCAAGGACATCGGCCGTTCGGGCGCTTACGTCTCCACGAGGCCCGTGGTGTCCCCGGACGCGGCCGAATCCGGCCGGCCATGGGGCTTCGCCAGATATTCGCCCGAGCGCATCTCGTGGATGCGCGACACCGTGCGCGCGAACTCGAACGCCTCCGCCCCCTCCGTGCCGAGATAGAGCGCATCCGGCGCCGCCGCCGCCGAGGCGATGAGCTTCACGTTGGAATCATAAAGCGTGTCGATCAGCGAGATGAAGCGCTTGGCCTCGTTGCGCTGGTCCGGCCCCAGAATGGGGATGTGCTCCAGCACAAGGGTGTGGAACATGCGCGCCAGCCGCAGGTAATCCGGATTGGGGCCCAGCGCCGCCTCGCACAGGTTGGCGAAGGTGAAGCGCGCCGCGCCGTGGGCCATGGCCGGGATCGCGACACGCCGGCCCTTCAGCACGATCTCGCCGGGCACGCCGCCGCCGGGACCGGCGAGCCGGCGCCACGCCTGCGCCACCGCCGCATCCGCCTCGGGGCCGAGGGGGGTGTGCCAGGTGGACACCCCTTCCAGCTTCTCCATGCGGTAGTCGGTGCGCGAATCCAGCGTCATCACCTGCATGCGCTCCTCGATCATGCCGATGAACGGCAAGAACAGCGCACGGTTGAGGCCACCGGAATACAGGTCCTTCGGCGCCACGTTGGAGGTGGCCACCACCACCACGCCATCGGCGAACAGCTTCTCGAACAGCCGGCCGAGGATCATGGCGTCGGCGATGTCGGTGACGTGGAATTCGTCGAAGCACAGGATCTTCGCCTCGTCCGCGAGCGCCGCAGCCACGGCGATGATCGGGTCGGAGGCCTTGCGGGCGCCTTCCTTCTGGGCCTGGCGCTCGCGGAAGATGCGCTCGTGCACGTCGCCCATGAATTCGTGGAAATGGGCCCGCCGCTTGGCCCGGGGCGGCAGGGCGTCGAAGAACAGGTCCATGAGCATGGTCTTGCCGCGGCCGACCTTGCCATAGACATACATGCCCTTGGGCTGCACCGGGGCGCGGCGCTGGAACAGCCAGCCCAGCGCCGAGGACTTCTGCGCCATGGCCCGCTCGCGCAGTTCCAGCTCCAGGCGGGCGAATTCCTGCACCACCATGGCCTGCGCCGGATCGTCCGAAATATCGCCCACGGCCAGCTTCGCCGCATACAGTTCCCGCACCCGCGCCTTCGTTTCCGCTGTCATTGAGCCCATTCCCGTTCGCCGCAAGGACGTCTCGGCGCCGTGCTTCGCCGAAGGCAGGGCTGGCTATAGAGCAGATGCGGGAAAAGTTGAATGCATGCCGGCGCAGCTCTTGCCGCACTGGACAGGCCCGGCGAAGCATGAATTCCTCCGCCCATGCCCGAGACGTCCTTGCGGCGAACGGGAATGGGCTCAATGACAGCGGAAACGAAGGCGCGGGTGC
>NZ_JAIVFO010000291.1 GCF_029991245.1 Xanthobacter autotrophicus
ACCCTGCCCTCCCCCGCACGCGGGAGAGGGTTCTGCGGTGCGCGGAGACGCAGACAACGCCCCACGCAGAGCGATCTGCCCCCCTCCCCCTCAGCTTGCGGCGAACTTCAGCAGCTTGGCGGCGTCGAAATCCTGCACCCCGCCGCCCACACGCTTGGTGGTGTAGAACAGCACGTAGGGCTTGGCCGAATAGGGATCGCGCAGCACCCGCACCCCGGCGCGGTCCACCACCAGGTAGAAGCGGCGGAAGTCACCGAAGGCGATGGCGTAGGCATCGGCCGCCACGTCCGGCATGGCCTCGCTTTCCGCCACCGGGAAGCCCATGAGGCTCGCGCTCTGGCCCACCCCGGCGGGCGGAGACCACAGGTAATTGCCGTTTTCATCCTTCAGCTTGCGGACCGCGCCCTGCGACTGCCGGTTCATGACGAAGGTGGCGTTCTGCCGGTAGCCGGCCTTGAGCGCATAGACCAGGTCCAGCAGCGGATCGGCCGGCGCCGCCGCCGGGAAGGCACCTGCCGCGCCGGTGGCCACATAGCCCACCTTGTCCCAGGCCCAGGTGCTCTCGGCCACCTTGGTGTAGGCGAGGAAGCCCTTGGGCTTGGCGACACCGTCGCCGGTGACGAAGGCCACCCCCTCCTGGCTGGCGAAGGCGGTGTCCACCTCGGTGGCGAGCCACTCCTCCACATTCACCTGCGCGTCGTCCAGCAGGGACTGGGTGGCGGCGGGCATGGCGTAAAGCTCCATGGCCGGGAAGGCCAGCTCCGCCAGCACCGGGCTGTCGGTCTGGGGCCGTGCCGCCGTCTCCGCCGCCCAGCCGGAGACCGGGCCGGAGGTCATGAACGGCTTGCGATAGGTGCCGCCGCCGATCGTCCGCACCGAGGCCAGCGCGCGGATCGGCGACAGGGCGGCAAGGCGGCGACCGATCTCGGTCTCGGTCTCCGAGGGCACGAGATAGCCGCCGTCCGCGCCCGAGCCGGAGGACAGCGCCTTCGCCTCCAGCGCCTTGAGGCCGCCGGCCTCGCCGTGACGCACATAGGTGGCGAAGGCTTCGGTGTGCTCGCGGGTGGCGGCGGGCGCCTCGGTGCGCTCCGGCGCGGCGCCGAGCGACGGCCGGCGCGCCTTGGTGGCGAGCGCATCGAGCCGCGCCTTGTGGCTGTCGAGGGCGGCATCGATACGGGCCAGCTGCTCGGTGGTGAGCACGTCGGCGCTGCGCCGCTCCATCTGCGCGAGACGGGAGTCGTTCACCTGCTTGTAGCTCTCGAAGGCGGCGAGGAAATCGGCCACGGCGGTGGTGGCCTCGGCGCCGGCCACCTTGGTCTCGGGCGCACCGGCGAAGGTGCGGGCGGTGTCGGCACAGGCGGTGTCGGGGTGGGACATGAAAACCTCTTCTGGGATGAACGGAAATCAGATGCGGGAGCCCGCCCCGGTCGGCCTGCCGCGCAGGGCGGCGGGATCACGCCGGCCGGCCTGCTAGGCCCGGGCGCCGGCGCGCAGGCGGGCCGCGGCGGCGGAGAGCAGGGC
>NZ_JAIVFO010000292.1 GCF_029991245.1 Xanthobacter autotrophicus
CCCCAGCCCTCCCCCGCAATCGGGGGAGGGTTGGGAGGGGGCAGCGTGGCCGACGCTGGCGCACACCGTCCGGCGTGGGCGCAATCAAGGTCCCCGACTGCCCGCCGGTGCGGCGGGCGCGGGGGCCGCACCGCCTCCACCTTCAAGAGCTTTCGCCCATGATGGCCGCCTTTTTCGCCATCGTGCGGCGTGACCTTGCCCTGTCCCTCGGCTCCGGCGGCGGGGCGGGGCTCGGCGTGGTGTTCTTTCTCAGCGTGGTCACGGTGATGCCGTTCGCGGTGGGGCCGGATCTGGTGCTGCTGGCCCGCATCGGCCCGGCCATCCTGTGGATCGGCGCGCTGCTGGCGAGCCTCATCGGTCTTGAGCGCCTGTTCGCCGCCGATGCTGAAGACGGTTCGCTGGATGCGCTCACCTTGTCCGCCCTGCCGCTGGAGCTGGCGGCGGCGGCCAAGGGCCTCGCCCATTGGCTCGCCACCGGCCTGCCGCTGGTGCTGGCCGCCCCGGTGCTGGCGCTGATGCTGAATCTCGAGCCCGCCGCCATCGGCGCGGTGGTGCTGACCCTTCTGGTGGGAACCCCCGCCGTGACCTTCCTCGGCCTCATCGGCGCGGCGTTTGCCGGCGCGTTCCGGCGTGGCGGGCTGCTGATCGCGGTGCTGGTGATCCCCCTCGCCATCCCGGTGCTGATCTTCGCCGTCTCGGCGACTCAGGCGGCGGTGGTGGGGCCGGTGCCGTTCGGCACGCCGTTCCGCGTGCTGCTGGGCCTCACCCTGTTCGCGCTGGTGCTGGGACCGGTGGCGGCGGCTGCCGCGCTCAGGGCGGCGCGATCCTGAGCGCTGCCAACGACCCCCGGCCTTCGACCGGCGCCAAGAGAGCTCCGCTCAAGCGCCGCGCGGGCGTGATGTTATTCCGCCGCGCTGCTGAGCGAGGAAAGCTCGGCCTCCAGCGTGGCGAGGTGCTGGCGGGTGGCCTCGGTGGCCGCGGCCACGATGGTGCGATAGGTGGCCACCACGCAATGGCCCAGCGGGGTGAGCTGGGTGCCGCCGCCCTGCTTGCCGCCGGTGCGGGGCGTCACGACGGGGTCGGTGAACAGGCCGTTCATCTCCTCCACCAGCTCCCAGGCCCGGCGGTACGACATGTCCATGGCGCGCCCGGCGGCGGAGATGGAGCCGAGCGCCTCGATCTTCTCCAGAAGCTCGATCTTGCCGGGGCCGATGCGCTTGGGCCCGAGGTCGATTCGCACGCTGAGCGAGGCCATGAACAAACCTGAAGCGGAGCCGCCCTTGGGCTGGCGGCGCGGGGCAATGCGTCAAGTCTAGCAGGCGCGCCCGAGCCTGTCGCGCGGGGTGCGAAGGCGGCCGTGACTCAGCTTGAAAAGCGCCGCCGGTGGCCCCTGCTCTCTCGCTCACATCCACCGCACGCCGGCCCTCTCCCTCTCCCGCTTGCGGGGGAGGGGTGGGGAG
>NZ_JAIVFO010000293.1 GCF_029991245.1 Xanthobacter autotrophicus
CACTACAGTTGCGTTTTCGGTTTGAGATGGGCTTGGTAGGCTGTGGCCTGGTGGGCACGCCGGAAGCTTGACCATGCGAGGATGCGAGTCGGAGGTATCGGCCGTTGAGCTAGCTTCAAAGCGAGACAGCGGATTTCCTGGATCGACCAGCGGATGAGCCTGGCCGGGAGGCTGGTGCTGTTTTTTTCGGTGTCATGGTATTTGCCTGGTATCGAACGGCGGCCATGAGAGCATAGGCGAACATGACCAGTGATACGTGCCTATGCCATCCATGCCAGGATCGCGTTTCATTGTGGTCGAGGCCGAACTCGTTCTTGGCGGTCTCAAAGCATTCTTCGATGCGCCAGCGAGTTCCTTCAACCTTGATCAGGGTCTCGATGGGCGTGTCCTTCGGACACCAGGTGGAAAAATAGGCAAGCTCGCCATCGCCGATGCCGCGGCGGATCAAAAGACCACGCGTCCATGCCCCGGGAACCGGTGCATCGTATTCGGCGGCATCGAGGTCGGCGAGCGGACAATAGGCCCAATCATAGAGCCGCTCGCCCTTGGTGCCATGGCCGGCGGAGAGCGTTCTCCAGGCATCGGCCGGCAGGGTCGCGGCAATGTCTTTCGCCTCGCCGGCCATGGGGCGTTCCCTCGACCAGGAGCCGAACCAATGGTTGGAGTTGACGCCGAGCACGTAGCCTTTTCCGGCCCGGCGGAGCGTCATCTCGATCTCGCCCACGCCATAGACGCTGTCGGCCGCGACCCAGGCAAACGGAACATCGGCCGCGATGGCCTGCTTGACCATGGCGGCCGCCATCGCGGGCTTGGTGGCGAAGCTCACCGTCCCGGGCACATGTGCGGCTCCCAGCCGAGCCGCGTCCGATGTCCAAGCCTTCGGTAAATAAAGCGCCCGGTCAATGAAAGCGTGCCCTTTTGAGGAGACATAGGTCGCAAACACACCGATCTGGCAATTGGTGATCTTGCCCGCCGACCCGGTATATTGGCGGCCAACACCACAGGAGGCCTTTCCCTGCTTGAGGAAACCAGTCTCGTCAATCACCAGGACAGCATCGGCCTCGCCCAGATGCGCGACGACATGGTCCCGCACGATGTCACGCAACGCGTCGGCATCCCAACGTCCACGGCCAAGCAGGGCCTGTTGCCGCCACGGACCTTTGTCGCCAGCCGCTTCTGCCCGCATCCAGCCGGTCTTGCGCGGCTCGTTGCCGAGCAGGGCGTCCAGGAACTGTCCTGCCGAGGCGGCGACACGCTCCTGCGTGAACAGCGGTCGCAGCCGGCGCTTGCCCTCCCGCAAGGCCGATGCCCAAAGCGCCAGCATATCCTCAACCGACGCACCACCAATCATCAGATCCCGAATCATGGTCGCCCATCGATTCAGAAACCCTAGCAAAACGCAACTGTAGTGCTA
>NZ_JAIVFO010000294.1 GCF_029991245.1 Xanthobacter autotrophicus
CCCCAGCCCTCGCCCGCCCGAAGGCGGATACTTCCGGCTTCGGCTGCGGGGAACCAAACTCGGCAACAGCCGAGTTTGGGCGGGAGAGGGGGCAGGGCGGTTCAGTCGCCCAGCCAGCCCTCACGCCGCCAGACCTCACGCCGCCGAAATCACGCGGCCTTGGGCAGCGCGGCCTTGGCTTCGGTGAAGGCCCAGTCGAGCCAGTGGGTCAGGGCTTCCACGTCGGCCCGTTCCACGGTGGCGCCGCACCAGATGCGCAGGCCGGGAGGGGCGTCGCGATAGGAGCCGATGTCGTAGGCGATGCCACCCTTCTCAAGGCCGGAGGCGATGGCCTTGGCGAAGGCCGCCTGCGCGTCGGCGGGCAGCGACGTCACGTCCGCATCCACCACCTTCAGGCAAACGGACGTGTTGGAGCGCGTCACCGGGTCGGTGGCCAGAAAGTCCACCCACGCCGTGCGGTGCACCCACTGGGCGATGGCCTCGAAGTTGCGGTTGGAGCGCTCCTGCAGGGCGCTAAGCCCGCCCACGTTCTTCGCCCACTTCAGCGCGTCGAGATAGTCTTCCAAGCACAGCATGGAGGGCGTGTTGATGGTCTCGCCCTCGAAGATGCCTTCGATGAGCTTGCCGCCCTTGGTGAGCCGAAAGATCTTCGGCAGCGGCCAGGCCGGCTTGTAGGTCTCCAGCCGCTCCACCGCGCGCGGGGAGAGGATGAGGATGCCGTGGGCGCCCTCGCCGCCGAGCACCTTCTGCCAGGAGAAGGTGACCACATCGAGCTTGGCGAAATCCAGCTTCTGCGCGAACGCCGCCGAGGTGGCATCGCAGATGGTGAGGCCGGCGCGGTCGGTCGGGATCCACTCCGCGTCCGGCACCATGACGCCGGAGGTGGTGCCGTTCCAGGTGAAGACCACGTCGTGGGAGAAATCCACCTGCGCGAGGTCCGGCAGCGCGCCATAGGGGGCGGTCAGCGCGCGGGCGTCGGCGAGCTTGAGCTGCTTGACCACGTCGGTCACCCAGCCTTCGCCGAAGCTTTCCCAGGCCAGCATGTCCACCGGGCGGGCGCCCAGCATGGACCACAGCACCATCTCCACGGCGCCGGTATCGGAGGCGGGGACGATGCCGATCTTGTAGTCCGCGGGCACTTCGAGCACGTCGCGGGTGAGGTCGATGGCCTCTTTGAGCTTGGCCTTGCCCACCTTGGCGCGGTGCGAGCGGCCCAGCGGCGCGTCCGAGAGGCCATCCAGCGTCCAGCCGGGACGCTTGGCACAGGGGCCGGACGAAAAGTTCGGGTTCTCCGGACGGGTGGCCGGAGCAGGATTCGCAGTCATGTATCCATCCTTACAGATGGGCGCCTCCCGTTGGGGGGAGGTGTCCCGCGGATGGGGTTACGCCCGAGGG
>NZ_JAIVFO010000295.1 GCF_029991245.1 Xanthobacter autotrophicus
GGTGAGGCCACCCTCGCGCCCCTCGACGGCACCGCCATCACCGCGCGCCTCAAAGAGCTGGCCGCCTTCTCGGACGTGCCGGGGGAGCTGACCCGCCTCACCCTCACGCCGTCCCACAAGCGGGCGGCGGCGCAGGTGTCGCACTGGATGCGCGAGGCTGGCCTCACCCAGGTCCATATGGACGCCACCGGCACCATCGTCGGGCGCTATGCGGCGGACCGGGCCAATGCCAAGACCCTGCTCATGGGCTCGCACATCGACACGGTGCGCAACGCCGGCATCTATGACGGCAATCTGGGCGTGCTCACCGCCATCGCGGCGGTGGAAGCCCTGAATGCCCAAGGCCTGCGCCTGCCGTTCGCCATCGAGGTGGCGGCCTTCGCCGACGAGGAGGGCGTGCGCTTCCTCTCCACCCTCACCTCGTCCAAGGCCCTGGCGGGCATCTTCGATCCCAAGAGCCTGGAGGACGTGGACCAGCAGGGCATCTCGCGCGCCGAGGCGCTGCGCTCCTTCGGCGCGCCGGCGGAGCGTATCGCCGAATGCCGGCGGAACCCGGACGACATGCTGGGCTATGTGGAAGTGCATATCGAGCAGGGCCCGGTGCTGGAGGCGGCGGGCGCGCCGCTCGGCATCGTCACCGGCATCGCCGGGGCCTCGCGCGGGCATGTCCGCGTGCGCGGCGAGGCCGGCCATTCGGGCACCCTGCCCATGCCCATGCGCCACGACGCGCTGGCCGCCGCCGCCGAGATGATCCTCGCGGTGGAAGCCCGAGGCCGCGCCGATGCGGATGCCCTGGTGACCACAGTTGGCACCATGATCATTGCCGGCAGCGCCGTGAACGTGGTGCCGGGCGAGGTGCAGTTCTCCCTCGACGTGCGCACCCTCTCCGACGAGCTGCGCCAGCGCGCCGTCGCGGACATCCGCACGGCCATCGGCGAGATCGCGGAACGGCGCGGCGTGCGCGCCGTCCTCGACATCGGCCACGAGGTGCCTGCCGCGCCCTGCCACGGCGTCCTGAAGGAGCGCATGGCGCAGGTGGTGGAAGGCCTCGGCCTGCCGGTGCTGCGCCTGCCCTCCGGCGCCGGGCACGACGCCATGGTGTTCCGGGGCATCATGCCCATGGCCATGCTGTTCGTCCGCTCCGAAAACGGCAGCCACAACCCGCGCGAATACGCTTCCCCCGCTGACATCGGCCTCGCCGCCGAAGCGCTCCACGCGTTTCTGCTGAGGACCGCCGGGGAGGTGTGAGCGGGTTGTGCCCCTGCAGGTGCGGTATTCGTCGCGCCTGCGATCCCCAGGGCGATCACGCAGGCCAGAAAGAGGGGCAAGGTGTTTCGGGCCGCGAAACCGCCATCCTGGCCTCCCGCCGCCGCCCCATTTGACATTCGCC
>NZ_JAIVFO010000296.1 GCF_029991245.1 Xanthobacter autotrophicus
CCGCAACCTGAACCGGTTTCGATCCCTCTCCCATGCGGGGGAGAGGGATCGAAACCGGTTCAGGTTGCGGTCGTCATCCCCCGGCGGGCCGGGGCATGACGGCGCGGGGCGTCAGTTGGCGACGATGGCGGAAGCCGCCTCCGTCACCCGCATGGGCACGCTCTGCGGCGCCAGGGGCGCGCCGGGGCGCACCCGGTGGAGGCCGTTGACGACGATGCGCTCGCCCGCCTTCAGCCCGCTGGTGACCACGCGCAGGCCGTCCACCGGGGCGCCCAGCGTGATCTCGCGCCACACCGCCGTGTTGGCGGCGTCCACCACGAAGACGAACTTCTTGTCCTGGTCCGTGCCCACCGCCCGCTCGCTCACGAGGAGGGCCGGCTCGCTGACGGGCTGTCCCATCTCAAGGCGCGCGAACTGGCCGGGCAGGAGCCGCCCGTCGGCATTGGCGAAGCGGGCGCGCACCCGCACCGTGCCGGTGCGCACGTCCACCTGGTTGTCCACCAGTTGCATCCGCCCTTCCACCGGCGCGCCGCCGGCGGAGGTGGTCATGAGCACCGGGATGCGGTCGAGCCGGTCGGACACGTCCGCGCCGGCACCGAGCCCGGCGAGGGCGCGGGAAACGGTGGCCTCGTCGGCATTGAAGCTCGCATAGATGGGGTCCACCGACACCAAAGTGGTGAGCACCGGCGCGCCCGGTCCGGCGGCGACAAGGTTGCCCACCGTGATCTCGGACTTGCCCACCCGGCCGGACACCGGGGCGCGGACGCGGGTGTAGGAGAGGCTGAGCCTGGCCGAGGTCAGCTTGGCCTCGACGGCGCGCAACGCCGCCTCGGCGGCGCGCTGGCCGTTGACGCGCTCGTCGAGGTCGCGCTGGGAGACGGTGCGGGAATTCCACAGGCGCTGGCCGCGCTCCAGCTCGTTGCGGGCGAGTTCCACGCGGGCCTGGGCGGCGGCCACCTGGGCCTCGGCCTCGGCGACTTCAGCCTCGAAGGGCTCGGGATCGATGGAGACGAGAAGCTCGCCCTCCTTGACCAGCGCGCCCTCGCGGAAATGGATGGCCTTGATGGCGCCGGCGACGCGCGAGCGCACCTCCACCCGCTCCACCGCCTCCAGGCGGCCGGAGAAGGTCTCGAACAGCCGCGCGTCGCGGGGCTCCACCGTGGCGACGGAGACCGGGACGGCGGCGGACGCCGCCGCGGCCGGCTTCTCCGCATGGGCGCTGGGCTGGGGCAGGCCGTAGAGCGTGCCGAGGACCGCGGCGAGGGCGACGGTGCCGAGGAGGAGGCGGTTGCGCAGGCGTGCTGTGCGGGGAGTGGTGGTCGGGGCGTTGGTCGGGGCGTTGGTCGGGGCGTTCATGGGGGCAGATCCCTGAGGCAGTTCTGGAT
>NZ_JAIVFO010000297.1 GCF_029991245.1 Xanthobacter autotrophicus
GGCTTGTCCGGGGCGGCGTCACCCGGGGTCTGGCTGAAAGCCGGCGCTGCGCCCAGAAGGGCGACGACGGCCAAGGCAAGGATATGGCCGGCGCACCTGCAACGGGGCGATGCGGCCGGCGCCATCCCTACCTCCCGCTGCCGAGCGGGCTGCCGAGGCTCTTCGCCGTGGCCTCGATCCAGTCGCGATGGAGCGACACCAATGTCACGCCGGTGACGCCGCCGCAGCCGCGGCTGCCCCCCGGCCCGGTGGCCCAGCCGGTGACGCCCGCCACCGCCCCGTCGCGGAAGGCGGGGCCGCCACTGTCTCCGGTGCAGGCGCCGGCCGCGCCCTCCGGCGCCGAAAGCCGCACCATGATGCCGCCCGTGGTGCCGATGGAGGGCAGCGCCACCGTGCGCAGCGTGCCGGCGCTCTTGGCCTGGCCATCGGCGATGACGCCATAGCCGGCGAGGAGGAAGGCGGTGCCTTTCTCGGGCAGGCCGTCGGCGTTTGCCAGCCGGGCGGTGCGAAAGCGGCCGGGCAGGGGCTCGGCGAGCTTCACGAGGGCGAGGTCCGGCGTCGGCCGGCGGGTCTGGAATTGGCCGGCATCGAAGCGCGGATGCACCTCGATGCGCGTCGCCGGCACCAGCTTCGGCGGCCCGTTGCCCACGATGGCCACCGCATAGTCCGCAGCTGGCGCCACGCAATGGGCGGCGGTGAGCACGAGATCGGGCGCCAGCACCGCGCCGGTGCAGGAGGCGCCGCGGGTGGAGACGATGAGCACCGTCTGCGCCGCCACCTCCGCCGCTGCCGGCACGCCGCCTACGATGGCCTGCGCCACGTCCGGCGCAAGGAGGGCCGCGACAAGCGCGAGGACGGGAAGGCGAACGGCGATCATCTCCCGTTTCTGCCGCCCTCCGGACAGTGCGTCAATGGCGGGCAGGGCCGGGAATTTCCTTTCGCGGCGCGGCGATGCCGTTCGGTCACAGCGCCTGCACCTGACGCCTCTTGGGCTTGGCCGTGTGCGGTTCTTTGCGGGCAGGAAGGGCGCTGACGGCTTCCGCAACCCTGCCAGCCACGCCCGTTCCTCACGCTCTCGCCTCGAGGGAAGGGGGAGGGCGCAGATTTCCAACCCAACCACGCGGCGCGGGTCCGACCCTGCGATACCCCTCACCCCACCCCTCTCCCGCAAGGGGAAAGGGGGCGGACCGGGACTGGCGAGGAGGCGGCTTGTCATCCCGCCCCGCGGTGAACCCTCTCCCGCCTGCGAGACCTCTGCGAAAGCGCCTTGAGATGTCGTTCTCCCCTCTCCCCTTGCGGGAGAGGGGTGAGGGGGCAAGCTGCTTCGGAATTCGCGACGGCAGGGCCTGCTCCGCACGGTTGCTACCGTCC
>NZ_JAIVFO010000298.1 GCF_029991245.1 Xanthobacter autotrophicus
CTCCCCAGCCCTCCCCCGCAAGCGGGAGAGGGGGGTGGTCGGCGCGGGGTGGAGAGCAGGGTTCACCGGCCGCTCTCTTCAAACTGGGACACGGCCGGCGGCCCGCCCGCATTGACATCGGCGCCGCCGCCCCTTATCACGCCGGCTCGATCCAGCAACACGGTGTCGAAACGGGCCGCGCGGAAACGCGCAGCGGTCGGCCGGAAAGAGTTTGTCATGAAGATCCGCAATTCGCTGAAGTCGCTGCTCGGGCGCCACCGGGACAACCGTCTCGTCCGCCGCAAGGGCCGCGTCTACATCATCAACAAGACCCAGAAGCGCTACAAGGCACGCCAGGGCTGAGCCGCGCGCGGGCCGTCCATCTCCTTGCCCGCGCCATCGCTTGTCCGGCTTCCTGTCTCCGCCTCTGTCGTCCCGCCGTCTCCCCGCATCGTGACTGCCCCGCCCGGCTTCCTGCCGGCGGGTGAGTTGACGCGATCCGCGCATGGGCGGACACTTCAGGGATGACCGAGGACACGCCGCCCATTCCCGCCCCTTTCATCCGCTCTTCCCGCAGATGGAAGAGGCGCGTCCGGCCGGTCGCGCTTCTTTTCTGTTTTCCCCTCATGGTCACGCTGTCCACCGGTGCCGGAGCCCAGTCCGTGCTGCCGGGAGAGCGGGTTCCCGTGCCGCTGCCGGGCGTGCCGGCGGGGCCGTCCGCCGGAGTGCCGCCGGGAGAGGCCGCATCCCCGCGCCCGCGCCTTCCTAAGGACAAGCGCACCCAGATCGAAGGGCTGTTCGCCGCGCTGAAGGTGGCGCCGGACGACCGCAGCTCCAAGATGATCGCGGACCGGCTCGACCAGTTGTTCTCCGATTCGGGCAGTTCCAGTGTCGATCTGCTCATGGCGCGCGCGGGCGCTGCCGCCGAGGCCAAGGCGTTCGACCTCGCCCTCCAGATCCTTGACCAGGTCATCGAGATCGAGCCTGACGACCTGGGCGCCCTCAGCAAGCGTGCCACCCTCCTCTACATGCGCGACGATTATGGCGGCGCCCTCGCCGATATCCGCGAGGTGCTGGCCCGCGAGCCGCGCCATTTCGCCATGCTCTACGGCCTCGCCCTCATCATGCGCGAGCTGGGCGACGACAAGCGCGCGCTGGAGGCGCTGCGCAAGGCCCGCGCCGTCAATCCGCGCCTCGACGGCGCCGACGAGATGGAAAGCCAGTTGTCGCTGAAGGTCGAAGGCCGCGGTATCTGATCCCGACGACCTCGGTGGGGCTCCCGCCGGTTTCGCTCAAGCACCGCCTGACACCGATGGCCGGCCATGCCGGACGGGCGTAGCGCCGTCTCGACCGGGGCCAGCTCTGCTGGGCCCTCTCTACCTGGGTCTTGGA
>NZ_JAIVFO010000299.1 GCF_029991245.1 Xanthobacter autotrophicus
GGGAGTGTCAGGAATTTCGTGTGGGGGCGGCGGGTTGAAGATCAGGCCGCCATGGCCTTTGTGAAGCGCTCGCCGAAGATGACGGCGAACTGCGCCTTTGCCATCGCCCATTCACGAGGTGCCATCTCCACTCCTTTTCGGCCCGGTTCAAGACCAGGAAGAGGAGCTTCAGGGCGGCCTCGTCGGTGGGGAAGTGCCCCCTGGCTCGCACGGCGCGGCGCAGCTTGGCGTTGAGTGCCTCGATGGCATTCGTGGTGTAGAGGATGCGGCGCACCTCGGCGGGGAAGGCATAGAATGGCACGACCTCGCTCCAGGCCCGCCGCCAGCTCTGGGCGATGGCCGGATAGCGCCGGCCCCAAGGGCCGTCCTCGAAGGCCGTGAGCGCCGCCTCGCCGGCGACAGCGTCCATCCCCGATAAATGTCCTTCAGCGCCGCGGCGACGGCCTTGCGGTCCTTGTACGACACGAAGTCAAGGCTGTGGCGCAGCAGGTGGACGATGCAGGTCTGGACCAGCGCCTCGGGGAAGACGGCGCGGATCGCGTCCGGGAAGCCCTTCAGGCCATCGACGACGGCGAGCAGCAGGTCCTCAACGCCCCGGTTCCTCAGCTCGTTCATGACGCGCAGCCAGAACTTCGCGCCCTCGTTCTGCTCCAGCCACAGGCCGAGGACCTCCTTGGCCCCATCGGCGCGCACGCCGAGCGCGATATGGACCGCCTTGTTGCGGACGATGCCCTCGTCGCGCACCTTGACCCGCAGGGCATCGAAGAAGACCAGGGGATAGACCGGCTCGAGCGGCCGGGCTTGCCAGGCGGCGATCTCCTCCAGGACGGCGTCGGTGACAACGCTGATGAGGTCGGGAGAAACCTCGATGCCGTAGAGCTCGCGCAGGTGCCCGACGATCTCCCGGGCGCTCATGCCCCGGGCATACATGGACACGATCTTGTCGTCGAAGCCGGGGAAGCGCCGCTGGTACTTGGCGATGAGCTGGGGATCGAACGTCGCCTGCCGGTCCCGCGGGATCTCCAGCTCGATCCGGCCGGTCTCGGTGGTGACCGTCTTCCGTCCATAGCCGTTGCGGCTGTTGCCGGTCTCGTCGCCCGCCAGGTGATGATCCATCTCGGCGTTCAGGGCGCGCTCGGCCAACGCCTTCTTCAGATCGTCGAGCAAACCGTTGGCATCGAAGGCCGTCTTGGGATCGGCGCCGGCCAGAAGTTGGTCCAGAAGCGCGTCAGGAATACGGGGGGCTTTGCGTCGGGCCATCGGGAACCTCCATAAGGTCCATCATGACCGCCCCCACACGAAATTCCTGACACTCCC
>NZ_JAIVFO010000029.1 GCF_029991245.1 Xanthobacter autotrophicus
ACCCTGCCCTCCCCCGCCCGAACTCGGCTGTTGCCGAGTTCGGTTCCTACGAGCGAGGCCGGAAACATCCGGCCTCGTGCGGGAGAGGGTTCACGGGTGCGCCCGGTCTCACGGCGCCGGAAACAGGGCGCTGGTCTTGCCGGATAGGTAATAGGCCACAAGGCCCATCCATTCCCGCGTGCCCATGTCTGTCGTGTCGAGACCATCGGCGGCGCGGGAGAACGGCTGGTCTAGCCGATCCGGACCCATGGTCTGGAAATCCACCGGATAGGCCACCACGTCGAACCCGGCCTTGCGGAAGCAGCCCATGGCGCGCGGCATGTGCCAGGCACTGGTGACCAGAAGCCAGCGCTCGCCGGGCCTGGGCTGCAGCAGCGCCTTGGCCAGTTCGGCATTCTCGGCGGTGTTGCGCGACTTTTCCTCGAACACCACCCGCGCCTGCGGAATGCCGAGGTCCGGCAGGCTCATGCGGATCATGTGCGCCTCGATGGCGTCGCCTTCGGGAAACAGGCGCCCGCTGCCGCCCACGAAGGCCAGCCGCGCGTCCGGATAGCGCCGCGACAGCGCCGCGAAGGCGATGGGCCGCTCCCCGGCCTCGCCGAATGTGGGCACGCCCCGTGCATTGCCGATGTCCGGCTTCTCCGCCCCGCCCAGCATGATGATGCCGGTGACGGGAGTGCCATCATCCTTGAACAGCGGGAAGCGCTCCTCCAGCGGCGAGAGGATGTGGAGCGCCGCCGGCGAGAAGCCGAACACCAGCCAGCCCGCCACCGCCGTCACGATTAGGCCGGTGCCCAGCCCCCTGCGGCGGAACGCCATCAGCACCAGCCCCAGCACAGCCAGGATGACCAGCAGGTTGGAGGGCACCGCGAGGAACCACAGCACCTTGGACGCGGCGAAGAAGGAATCCATGCGCGTTCCACAGGCTCCAATGAAAGTCCGTCACCCGCTCAGGCGAGTTCCACCACCTTGCCCTCGCGCAGGGTGACGCGCCGGTCCATGCGGGAGGCCAACTCCAGATTGTGGGTGGCGATCAGCGCCGCCACGCCGGTGGCGCGCACCAGCTCCATGAGCGCGCCGAAGACGTGGTCGGAGGTCTTGGGGTCGAGGTTGCCCGTGGGCTCGTCCGCCAGCAGCAGGCGCGGCGCGTTGGCCAGAGCGCGGGCGATGGCCACGCGCTGCTGCTCGCCGCCCGACAGCTCGGACGGACGGTGCACGAGGCGCGCCCCGAGGCCGAGATAGGAGAGCATCTCCTTGGAGCGCGTCTCGGCCTCCTTGCGGGAGAGGCCGCGGATCATCTGCGGCATGGCCACGTTCTCCAGCGCCGTGAACTCGGCCAGGAGGTGGTGGAACTGGTAGATGAAGCCGATGGAGAGCCGGCGGATGCGGGTGCGCTCGGCGTCGGGCAGGCGCGCGGTGGGCGTGCCGTCGATGAACACCTCGCCCGCGTCCGAATGCTCCAGCAATCCTGCGATATGCAGCAGCGTGGACTTGCCGGAGCCGGAGGGCGCCACCAGCGCCACCGACTGGCCGTGGGAGATGGCGAAATCCGCCCCGCGCAGGACCTCGATGGTGCCTGCGCCCTGGGCATACCGCCGCACCACGCCGGTGAGCGCCAGCGCCAGCGGCGGGCGACCGCCCGGCCGGCCGCCCTGTCCCTCGGGCCGTCCTGTTGGATTTGCGCGCTGATCCATCACTCGTATCTCAGGGCTTCCACCGGATCGAGCCGTGCGGCCCGCCAGGACGGATACAGGGTGGCGAGGAAGGAGAGCACCATGGCCATCACCACCACGGACGTGGTCTCGCCGACGTTCATCTCGGCCGGCAGGCGGCTCAGGTAATACAGCTCCGGCGAGAACAGCTCGGTGGCGGTGAGCCAGGAGATGAACTGGCGGATGCTCTCGATATTGAGGCACACGATCACGCCCAGCAGCAGCCCCGAGAGCGTGCCCACCACGCCGATGGCGGCGCCGGTGATGAAGAACACCCGCATGATGGCGCCCTGCGTCGCCCCCATGGTGCGCAGGATGGCGATGTCGTGGCCCTTGTCCTTCACCAGCATGATGAGGCCGGACACGATGTTGAGCGCCGCCACCAGCACGATGAGGGTGAGGATGAGGAACATGACGTTCCGCTCCACCTGCAGCGCGTTGAAGAAGGTGGCGTTGCGCACCCGCCAGTCCACCAGATACACCGGCCGCTCCGCCGCGCTCTGGATGGCGCCGCGCAATTCGCCCACGTCGTCGGGATTGTCGAGGTAGACCTCGATGGCGTTCACGTCGGCGTTGCGGTTGAAGTAGGCCTGCGCCTCCGCCAGCGGCATGAAGACGAAGGCGCTGTCGTATTCCGACATGCCCACCTCGAACACCGCCGCCACCTTGTACACCTTGATGCGCGGCGAGGTGCCCATGGGCGTCACGGCGCCGCGCGGCGCCACCAGCGTCAGATTGTCTCCCGCGCGCAGCGAGAGCTGGTCGGCGAGGCGCTTGCCGATGGCGATGCCCTGGCCCTGGTCGAAATTCTCCAGCGTGCCCTGGCGGATGTTGCGGGCCACCGAGGGCAGCTCGCGCAGGTCCTTTTCCGCCAGCCCGCGCACCAGCACGCCCGAGGCGCCGAACGGCGAGGAGGCCAGCGCCTGCCCCTCCACCAGCGGCACCGCGAGACGGATGCCGTTGAGCCTGGCGATGCGGTCGGCCACCGCCACGTAGTCAGTGAGGGGCGATTCCAGCGGCTGCACCAGCACGTGGCCGTTGAGGCCGAGGATCTTGCCCAGAAGCTCCTGCCGGAAGCCGTTCATCACCGCCATGACGATGATGAGGGTCGCCACCCCCAGCATGATGCCGAGGAAGGAGAAGCCGGCGATGACCGAGATGAAGCCTTCCTTGCGCCGGGCCCGGAGATACCGCAGCGACAGCATCCACTCGAATGCCGAGAAGGGGCGCGTGCCGGTGGCCTCACCGTCGCTCTGGCCCCCGCTTGGGCTGCTCTTGGCCCCCCTGGGCCCGCCCCTCGCCGCCGTGGACCCGGTGACGCTCATGCCTTCAGCCTCTCCAGGATGTCGCCGGGCGCGATCAGCTCACGGGAGCCGTCCACGCGGCGCTTCAGTTCCACCTTGCCGTCGGCGAGGCCCTTCGGCCCCACCAGGATCTGCCACGGCAGGCCGATGAGGTCGGCGGTGGCGAACTTCGCGCCCGCCCGCTCCTCGGTGTCGTCGTAGAGCACGTCATAGCCCGCGGCGGTCAATTCCGCGTAAAGCTTTTCGCAGGCGGCCCCGGTGGTGCTGTCGCCGGCCTTCAGGTTCAGGATGCCCACCTGGAACGGGGCCACCGCGTCCGGCCAGATGATGCCGTTGTCGTCGTGGCTGGCCTCGATCATGGCGGCGACGAGCCGCGAGGGGCCGATGCCGTAGGAGCCCATGTGGATGGTGTGCTCGGCCCCGTCCGGCCCCTGCACCTTGGCGCCGAAGGGCTCGGAATATTTGGTGCCGAAATAGAAGATGTGCCCCACCTCGATGCCGCGGGCGGCCATGCGGCGCGCTTCCGGGATGGCGGCGAACGCAGCCTCGTCGTGCTTCTCGGAGGTGGCGGCATAAAGCTGCGTCCAGCGGTCGAACACCGACTGGAGGCCGGCCGCGTCGTCGAAGTTCACGTCGGCGGAGGGCGGCGCCATTTCCAGATAGTCGCCATGGCAGAACACCTCGCTCTCCCCCGTGGAGGCAAGGATGATGAATTCGTGGGACAGGTTGCCGCCGATGGGACCGGTGTCCGCCACCATGGGAATCGCTTTCAGCCCCATCCTTGCGAAGGTGCGCAGATAAGCGACGAACATCTTGTTGTAGGAATGGCGGGCGCCGGCGGCGTCGAGATCAAAGGAATAGGCATCCTTCATCAGGAACTCGCGCGAGCGGTAGACGCCGAAGCGCGGGCGCACCTCGTCCCGGAACTTCCACTGGATATGGTAGAGGTTGAGCGGCAGCGCCTTGTACGACTTCACATAGGCCCGGACGATCTCGGTGATCATCTCCTCATTGGTGGGGCCGAACAGCATCTCGCGCTCGTGGCGGTCCTTGATGCGCAGCATTTCCTTGCCGTAATCGTCGTAGCGCCCGCTCTCACGCCAGAGGTCCGCCGACTGGATGGTGGGCATCAGCATCTCGACGGCGCCGGAGCGATTCTGCTCCTCGCGGATGATGTTGCACACCTTGTTGAGGACCCGCAGGCCGAAGGGCAGCCACGCATAGATGCCGGCCGATTCCTGCCGGATCATGCCGGCGCGGAGCATCAGGCGGTGCGAGACGATCTCCGCCTCCTTGGGAACTTCACGCAGGATGGGGAGAAAATAGCGGGACAGGCGCATCGGCGGGCTCTGAATCTCAAACCTGGGAAAGAAGTCGGCGCGAGTGAAAGCGGAAGGGGAGCCAAAACACAAGAGCCAGCGGGCCGCGACGGTGCCGCGCGCCCAGCTTCCGCAAGAGCATGTTCCAGGCAGCCTGTTCCAGGCTGCACGCTCCAGGCTCGACGCTCCAGGCTCGACGCTCCAGGCAGGCCCCCAAGAGCACGGTCCCGCCGGAGCGCGCCGCGAACTCATGACCCCATACTCCAGCAATCCACCGGAGCAGGCCTGCCCGGAGGTAGCCATGCGCCTTTGGAATGAGAAACACGGTGTGCTAGAACCATACCGCATTGCAGCGAACAACTTATTGCGGCGCAAGGATGACAAACGACAGATTCTTGTTCTATTTTGATCTCGCACAAGAAAGGGGATCGTCACCGGCCGGCCAGATGGACGGTGAACGCGGTCCGGGTCTCGGGAGGAATTTAAAAAAGCCGGCCGACAGCCGCCTGTTGGTGAATCCCACGCGTGGGAGTTCCACTTGGCGCATACGGAATCGGCAGTACGGCTTGGCCGCGCGGCTTTGAAAGCGGACTTAGATCCGCAGGCAGCGCAGGACGCCGTGGATTGAACGAGGCGGGGCCATCAGGCCTCGCCTTTTTCTTTTGGCGATAGAGGTCCTCGCCCCGTGTCTCACCCCCCGGCGAACAGCAGCCGCACATAGGCGCGGAACTGGAGGACCTGCCCCGGCAGGATGGCGGGATCGCGCAGCGCGCGTCCCAGCACCAGGCCGCCTTCCACCACCGTGGCGAGCATGTCGGCGAGCGCGTCGAAGTCCACCGCCTCCCGCGGGGGATGAATGCGCGCGATCAGCTCGAACCGCGCGCGGAACCGCGTGCGCCAAACCAGCATGCCCTGGGCGTTCAGGTCCCGGATCTCGCGGTTGAAGAGCTGGTCCTGGTAGCAGAAGGACGCCGCGAGGCAGCCGGGATGGGCCTCCGGCAGCACGGCCATCGTCTCCGCGAACAGCTTGAGGGCGATGAGCAGGCCGTGAAGCGGGTCCTCGTTCAGCTCGTCGGCGCGGGCGAACAGGTCGTCGAGCAAGGCCCGGTCGCGCTCAAGGTAGCGCTGCATCATGGCCTTGGCCAGCTCCGACTTGTCCTTGAAATGGTAGAAGAATCCGCTCTTGGTGATGCCCACCGCCGCGATCAGCTCCTCGATGGAGGTCGCCGCGAAGCCTTTCGCCAGTACGGCCTCCTCCGCGATGGCGAGAAGCCGCTCGCGCGTGTCGCTACCCCGTTTCGGCGCCTGCTCCAGCATGGGCTTGATGTACCATAGGTACAGTTGACATCAAGATGCCATTCCCTTTGGGCACGTCCATGCAGTTCGGCGCGCAGCCGAAAGGAAAGCGGGCAGAATGACTTGGCATGATTTCCTTCGTGCTTGACCGCGAGTGGCGTAGAACTTTGGTGCGTGCGCACGCATGTTTCCGCCCATCGCGACACCGGCGTTCGTTTCACTTGGATACCGCCGGCATCGCTCTCTTTCGTGAAGTTGAGAGACGGAGATTGCCATGAGCAAGTATCGCGCGGCCCTGCCGCAATTGGCCGGCCGCCTGTTCCTGATGGATGGCGGGCTGGAAACCACCCTCGTCTTCCATCAGGGCATCGACCTGCCCTGCTTCGCCGCCGCCGACCTGCTGAAGGACGCGGACGGCACCCAGCGCCTCGCCGCCTATTACGATCAGTATGCCGGCGCGGCGGCAGCCGCCGGGCTCGGCTTCGTGCTCGATTCCCCCAACTGGCGCTCCAACCCCGACTGGGGCGCGAAGATGGGCCTGTCCCGCGAGGCCCTCGCCGAGGTCAACCGGCGCGGCATCGCGCTCATGGAAGAGATGCGCACGCGCCACGAGACGCCGCTCTCGCCCATGGTGGTGGCGGGCGTCGTCGGCCCGCGCGGCGACGGCTATATCGCCGGGGCCATGATGACGCCGGACGAGGCGCGCGACTACCACGCCTGGCAGATCGGCCTCTATGCCGAGACCTCGGCCGACATGGTGACGGCCTATACCCTAACCTATTGCGCCGAGGCCATCGGCATCGTGCAGGCGGCGCAGGCGGCGGGGCTGCCGGTGGCCATCTCCTTCACGCTGGAAACCGACGGCCGCCTGCCCTCGGGCCAGACGCTGAAGGAGGCGATCCGCGAGACCGATGCCGCCACCGGCGGAGCGGCGGCCTACTACCTCATCAACTGCGCCCACCCCGCCCACTTCGCCCATGTGCTGGAGCCGGGGGCCGACTGGATGCAGCGCCTGAGGGGCCTGAGGGCGAACGCCTCGCGGCGCAGCCACGCGGAACTCGACGCCTCGCCGGACCTCGATGCCGGCGATCCGGTGGAACTGGGCCGGCTCTATGGCGAGCTGCGCAGCCGCATGCCGCACTTCACCGTGCTGGGCGGCTGCTGCGGCACCGATCACCGCCACGTGGAGCAGATCCGCTTCGCCTGCACCGCCGAGAGCGCTGCGGCGTGACGGGCCGGCGACGCCCCCGGCGTCAGTAGTTCGCCCATAGCCCCGGGCTGGCGATCTCCGCGAGGTTGCCGTCCGGGTCGCGGAAATAGAGGCTGGTAGAGCCCCTGGGCCAATGCACCTCGCCCTCGATGGCGACGCCATGGGCTTCAAGGTGCGCCCGCCACGGCTCGATGTCAGCCGCCGCCACCGCGAAGGCGAAGTGCAGGCGGCCGGCGCCGTCATGGGGCGGAATGGCGCCGCCGAACGGCAGCGCTATCGCTTCATCCGCCGTGCCGCGCTTGAACAGCAGCAGCACCGTGTCGCCCACGGGATAGGCGGCGAAGCGGGCATCGGAGAGCATGGGCACGAGGCCCAGCACACCCTCGTAGAAGGCGGTCGCACGGGCGAGGTCGTCCACATAGAGGCCGGTTTCCACCAGCCGGCCCAAAGGCGGCGGGAGGGTGGGCGGCAGGCGGGACGACGCGCCGCCCACGGTCATCTCACCACAGGTTGAGGGTGGCGCGGGCTTCCTCGGACATGCGGCCCTGGTCCCACGGCGGATCGAAGGTGATGTCCACCTTCACGTCGGAAATGCCCGGCACCGACGCCACGGCGCTTTCCACCATGCCCGGCAGCTCGGCGGCGGCGGGGCAGTTGGGGGTGGTCAGGGTCATTTCCACGGCGACGGTGTGGTCGTCGGCGATGTCCACCTTGTAGATGAGGCCCAGCTCGTAGATGTCCACCGGGATTTCCGGGTCATAGACGGTCTTCAGCGCGCCGACGATGCTGTCGGTCAGGCGCTCCAGCTCAGCCTCGGCAATGGAGGACCTGATCTGCGGCGCATTCGCCTGCTCGGTGGTCTTCGTCTCGGTCATGCGAACAAATCCTGCGCCTTGACGAGAGCGTCCACCAGACGGTCCACGTCGGCGCGCGTGTTGTAAAGGGCAAAGGATGCGCGGCACGTCGCTGTTGCACCATATCGGGCCAAAAGCGGCTGGGCGCAATGGGTGCCTGCCCGCACTGCAACACCGTAGCGGTCGATCACCGTGGCCACGTCATGGGGATGGGCGCCCTTCATCTCGAAGGAAATAATGGCGCCCTTGCCCGGCGCGGTCCCGATAATGCGCAGGGAATTGAGCGCTCCCAAGCGTTCGTGGGCATAGACGGAGAGGTCGTGCTCGTGCGCGGCGATGCGCTCGCGGCCGATGGAGTTCACATACTCCACCGCCGCACCGAGCCCGATGGCCTGAACGATTGGAGGTGTTCCAGCTTCAAATCTGTGAGGCGGCACGCCATAGGTCACGTCATCTTCCGTGACCTCGCGGATCATTTCGCCGCCACCTTCATAGGGCGGCATCTGCGCCAGCAGGTCCAGCTTGCCGTAGAGCACGCCGATGCCGGTGGGCGCATAGAGCTTGTGGCCGGTGACGGCGAAGAAATCCACGTCGAGGCCGCGCACGTCCACCGGCATGTGGACGACGGACTGGCAGCCGTCCACCACCACCCTGGCCCCCACCGCGTGCGCCGCGGCGGTGATCTCCTTGATCGGCGTCACCGTGCCCAGCACGTTGGACATCTGGGTGATGGCAACGATCCTGGTGCGCTCGGAGAGCAGGGCCTTGAACGCCTCGAAGTCGAACGAGCCGTCCTCGCGTACCGGCGCCCACCTGATCACCGCGCCGTTGCGCTCGCGCAGGAAGTGCCACGGCACGATGTTGGAATGGTGCTCCATGATGGAGAGCACGATCTCGTCGCCCGGCTGGATCGACTGGCCGAGGGAACTGGCCACGGTGTTGATGGCCCCGGTGCCCGAGCGGGTGAAGATGATCTCGTCCACGGACGCCGCGTTGAGGAAGCCGCGCATGCTCTCGCGCGCCTGCTCGAACGCCTCGGTGGCGGCATTGGCCAGATAGTGCAGGCCGCGGTGGACGTTGGAATATTCCCGCTCGTAGGCGGTCACCATGCGCTGGATCACCTGCCGCGGCTTCTGGGCGGAGGCGGCATTGTCCAGATAGGTGAGCGGATAGCCATTCACCTCCAGCGACAGCGCCGGAAAATCGGCGCGCACCTTCTCCACGTCGAAGGTGCCGTTGGTGACGGCGGGGTGAATGTGCGTCATGCCAAAACGTCCTTGCTAAAGCTTGCCGGTAAAGCCCTCTCCCGCGTGCGGGGAAGGGTTGGGAGGGGGAAGGCATCCGCGCCTCGTGCCCAATCCGGGGCATATCACCAACCGAAGGCCCTTCAGGCCGCCCGTTTCTCCAGCCACGCCACCATGCGGGCGATGAGGACCTCGCGCAGGGCCTCGTCCTCCACATATTCCACGGCCTCGCCCACGAAGGCCTGGATCAGCAGGCGCTCGGCCTCCTTCAGCGGCAGGCCGCGCGAGCGCAGGTAGAACAGCATCTTGTCGTCCAGCGTGCCCACCGTGGCGCCGTGGCCGCACTGCACGTCGTCGGCGAAGATCTCAAGCTCGGGCTTGTTGTCCATCTCCGCGCCGTCGCTCAGCAGCAGAGACTGGCTCATCATGCGCCCGTCCGTCTTCTGGGCATCGCGCCGCACCACGATCTTGCCCTGGAACACGCCGTGGGCCTCATCCGACAGCACGGTCTTGAACAGCTCCCGGCTCTCGCAGCCCGCTACCGCATGGTCGATGAACATGGTGGTGTCGGCGTGCTGGCGACCCTTCAGCAGGGTGGCGCCCCGCACCCCCAGATTTGTCCCGGTGCCCTGGAAGCGGCCGTAGACGGAATGGCGCGACAGCGCCGCGCCCTGCACCAGGGAGAACACGTCGAGCTTCGCCGCGCGGCCCAGCTCCACCATGAGCGTGCCGAGATGGAGCGCAGCCGCGCCCTCCTCCTGCAGCCGCACCAAATTGACGGTGGCGCCGTCGCCCACCACCAGCTCCATGGCGTGGTTGGCCTGGTAGGCGACGCCCTCGCGGCCGGTGAAGCTCTCCACCAGCGTCAGCTCGGCACCGTCGCCCACCACCACCACGGCGCGGGTGAAGCCGGCCACGGCCTCGCCCGCCGGAAAGACGTGGGCCAGATGCATCGGCTTGGCGACCTTGGTGCCCGCCTCCACCTTCACCACCAGCCCCTCGCCGAGGAAGCCGGTGTTCAGCGCCAGCGCGCCATCGTAGCGGTCCGGCGGAAGGGAGCCGATGCGGTCTAGCAGCGGATCATTCGCCGCCGTCGCCGCATCGAGCGGCAGGGCGCTGACACCGGCGGGCAGGCCCGCGAAGTCGGAGGCGCCGCGCGCCAGCATCCCGCTCACGAACAGGAGGCGCGCCGCATGGGGCACGTCGAGCGCGATGCGGGTGGCTTCCGCCTCGTCCGCGGCGGTGGGGGCGCCGGCGAGCGGGGGGAAGGCGCGAACGGCCGCGCGCAGGTCGGTGTATTTCCATTCCTCCACGCGCCGGTTGGGCAGGCCATGGGCGCGGAAGGCCTCAAGGGCATCGGCGCTCAGCTCGCCCATCCGCCCGTCGAGGCCCCCCTGCCCGGCCGCGACGGCAAGCCGGGCCTGGAGCGTGGCGGCGATGGCGTCTTCGGCCGGTGTGCGGGCGGGACGGACGGGAATGTTCATGGCCGCGCTCACGCCGCATCCTGCCCGTAGGCGGCATAGCCGGATTCCTCCAGCTCCAGCGCCAGCTCGGCGCCGCCGGAGCGAACGATGCGGCCCTTGTGCATCACATGCACCACGTCCGGCACGATATGGTCGAGCAGGCGCTGGTAATGGGTGATGACCAGCATGGCGCGATCGGGCGCGCGCAGGGCGTTCACCCCCTGCGCCACCACCTTCAGCGCATCGATATCGAGGCCGGAATCGGTCTCGTCCAGGATGCACAGCTTGGGCTCCAGCAGCGCCATCTGGAGGATTTCGTTGCGCTTCTTCTCGCCGCCGGAGAAGCCCACGTTCACCCCGCGCCGCAGCATGTCCTGGGTGATGCCGAGGTCCGGGGCCTTCAAGCGCACCAGCTTGAGGAAGTCGGGGGTGGAGATTTCCTCCTCCCCGCGCGCCTTCTTCTGCGCATTCATGGCGGAGCGCAGGAACTGCATGTTGGCGACGCCGGGGATCTCTATTGGATACTGGAAGGCAAGGAACACGCCCGCCGCCGCCCGCTCTTCCGGCGCGAGGGCAAGGATGTCCTGGCCGTTGAAGGTGGCCGAGCCCTCGGTGACCTCATAGTCCGGCTTGCCCGAGAGCACATAGGACAAGGTGGACTTGCCGGAGCCGTTCGGCCCCATGATGGCATGCACCTCCCCCGCCGGGATGGTGAGGGTGAGGCCCTTGAGGATCTCGTTGTCGCCAATGCGGGCGTGGAGATTCTTGATTTCGAGCATGTGCTGTGTCCGTTGGTGCGCCACGGCCGGGCCGGGCGGGAATGTCTGATGCGGGCTCGGGCAGTTGCGGGCTCGGGCCGTGCCGCTGGCGCGCGGTGTGGGAAGCTTGTTCCTGGCCGCCGGGCGTGGATGGCCGGAACCCGGATGTTTCCGGGTTCCGCTCTTGAAAACTGAAGTCGGCAACAGCCGACTTCAGGGACAAGCCCGGCCATGACGCGCCGTTAAAGGGGCCGGAGGCTCACCCCACGCTCCCCTCGAGGCTCACGGCGATGAGCTTCTGGGCCTCCACGGCGAACTCCATGGGCAGTTGCTGGAGCACGTCGCGCACGAAGCCGTTGACGATGAGCGCCACCGCCTCTTCCTGCGAAAGGCCGCGCTGGAGGCAGTAGAACAGCTGGTCCTCGGAGATCTTGGAGGTGGTGGCCTCGTGCTCGAACTGGGCCGAGGCGTTCCTGGCCTCCATGTAGGGCACGGTGTGCGCGCCGCACTGGTTGCCGATGAGCAGCGAGTCGCAATTGGTGAAGTTGCGCGCGCCGGTCGCCTTCCGGTGGGCCGAGACCTGCCCGCGATAGGTATTCTCCGAATGGCCGGCGGCGATGCCCTTGGAGATGATGCGGCTCGACGTGTTCTTGCCGAGATGGATCATCTTGGTGCCGCTGTCCACCTGCTGGTAGCCATTGGAGATGGCGATGGAATAGAACTCGCCCTGGGAGTTGTCGCCGCGCAGGATGCAGCTTGGATACTTCCAGGTGATGGCCGATCCGGTCTCGACTTGAGTCCACGAGATCTTGGAATTGTCGCCCCGGCAGTCGCCGCGCTTGGTGACGAAATTATAGATGCCGCCCTTGCCGTCCTTGTCGCCGGGATACCAGTTCTGGACGGTGGAATACTTGATCTCGGCATCCTTGAGCGCCACCAGCTCCACCACGGCGGCGTGCAGCTGGTTCTCGTCGCGCTGGGGCGCGGTGCAGCCTTCCAGATAGCTCACATAGGCCCCCTCGTCGGCGATGATGAGGGTGCGCTCGAACTGGCCGGTGTTGCGCTCGTTGATACGGAAGTAGGTGGACAATTCCATGGGGCAGCGCACACCCGGCGGGATGTACACGAACGACCCGTCGGAGAAGACCGCCGAATTCAGGGTGGCGTAGAAATTGTCGGACACCGGCACCACCGAGCCGAGATAGGTCTTCACCAGCTCGGGATGCTCGCGGATGGCTTCCGAGATGGGCATGAAGATCACGCCCGCGCTGGCCAGTTCCGCCCTGAAGGTGGTGGCCACCGACACGCTGTCGAACACCGCGTCCACCGCCACCTTCGAGCCGCCCGAATTCTCGATGCCCAGCAGGGCGTCGCGCTCGCGCAGCGGAATGCCCAGCTTCTCGTAGGTCTTGAGGATTTCCGGATCGATCTCGTCGATGGACTTCGGCCCCGCCTTGGGCTGCGAATAATAATAATAGTCCTGGAAATCGATTCTCGGATAGCTCACCCGCGCCCAGGTGGGCTCCTCCATGGTGAGCCAGCGCCGATAGGCCTGAAGCCGCCATTCGAGCATCCATTCCGGCTCGTTCTTCTTGGCGGAGATATAGCGGATCGTATCCTCGGACAGGCCCTTGGGGGCCTTCTCGCTCTCGATGTCCGTGACGAAACCGTACTTGTACTGGTCCACATCGAGCGCGCGGACGCGTTCAACCGTTTCCTGAACCGCAGGCATCTTCTCTTCTCCTCTCCCGCGCGGGGTCAAGGCCCGCGGGTCAAGTTCACGTCTTGCGTCACATGCCGCGCGTCCCGCGCGGCTCCCGGCCCTTTGCTTCTAAGCCGCGCGCCCCGTGCGGCTTCTGCACTCTTTGCTTCTACGCCGCACGTACCGCGCGGCTTCTCAGGTGCGGCACCACCTTTTGCAAGGCCGCCACCGCCTCGTCCACATCTTGCCGCGTGCTGGACCAGCCCAGCGAGAGGCGGATGGCGCCCGCCGCGCGGTCCTCGGGGACGCCCATGGCCGAAAGCACATGGGAGGCGCCCACCTTCCCCGACGAGCAGGCCGAGCCCGCACTGACACTTACGTGGGCAAGGTCGAGGGCGATCACCAGTGTCTCGGCCCGAAGTCCGGCAAACGTGAGCGTGCTGGTATTGGGCAGCCGCTCCGCCCCGAAAGCGATGACCTCTGCATCGGGAACGCCCGCCAGCACCGCCCGTTCCAGCCCGTCGCGCAACGTCGCGAGCCGGGAGGCCTCGGCGGCAAGGTCCGCGCGCGCCACACGGGCAACGGCGCCGAAGCCGGCGATGGCCGGGCTGTTCTCGGTTCCCGCGCGGCGGCTGCGCTCCTGCCCGCCACCGGCGATGAGGGCCGGCGTGCGATCATCCGGCCCCGCCACCAGCGCTCCCGCGCCCTGCGGACCACCCATCTTGTGGGCGGACAGGCTGAGGAAATCCACACCCAGCGCCGCCATGTCCAGCGGCAGGCGCCCGGCGGCCTGCACCGCATCGCAGAAGACGACGCCGTCGTGCGCCCGCACCAGCCGCGCTGCCTCGGCGACGGGCTGCACCACGCCGGTCTCGTTGTTGGCCGCCATCAGCGCCAGAAGGGCCCGCCGGCCGGCGGCGGCATGGCGGGCCAGCGCCGCCTCCAGCGCGCCGAGATCGAGGCGGCCGGTGCCGTCCACGGGCAGCACCTCCACCGCCTCGGCGGGAAAGCGATGGCCGCGCAGCACCGCGGGATGTTCCACCGCGCCCATGAGCAGCACATGGCAAGGCTTCGGCCGGCCGTCCATCTCCACCGCCGGATGCAGCGCCAGCGCGGCGGCCTCCGTGGCGCCCGAGGTGAAAACCACCCCACGCGGCGAAGCCCCCACGAGGCGGGCCACCTCCCCGCGCGCCGCCTCGATGCGCGCCCGGGCGGCGCGGCCATCGGCATGGACGGAGGAGGCGTTGCCCACGCCTTCCAGCGCCGCGAGCAGGGCGGCCCGCGCTTCGCGCCTCAGGGGGCTCGTGGCATTGTGATCAAGGTAGGCACGGCGCGCGCCGGCGTTGGCCGCGGGCGCGTTTGCCCCGGCCTCAGACCGATCCTGCGACCCAGGACCCTGCGACCTAAGATCCTGCGATCCCAGGATGCCGCCCGCGCTCATCTCCGCCTCCCGGTCCCTCGCGCGAAACACGCTCCGGACCCGCGCCAGACTTGCAATTGCCGGCAATCTCGGTCATAGCTCAAACTTCACCCGATCCCGCATTGCAGCGCCCTACGGTTTGCGCAGCCGGCAGGAACAGATTAGAATTATTCTAAATCAATAGGTCGTTCCGTTCTGTAAGTCAAGCATTACCGTTTCGGCGTCAAGTCGTTAGGGTGATGCAAGCGGGTTCGTCCCCGAGAGCCGTGACTTTCGGACAGGCTCCGCTTCATCCTGTGCGTCATTGCCACCCAGAGGTTGTAAAACTTCCATGCCAGAAGTGATCTTCCCCGGCGAAAAGGGGCGCCTTGAAGGCCGCTACCAGCCCGCCAAGACCCGCAATGCGCCTATCGCCATCATTCTTCATCCGCACCCGCAGTTCGGCGGGACGATGAACAATCCTGTCGTGTATAATCTGTATTATCAGTTCGCGAACCGCGGCTTCTCGGTGCTGCGCTTCAATTTCCGGGGCGTCGGCCGCTCTCAGGGATCGTTCGACCACGGCACCGGCGAATTGTCCGATGCCGCGGCGGCGCTCGACTGGGCCCAGTCGGTCAATCCGGATGCGCGGGCGTGCTGGATCGCCGGCTTCTCCTTCGGCGCGTGGATCGGCATGCAGCTGCTCATGCGCCGCCCGGAGGTGGAGGGCTTCATCTCCATCGCCGCGCCGGCGAACCTCTACGACTTCTCCTTCCTCGCCCCCTGCCCGTCCTCGGGCCTGTTCGTCCACGGCGACAAGGATGCGGTGGTGCCCACTTCCGCGGTCCAGACGCTGGTGGAGAAGCTGAAGACCCAGAAGGGCATCGTCATCGAGCAGCAGGTGGTGCCCGGCGCCAACCACTTCTTCGACGGCAAGACCGAGGACCTGATGGGCGTGGTCGGCACCTATCTCGACAAGCGCCTGCCCGGCACCCGCAAGGACAACAAGGACAGCGCCGCCTGAGGGCGATCGCGCCGCATTCCCAGCTTCATGAACGGCCGGTCCACTGGACCGGCCGTTTTTGCGAGAAGATTCTCCTAGACCCGGACCTCCGGCTCCTCCTCCGTGGCCGCATCCAGGACCCGTTCCTCGCTCATGTAGCGATCGAACTTCGGCTGGCTCAGCCGCGCCCGCACGGCCAGCGCGAACGCCCCGCCCCCGAGCGCGGCCAGCACCGCCAGGTCCCAGCCGAAGGGAATGAGGCCGGCTCCCCCGAAGCTGCCGAGGAACGACACCAGCCCCAGCCCGCCGAGGTAGGGCGCGAGCCAAACCGCTTCCGCAAGGTCCAGGCTGCCGGCGGCACGATTGCGGGCATGGATGAGGAACAGCGCCAGCCCCGCCAGCAGGCATAGGCCGAGCCGCCACACGGTGGGCCATCCGCTCCAATAGATGATGTAGGTGGCGATGATGAAGGCCACCGGCGCCACCAGCTTCACCGCCGGCACCCGCAGCGGCCGCGTCGCATCCGGCAGCAGCTGGCGCAGGGCCACCACCGCCACCGGCCCCACCACGAAGGAGAGGATGACGGCGGAGGAGTTCAGCTGCACCACCTCGCTGAACGGCAGCAGGACGAAAGCGGCTAGCGAAAACACGAGGTTCAGCAGCAACGCGGCCACCGGCACGCCGCGCGCCGAGAGCGCCGCGAAGCGCTCGGGAAAGAAGCCGTTCTCCGCCAGCGCGAAGGCCAGGCGCGCATTGGAGCCCACCGAGACGAGGCCGCCGGCGAACGGCCCGACCACCGCGCCGAAATTCAGCAGGCTCACCAGCCACAGCATCCCCAGCGCCGCGGCGAGCGCGCCCAGCGGACCGAAATCCCCCGGCAGCGCCAGCGCGCCCCAGCCGTTGGCAAGGTCCTCCGGCAGCAGCGCGCCGGTGAAGGCGAACTGGATGCCGCCATAGACCACGAAGGCAATGGCCAGCGCCAGCACCAGGGCAATGGGAATGGTGACGCCGGGATTCTTCACCTCCCCCGCCATGTCGATGGCATGGCGAAAGCCGATGAAGGAAAAGGCGACGCCCCCCGACGACACCGCCGCCAGCACGCCGGCCACCCCGAACGGCGCGAACCCGCCGCCCACCTGGGTAAAGTTGGCCGGCTCGAACCGCGCCGCCAGCAGCGCCACGATGACGACAAGGGGAATGGCGATCTTCAACCAGGTGATGGCGGTGTTCACGCGGGTGAAGAAGCGCACGCCGAAGGCATTGATGACGGTGAAGCAGACCATCATCAGCCCCGCCACCGCCACGCCCGCCCACGACAGGGTGCCGCTGCCCGGCGCCGTATAGAGCCAGCCCAGGTGCGGGCCGAGGTAGCGCAGCATGGCCTCCACCTCGATGGGGGCGGTGGTGTTGTAGCCCACCCAGGCGCTCCACCCCATGGCCATGGCCACCACATTGCCGTGGCTGAACTGGGGAACCCGCGCGATGCCGCCGGCCACCGGCAGCATGGCCGAGATTTCCGCGAAGGTGAGGGCGAACAGCAGCATGGCGGCGCCGCCGATCACCCACGCGATCAGGGCGGAGGGTCCCGCATGCTGGGCGGCCAGCAGCGGGGCGAACAGCCAGCCGGAACCGATGATGCCGCTCACGGCCACGAAGGTGAGGCCGATCAGCCCGATCTCGCGCTTCAGCTTGCCCATCGCTCCCCCCGCCTCGCCAGGGTGCGACGCCCCGGTTTCGCGGAAGATAAGCTGAACCGCTGCCGCGCGCACCTTGTCGCGAGGGGTGTCCCGCGTGTTTTTGTGCCGGAGGAAACGCCCCGCGATCTCCGGGGCTGATGGCTCGGACAGAGGCCGCCGCGTCCCCTCCCCCGCAAGCGGGAGAAGGAGGTTAGGGAGGGGGCAGAACCCCTCCCCTGCCTCACGGCCGGAACAGCACCCCGCCGGTCATGGGTTCCGGTGCGCCGGTGGTGGTGGGGAAGGTCAGCGGCAGGCCCTTGAGGGCGCGGGCGGCGAGATAGCCGAAGGCGTGGGCCTCCAGCGCGTCGGCAGACCAGCCCACGGTGTCCGCCGTGCGCACGTCCGCGCCCAGCCGCGCCGCAAGCATGGCCAGCAGCGTGGGGTTGCGCGCCCCGCCGCCGGCGACAATCCAGCTTGCGGGCGGGCGGGCCAACAGCGGAACCAGCGCCGCCACGCTCGCCGCCGTGAGCGCGGTGAGCGTCGCCGCCCCGTCTTCCAGGCTCATGCCGGCAAGGCCCATGCGCTCGCCCACGAACACGCGGAAGTCGTTGCGGTCGAGCGACTTGGGGGGCGGCTGGCGGAAGAAGGGGTGGTCCAGCACCTCAGCGATGCGCACCTCGTCCACCCTGCCGCGCGCTGCCGTGCGGCCGTCCGCATCGAAGGGCACCTTGGTGCGGGCGAAGAGGAAATCGTCGATCAGCGCATTGCCCGGCCCGGTGTCGCAGGCGATGGGCGGCCCGTCGCCATCGATGACGGTGACATTGGCGACCCCGCCCACGTTCAGCACCGCCACCGGATGGGCCAGCGCGAGGCGCCGCACCAGCGCGCGGTGGAACACCGGCACCAGCGGTGCCCCCTGTCCGCCCGCCGCTACGTCAGCGGCGCGGAAATCCGCCATCACCGGCACGCGCAGGCTTTCGGCGAGACGCTGGCCAAGGCCGATCTGCACCGTGAGGCGGGCATCGGGCCGGTGGAACACGGTCTGGCCGTGGAAGCCCACGAGGTCGATGTCGGAGGGGGTCAGGCGCAGCTGGTCGAGGAGCTGGCGCACCGCCTGCGCGTGGAGGTCGGTGATGCGGATTTCCACCTCGCGCAGCACGCCGGGCCGGTCGGTGCGCGCGTTGATGCCGCGCGCATCCTCCATGGCCTCGACCAGCAGCGCCCGCGTCGGCGCGTCATAGGGCAAGGTGAGCGCGGCGCCGAGCCACTGCACCGCCTCGCCGTCGGTATCGATCAGGGCGGCGTCGATGCCGTCCATGGACGTGCCGCTCATCAGCCCAACCACACGCATCCGCTCACCCCCAAAAACGCGCGCTCTATGCAATCTTGCGCGTGACCTGATACACCACCGCTCCTTTCCGGCGCGTGAGCGCCCGCCTCACGTCCGATCCAAAGACCGAACCAAGCGATGACCACTCAGACCTTCCGCTCCGACTTCCTGCGCACGCTCTCCGAGCGCGGCTATATCCACCAGTGCTCGGACCTTGAGCGCCTCGACGCCAAGGCCGCGGAAGGCCCGATCACCGCCTATATCGGCTTCGACGCCACCGCCTCCAGCCTCCATGCCGGGCACCTTCTGTCCATCATGATGCTGCGCACGCTCCAGCGCACGGGGCACAACCCCATCGCGCTCATGGGTGGCGGCACCACCAAGATCGGCGACCCGTCCGGCAAGGACGAGGCCCGCAAGATGCTGACCGACCAGCAGATCGAGGACAATATCGCCTCCATCCGCAAGGTGTTCGCCCGCTTCCTCGATCTGGAGGGCGGCGCGAAGATGGAGAACAACGCGGCCTGGCTCGACGAGCTGAAATACATCCCGCTTCTGCGCGAGGTGGGGCCGCACTTCACCATCAACCGCATGCTCACCTTCGATTCGGTGAAGCTGCGGCTGGAACGGGAGCAGCCGCTCACCTTCCTCGAATTCAACTACATGATCCTGCAGGCCTACGACTTCGTTGAGCTGAACGCCCGCCACGGCTGCATTTTGCAGATGGGCGGCTCGGACCAGTGGGGCAACATCGTCAACGGCATGGAGCTGGGCCGCCGCATGCGCGGGGCCGACCTGTTCGCTTTGACGACGCCGCTGCTCACCACCTCCTCCGGCGCCAAGATGGGCAAGACCGCCGGCGGCGCGGTGTGGCTCGACGCCGACCTGCTAAGCCCTTACGAATACTGGCAGTACTGGCGCAACGCCGGTGACGCGGACGTGGAGCGCTTCCTGAAGCTCTTCACCGAGCTGCCCTTGGGCGAGATCGCCCGCCTCGCCGCCCTTCAGGGGCAGGAGATCAACCTCGCCAAGGAGGTGCTCGCCACCGAGGCCACCGCGCTTTTGCACGGCCGCGAGGCCGCCGAGAAGGCGAAGGAGACCTCCCGCGCCACCTTCGCCGACGGCGCGCTGGCGGTGGACCTGCCCACGGTGGAGGTGCCCCGCGCCACGCTGGCGGCGGGGCTTGGCGTCGCCAATGCCTTCGTGGACGCCGGCCTCGTCGCCTCCACCAGCGAGGCGCGCCGCCAGATCAAGGGCGGCGGCCTGAAGGTGAACGACGCCGCCGTCACCGACGAGAAGGCGACGCTGGACCTTGCCGCGCTGACGCCGGAAGGCGTGGTGAAGCTGTCGCTGGGCAAGAAGAAGCACGTGCTGCTGAAGCCGGTGTGAGGGCTCTCGTGCCCCGGACGCATGCAGCGCAAGCGGAATGCGATCCGGGGCCCAGCGCAGGAGACCGCCGAAGGCGCTTCCGAACCCTTTGGGCGCCATGGATCTTGCCTGCTGCGCAGGAGTCTTGCGCAGGACCCCGGCTCTCCTTGCGCTGACGCTCCAGTCGGCCGGGGCACGAGGCGTGCCCCGCACCCTCCTTCGGCCACAAAGTCGCGGGATTGACGGGGCGCGGGCGCTCGGTTACGCGCCAGCCCTTCGCACAGCCCCTATCGCCCCGCAAAACCTGCCCAAGAGAAACCCGCCCGTCCCATGGCCGACACCGCCCCGAAGCCCGCGCCTGCCACGCCTGCGCCCCGCATCTCCTTCGTCTCGCTGGGCTGCCCCAAGGCGCTGGTGGACAGTGAGCGCATCGTCACGCGGCTGCGCGCGGAAGGCTATGAGCTGACGAAAACCCACCAAGGCGCGGACCTGGTGGTGGTGAACACCTGCGGCTTCCTCGACAGCGCCAAGGCCGAGAGCCTCCATGCCATCGGCGAGGCGCTGGCCGAGAACGGCAAGGTCGTCGTCACCGGCTGCATGGGCGCCGAGCCGGAGGAGATCCGCGCCGTCCATCCCGGCGTGCTCGCCATCACCGGCCCGCAGCAGTACGAAAGCGTGCTCGCGGCGGTCCACGAGGCGGTGCCGCCCGCTCACGACCCCTTCCTGGACCTGGTGCCCGCCGAGGGTGTGAAGCTCACGCCCCGCCACTACGCCTATCTCAAGATTTCCGAGGGCTGCTCCAACCGCTGCACCTTCTGCATCATCCCCAAGCTGCGCGGCGACCTGGTCTCGCGCCCGGCGGGGGACGTCCTGCGCGAGGCCGAGCGGCTGGTGAAGGCGGGCGTGAAGGAGCTGCTCGTCATCTCGCAGGACACCTCGGCCTATGGCGTGGACCTGCGCTACGCCACCAGCCCGTGGGGCGACAGGGAGGTGGCCGCCCGCTTCCTCGATCTCGCCGGCGCGCTGGGGGATCTGGGCGCATGGGTGCGCCTGCATTACGTCTACCCCTACCCGCATGTGGATGCGGTGATGGCGCTGATGGCCGCCGGCAAGGTGCTGCCCTATATCGACATCCCGTTCCAGCATGCGAGCCCCACCGTGCTGAAGCGCATGAAGCGCCCGGCCTCGCAGGAAAAGACCCTCAGCCGCATCCAGGCGTGGCGCGCGGCGGTACCGGACCTCACCCTGCGCTCCACCTTCATCGTCGGCTTCCCCGGCGAGACCGAAGCCGAGTTCGAGGAACTGCTCGCCTTCCTCGAAGACGCGGAGATCGACCGCGCCGGCTGCTTCAAGTTCGAGCCGGTGCGCGGGGCCGATGCCAATGGGCTGGAAGGCGCCGTGGCGGATGAGGTGAAGGCCGAGCGCTACGACCGCTTCATGCGCACCCAGCAGAAGGTCTCCGCCCGGCGGCTGAAGCGCAAGGTGGGCACCCGCCAGAGCGTGATCATCGATACGGTGACGCCCGACGGGGGCATCGGCCGCACCAAGGGCGACGCCCCGGAGATCGACGGCACCGTGAAGGTATTCGCCCGCCGCCCCCTGCGCGTGGGCGAGATCGCCACCGTGAAGATCGAGGCGGCCGGACCCTACGACCTCTCGGGAACCGCCGTGGGGTTCTGAAGAGCCGCCGTCAGGGCGTGGCCGGCTCCAGTTCCGCCACCACCCGCTCGAGAATCTCCGCCGCGGCGGAGATCTCCGTTTCCGTCACCGTGAGCGCCGGCAGGAAGGCCAGCACAGGACCGAGCGAACGGGTGACAAGACCGGCCTCGGCAAGCCGTGTTCCCAGATCGGCCGCCGGCGCGGCGCAAACCAGCCCCTGCATCAGCCCCGTGCCGACGAGACCGGAGAACAGGTCCGGCCGCTGATAGCGCAAGGTCGCGAGGCGGTCTTCCAGCAGCCAGCCGAGGCCCTGCACCCGCCCCTCGAACCCGGGGGCGAAGGCCGTTGCCAGAATGCCGTCCGCTGCGGCCAGCGCCTCCTGCGCCACCACAGGCAGGGCGGCGGGAAGGCCGCGCGCCCATTTCGCTGTGAGCACCAAAGCGGCCAGCGGCAGGCCGCCCCCCTCCCCCACCAGCATCAGGTCCGGCGTCACGCCGGTCCATTCATGGGCGAAGGCCATGCCGGTGCGCCCGAGGCCGGCGTCGGTTTCGTCGAAGACGAGGGCGAGGCCGTATTCGTCCGCCACCTCGCGCAGTTCGGCCAGGAAGGAGCCCGGCAGCATCTCCATGCCGGCCGAAAGCCGCAGCGGGGCGACAAACAGCCCCGCCGTCTTCGGCCCGATGGCGGCGCGCACCGCGCCGATCTCGTCCGGCATGCGGCTGACCTCCGCATCGGCGGCGAAGTCCGGCGGCAGGGGGGCATCCCCCGCGCAGACCAGCAATTCCCGCCGCTTGGGCCGTCCGGCGATGCGGTGCTGGGCGCGGATGGTGTCGAGGATCACCCGCCGCACGGTGGCGGCCGAGGGCAGCAGCACCGCCGTGTCGCCGAAGGAGTGGGCCACCAGCAGGCCCGCGAGGAAGGCGGCGTCCGGGGCGGGCGCAGGTTCCGAAGGCTCAAACGCCAGCTCAGGTGTTGCGACGAGGCAGGCGCCGGAAAAGTCGAAGGGCGCGATGTCCGGCGTGACGCTGTCCTCGGACGGTTCTGGCGCAGGTTGGGACATGGCACCTCCGGCGCCGGAACACGCCGGCGGCCAAGCGACGGATTGGGCGACATACGAGCCCGGCCGAAGCCGGCTCCACTCGCGACAGCGTGCCCAAGCAAGAACCCTGCCTCAACCGGTCACAGCACCGCCCGCTCAATCGTATTTCAGATAAGAAAAGCGCAAGTCGTGCTGGGGCGTGCCTTCCAGCGGCCCGTCGGGCTGAAGGCCCGGCTGCCACATCACCACCTCCTCGATCTTCTGCGCCAAAGCGAAGTCGCGCACGGTGATGCCCTTGGCGTCGTGGGACATGAGGCGCACCTCCACCCACGCATAGGAGGCGGTGAGGTCCGGATGGTGCCAGGCCGCCTCGGCGAGGTGGCCCACCGCGTTGATCACCATCAGCGTGCCCTTCCAGCTGTTGGTGCGGTAGGTGCGGCGGATCCAGCCGTCCTCGAAGCGCCAGCGGGGCAGGTCGGCCTTCAGCCGGGCCTCGATCTCTTCAAGGCCGAAGGTGTGCTTGCGGTCGATGGTCTGGTTGCGATCCATTGGGTGGCCTCCTCCATGCGGTTCCGGCCGGGCCGGTTCGCGGGACATGCCTGTGCGGTCTGCTTGTGGCATTTTCTGCGCGTGGACGGGTTTCCGCCAGTTGAAGCTGGCGCGGGCGCACAGCGCAGCACGAAAGCGTGAAAAGAAAGCGCGGAAAGAAACCGTACGCAGGATTGATCTGCCACAGGGCGCGGCGAACCGGCCGATGCTGTATATCCACCCTGCCGCTGGGCGCGTATGGCCCCCCGCGGGCCGCAGCCGATGGGAGCATCATGTCCACCACCCTCGCCGTCCTCGTCAACGCGCTCATCGTGATCGCCACGGTCGCCGCCATGGAAGGGGTGGCCTGGGCCGCGCACAAATATGTCATGCACGGCTTCGGCTGGGGCTGGCACAAGTCGCACCACGAACCGCGCGAGGGCGTGTTCGAGCGCAACGACCTCTATGCGCTGCTGTTCGCGGGCATCGCCATCGCCCTCATCTACGCCTTCCGCAATGGCGGCGCGCTGCTGTGGGTGGGCGTGGGAATGACGGTCTACGGCTTCCTCTATTTCTTCGTGCATGATGGCATCACCCACCAGCGCTGGCCGTTCCGCTACGTGCCGCGCAACGGCTACCTGAAGCGCCTGGTGCAGGCTCACCGGCTGCACCATGCGGTGGACGGCAAGGAGGGCTGCGTCTCCTTCGGCTTCATCTATGCCCCGCCGCCGGCCGACCTGAAGGCCAAGCTGAAGACGCTGCACGGCGGCAGCCTGAAGCAGAACGAGGCAGCCGAATAGGCGGGGTCGCCCTCCTCCCGTTCCCTGCACCAGACCCCCGAAACGAAAAGAGGCGGCCGAAGCCGCCTCTTTCTTTTTTGCCGGATGCCGGTGCGCTGCTCAGGCCTTCACCAGCGGCAGCTTGGGCACCGGGCTCCCACGACCGGGGCCGCCCGCGGGACCGCCGGACTTGGGACCCTTCGGCCCGCTCTTGGGACCCTTGGGGCCGGGCCGAGAGGCCTTCGCCTTGGCCGCAGGCTTGCGACGCTTGGCCGGTTCCGGGGCGATCTTGTCGGGCTTGGGGGTGACGGGGCCTTCGGGGAATTCGAAGCCGAGCTTCGAGTCCGTGCCTTCGCCCTCCACCACCACGCGGACGTGGCCGCCATTCTTCAGCGCGCCGAACAGGACGAGGTCGGCGAGCGGGGTCTTGATGAACTCCTGGATGACGCGGGCCATGGGCCGCGCCCCCATCTGCTCGTCGTAGCCGCGATCCACCAGCCACGCGCCGGCCTCGTCGGACAGCTCGATGGTGACGTTGCGGTCCGCCAGCTGGGCCTCCAGCTGCAGCACGAACTTCTCCACCACCTGGGTGATGACCTCGGGCGGCAGGTGGCCGAACGGGATCACCGCGTCGAGACGGTTGCGGAACTCCGGCGCGAAGGTCCGGTTGATGGCCTCCGAATCGTCGCCCTCGCGCTTGGTGCGGGTGAAGCCATAGGCGGGCTTCGCCAGATCCGCTGCGCCCGCATTGGTGGTCATGATGAGGATCACGTTGCGGAAGTCGATCTGCTTGCCGTTGTGGTCGGTCAGCTTCCCGTGGTCCATCACCTGCAGCAGGATGTTGAAGAGGTCCGGATGGGCCTTCTCGATCTCGTCCAGCAGCAGCACGCAGTGCGGGTTCTGGTCCACCCCGTCGGTGAGCAGGCCGCCCTGGTCGAAGCCCACGTAGCCGGGAGGCGCGCCGATGAGGCGGCTGACCGTGTGGCGCTCCATGTACTCCGACATGTCGAAGCGCAGCAGCTGCACGCCCAGCACGGAGGCGAGCTGCTTGGCCACTTCCGTCTTGCCGACGCCGGTGGGGCCGGAGAACAGGTAGGAGCCGATGGGCTTCTCCGGTTCCCGCAGGCCCGCGCGGGCCAGCTTGATGGAGGCGGCGAGGGCGTCGATGGCCTTGTCCTGCCCGTAGACCACGCGCTTGAGGGTGGTGCGCAGGGTGGCCAGCACCTCGGCATCATCCTTCGAGATGGTCTTGGGCGGGATCCGCGCCATGGTGGCGATGGTGGCCTCGATCTCCTTCAGGCCGATGGTCTTCTTGCGCTTGGCCTCGGGCAGCAGCATCTGCGCCGCACCGGATTCGTCGATCACGTCGATCGCCTTGTCCGGCAGCTTGCGGTCGTGGATGTAGCGGGCCGACAGCTCCACCGCCGCCTTGATGGCCTCGTTGGTGTAGCGCAGCTTGTGGTAGTCCTCGAAGCAGGGCTTCAGGCCCTTGAGGATCTCGATGGCGTCGGCCACGGAGGGCTCGGCCACGTCGATCTTCTGGAACCGCCGCACCAGCGCCCGGTCCTTCTCGAAATACTGGCGGTATTCCTTGTAGGTGGTCGAGCCCATGCAACGCAGGGAGCCGGAGGCCAGCGCCGGCTTCAGCAGGTTGGAGGCGTCCATGGCCCCGCCCGAGGTCGCACCGGCGCCGATGACCGTGTGGATCTCGTCGATGAACATGATCGCGTTCGGATAGGCCTCGATCTCCTTCACGACCTGCTTCAGGCGCTCCTCGAAGTCGCCGCGATAGCGGGTGCCGGCGAGCAGCGCGCCCATGTCGAGGGCGAAGACGGTGGCGGTGGCCAGCACCTCCGGCACGTCGCCATCATTGATGCGCTTGGCGAGGCCCTCGGCGATGGCGGTCTTGCCCACGCCCGGGTCGCCCACGAACAGGGGGTTGTTCTTCTGCCGGCGGCACAGCACCTGGATGGTGCGGGTGATCTCCGGGTCGCGGCCGATGAGGGGATCGATCTTGCCCTCGTGGGCCTTCTTGTTGAGGTTCACGCAATAGGCGTCGAGGGCGTCGGCCTTCTTCTGCTTGTCGTCGCCGGACTTGGTCTCGGTCTCCTCGTCGGCGCCGCGCACGGGGCGGCTCTCGGACATGCCGGAGCGCTTGGCGATGCCGTGGGAGATGTAGTTGACCGCGTCGTACCGCGTCATGTCCTGCTCCTGCAGGAAATAGGCGGCGTGGCTCTCGCGCTCGGCGAAGATGGCGACGAGCACGTTGGCCCCTGTCACCTCTTCCCGGCCCGAGGACTGCACGTGGATCACCGCGCGCTGGATAACGCGCTGGAAACCGGCGGTGGGCTTGGAATCATCGGACCCGGACTGGACGAGATTTTCCAGCTCCGTGTCCACGTATTCGATGAGATTGCGACGGAGCTTCTCCATGTCGACGTTGCAGGCCCGCATGACGGCCGCGGCGTCCTGATCGTCCACCAGGGAGAGAAGCAGATGCTCGAGGGTCGCGTATTCGTGGTGGCGTTCGTTGGCGAGGGCCAGAGCACGATGGAGCGACTGTTCGAGGCTGCGTGAGAATGTAGGCATCGACACCTCTTCCGCGCATCGCTCCCGGCCCTTGGAAAACCCCGCCAGCTTGGGGAGCGCGTGCACCATTCACACAAACTTCGTACCGGATGCCGCAGTGCGCAAGCCCCTCCTGCGATGGAAAAACGCTTCCCTTAGCCTGCCGCCCATGCCTCGCACAAGACAGCGCCTCGCATTCCGGGCCTGCGCGACCTGGAATTCGTCCATCACGATTGCTGCGAAGGGCGTGAGCCGGCTTACTTCTTCTCCATCACGCACTGGAGCGGATGCTGGTGCTTGCGGGCGAAATCCATCACCTGCGTCACCTTGGTCTCGGCGACCTCATAGGTGAAAACGCCGCACTCCCCCACCCCGTGATGGTGTACGTGGAGCATGATCGTGTTGGCCTGGTCACGGTCCTTGTTGAAGAACCGTTCCAGCACATGCACCACGAATTCCATGGGCGTGTAGTCGTCGTTCAGCAGCAGCACCCGGTAGAGCGAGGGCCGCTTGGTCTGCGGCTTGGTGCGGGAAATGACCGCCGTGCCGGGACCATCGCCCCCCCTGCGGGGCGGCGTCTCGGGACCGGCCAGGGCCGGCGCCTGAAAATTGGAGATTGAAATATCCATCATGTCCGTCGCGCCCTGTTCCGCTGCTCCGGCCGTCGCACGGAGTTTGGCGCAGCTCCTGAATGACGAGAATAATAGGAAGAGCGACGCGTCTTCGCCAGTGCTGCAGCTTTCATCCGGGGCGCGGAGTGCCGCATCCGGACCCGCCAGGGCGGCGCGGCAGGCCGGGAGCGCCCGCAGGAGCAACAGCCGGAGAGCATCTGCGGAGGCCGAAACGACTAAGGCCCGGCGCTGGGCCGGGCCTTGTGACGCAACTCATTGACGCAACTTACGCAACACAACCCTGACATGGCACCTGTTACGCAACTTACGCGTGGCTCCCGAAGGAACCGGCGCGCCGGAGGGACGCGAGAACAACCTCCCGGCGCGATGCCCGATGCGGGCGAATTTTCAGCTTCAGCCCGGGAACTTGAAGCCGGTCTTGCCGAGGCTCGACTCGAAGGGCTTGTAGGTCTCCTTCGCCAGCTCCGTGTAGAGCTCGCCGAGCTTGGTGGCCTGGGCCACGGCGCCCTCGTAGGCCGACTTCAGGTAGGACTGCTGGATCTCGATGGCCTGCTCAACGGTCTTGGCGCCGAGCAGCTTCTCGAGGGCAGCGGTGCCCTGCTCGAAGGAGGTCTTGGTGTAGTCGGCGATTTCCACCGCGATCGCCTGGGCGCTCTTGGAGAGCGTGCCGAAGCTCTTGAGGGCGGATTCGATGTTGTCCTTGCTGATCTTCTGCAGCTCGTCAGCGGTCTGAACCATTGGGAGTCCCCTTTTTGCCGGCAAATCGGCCGGCCCCGCGCAGAGTGGTTATTGCCTCCGCTCGGTTGTGGATATTATGCACTGCAGCACGGTCGTCAAGCGCTTTTTGTGCAGCGCACAATATGGCAGCGCTGCCAGGTTTACGCCTTGGTAACTCCGCGTTTTTAGGCTCTGGACTTGGTCGCTTCCTCCAACCCTCGGTGCGACGCACAAGCCTTTCGACGGCTCCGGGTCACAACGCGCGCGGGAACTGGGTCAGGTTTGCGACCAACGACACGGGACAAATGTGCATGCGTAAATCGTCGGCCGGCCTCTCCCTCACCGCAAAAGCCCTTGCTTTTGCGGTGCTTGCGGCGTTCTCCCTGACCACGACGGTGGCTGAGGCGAAGCCCCGCAAGAAGGCTCAGGTCGAGCGATCCAAGGAGCGCTCCAAGTCGCGCGTCAAGCAGGTCGCCACCCCCCAGAATACCGACGACGCCAGCCGCTGGCGCTACGGCTCCTCCGCCATCATCGTGGACGCCAATACCGGCAAGACGCTCTACGAGGATAATGCGGACGCCCTGCGACATCCTGCCTCAGTCACCAAGATCATGACCCTGTACCTCCTGTTCGAGCAGCTGGAGGCGGGCAACCTGAAACTGGACAGCAACCTTGAGGTTTCGGCCAAGGCGGCGTCGCAGCAGCCATCCAAGCTCGGGGTGCGGCCCGGGTCCACCATCGAGGTGGAAGACGCCATCAAGGCGCTGGTGACGCGCTCGGCCAACGACGTGGCAGTGGTGATCGCGGAAAATCTGGGCGGCTCGGAATCCGAGTTCGCGGAAATGATGACGCGCAAGGCCCGCGCACTGGGCATGAGCCGGACCGTGTTCCGCAACGCCTCCGGCCTACCCAACCCCAATCAGGTGACCACCGCGCGCGACCTGTCCATCCTCGGTCGGGCGGTGCAGGACCGCTTCCCCAAGCAGTACAAGTATTTCTCCACCCGCACCTTCTATTATCGCGGCCAGGCCATCGGCAATCACAACCGCCTGCTGGGCCGGATCGAGGGCGTGGACGGCATCAAGACCGGTTATACCCAGGCCTCCGGCTTCAACCTCGTCACCTCGGTGAAGCGCGACGGGCGCTATCTGGTGGGCGTGGTGCTCGGCGGCTCCAGCGGCGGTTCGCGCGACGCGCGCATGACCAACCTCATCGCGCAGAACATCGACGTCGCCTATGCCGGCGGGCGCACCGCGCCCAAGGTCACCGAGGTGGCCGAGGCCGCCATTCCCGTGGGCCGCTCCTTCGCCGCGCCCCTGCCGGTGGTGGCCCAGCGCGACGAGGACACGCCCCACGCCGTCGCGCCGCTGCCGAAGCCCGCGGCCGTGCAGCTTGCCGCCGCCGAGCCGGCGACCACCGCTTCCATTTCCCCGGCCGGCCGCCAGAGCCAGCAGGCCGCCGCCCAGCCGGTGAAGCCCGGCTCCGCCGAGCCCATCCGCCCGGTGGCGGTGAAGACGGTGGCGGTCCAGCGCCCGGCGCAGGCGGCTGCAGCTGCGGCCCCCTCTCCGGCGAGCTTCGCCGCCCCTGCCGGCGTGCTCGGCTATCTCGGCCCCTCGAGCGCCACACTCTCGCCCGCCGCCTCGGCGGTGCAGGCCGTGGCGCAGGGCCATTCGCGGCAGGCTTCTGCACAGACCGCTTCCACCCAGACAGCCTCCCTTCAGGCGGCACCCGCCCCGCAGCCCCAGCAAGCGGCCGCGCCGACCGGCAAGGACACCTCGCGCCTCACCTCGGCGGTGGCCAGCGGGGCCTCCGAGCAGGCGCTGCGCGCCGCCCGCATCGCCGCCATGGAACCCGACGACGCCTATGCCAATGCCATGAAGGCGGCGCAGCGCCCCCAGAGCGTGCCCCAGACGGCGCCCCAGGCTCCGGGACCCGCCGCGGCCCGGCCGGTTCGCACCGCCTCCCTCGGCCCGGTGGCGGCACCGGAGCCGGCGGCCAATTCTGCCACGGCAAAATCCGCCCCGGCGAAATCCCCGGTTCCGGCCTCCGCCCATTCCGGATGGCAGATCCAGATCGGCGCCTTCGGCGGCGAGCGCGAGGCCAAGGCCAAGCTCGATGCCGCCAAGGCCCGCGCCAAGTCGGTCCTCGGCAATGCCGATCCCTATACGGAGAAGGTGACCAAGGGCTCGTCCGAACTCTACCGCGCCCGCTTTGCCGGCCTCGACGAGAAGGGCGCCCGCGACGCCTGCCGTTTACTCAAGCGTAATGACTTCGACTGTATGACTTTCAAGAATTGAAAGTCGTGCACGAGAATCAGCCATGCTTGCGCAAGATCACGTCCTTGGCTCGATTGATCCTCGCAGCCAGATAGCTGGTGCCGCCCAGATCGGGGTGGAGCTTCTTCATCAGGGCGCGATGGGCCGCGCGGACAGCCTCGGCCTCCGCGCCCGGCTCAAGGCCAAGGATCTGATAGGCTTCCTCTTCGGTCATCGCGTCGCTGCCCGCGCGGACGCGCTCACCCGCGCCCATATCCCCCGCACCCGCATCAGCCTGTGCGTGCTCACGCCAGGCGGGCGCCCGGCGGTCGAGATAAGCTTCGAGTAGCGACAGGGACTGGGCGTCGCAGATGCGGCGCAGTCCGAGCAGCGTCGGCACGTCGAGCGCATCGAGCCCCGTGCCGGCATTTGGTCCCGAGACGATAACGCCCTTCATCTCCCCGCTGGCAAGGTCCAGCTCCATCTCCAGGAGCTGGGTGCGCACCTTGGAGACCTGCGGCGCCCCCCGCTTGCGGAACAGGCTGCCGAGATAGCCGCCCACCCCCTTCGGGTCGAGCCGCCCCAGAAGGCCGATGCCCACCGCCGCCAGCGGGATCGCCGCCCCGAACCGGCCCGTCGCCAGCGCTCCAGCAGCGCCCAGCAAGGCGGCATAGGCCAGCGCGCGCATGAGGATGGCCATCAGCACCTTGGGGTCGGCCTTGGTCCAGACCTTGAGGCCGTAGAGGCCGATGATCAGCAGAAGGGCACCGGCAATCAGGCTGATCACGAAAACCACCTCACAGGTCGAAGAAATTCAAGTCTTGGGCGCTTGGTGTCCGGAACGCCGCCCTCAGCGGCCGAGCGCGGCGATGAGCAGGCGGGAGCCGGCGTCGCGCCGGTTGGCGAGGGCGGGGCGTCCGCCCGCCGCATAGGCCGCCACCGCCGACAGCAGCTGGCGCAATTCGTCGGGGGCATGGGCATCGAACCGGCAATAGGCGCCGGAGGTGACGTCCGACAGGGTGCGGAACACCTCCTCCACCCGGCTGTCGCGCCCCTCCTGGAACATGAACAGCCGCACCCCGCGCAGCGCCAGCTGGCCGGCCGCCGCGACGAGACCGGCGGCATCCTCCTCCACGGCATCGCCGACGAACACCGCCGCCCTGAGCCCGGAGCGCTCCGCCTCCCGCGACAGATGGGCGAGCACCCGATGGATCTGGGTGAGCCCGCCCTGGCAGGCGATGCGGCGCATGAGGGCGCCCAGGGTGGCCGCGTCCTTCACGAAGGGCGACGCCCGGCATTCCCCCTGCCCGCGGTAATAGACGATCTGGATGTCGAGCCCGCCATGGGCGGCGGCGGAGGCGAACATGTCCGCCTGGATGTCGCAGGCCAGCGTCCAGGTGGGCTGGCGCGAGCCGGTGGCATCGAGGGCGAAGGCGAGGCGCCCGCGCCCGTCCGCCGGCCGCGCCGGGGGCATGGCGCGCGCCGCCGCCAGGAAGCGCGCCACATCGTCGGCGCCGGAAGCCACCGGGGATGCCGTGTCCTTCGCCTTGGGCAGGCGCGCGCTCTTGTCGTCGGTCTTCGCCATGAGGGCCTCTTGGTCCACACATAAGCCGGCCCGCGCGCCGAACCAAGGGGCGGGGCCGCCGCGCCGGGAAACGCGCAAGGAAACGTCAACTCAGCGGTTGATGACGGGACGGCGACGCCCTATCTCCTCCCGGCGCTGCCATGCGGGAGCCGGGGCCGTGGGGCTGCATCAGCCCTGACGCGTGCTCCGGCGCCATTCGTGCTCCGGCGGGCGGCAGGAGAGGGCTGGGATCATGGCGACATTGCCGAAGGTGGTGGGGCGCGTGCGCGACCTCAGGGCGCGGGTGGCGGAATTCCGTGCGGAAGGCGCGCGGGTGGCGCTGGTTCCCACCATGGGCGCGCTGCACGCCGGCCATGTGGCGCTGGCGGAAAAGGCCCGCGAGCTGGCGCAGCGCACCGTGGTATCCATCTTCGTCAACCCCACCCAGTTCGCCCCGCACGAGGACTTCTCGCAATATCCGCGCTCGCTGGAGGCCGACCTCTACAAGCTCGCGGACGTGGGGGTGGACCTCGTCTATGCCCCGACGCCCACCGAGATGTACCCCTCCGGCTTTGTCACCCGCATCGCGGTGGGCGGCCCCTCGGAAGGGCTGGAGACCGACTTCCGCCCGCACTTCTTCGGCGGCGTCGCCACCGTGGTGGGCAAGCTCTTCATCCAGTGCGCGCCGGACTACGCCCTGTTCGGCGAGAAGGACTACCAGCAGCTCAAGGTGGTGACCCGCCTGTCGCGGGACCTGGACCTGGGCGTCGAGGTGGTGGGCCTGCCCACCATCCGCGAGGAGGACGGCCTCGCCCTGTCCTCCCGCAACGCCTATCTGGACGAGGATGAGCGCACCATCGCGCCGGTGATCTACACCGCCCTTACCCGCGCTGCCGAGGCGATCCGCGCCGGCACCGCGCCGCAGGCGGCGGTGGGCGTCGCGCGGGGCATGATCGAGGCGCTGGGGCTGAAGGTGGACTATGTGGCCGCCCGCAACGCCGACACCCTCGCGCCCCTGAAGGAGGGGCCGGAGGCCGGCCCCGAGCCCATCCGCCTGCTGGCGGCGGCCAGGCTCGGCGAAACGCGGCTCATCGACAACATCCCGGTTTGATGCGGGATCGATGTGACGCGGGGGCCGACGGGCAAGAACGAGGGCGCCGGGATCAAACGGCGCCCATATAGCTTACGGCAAAGCCGATCACGATCAGGACGAGGCTCACCACCAGCACCGTCAGGATGCGCCCAGTGGAAAAGCCCTGGCGAGCCCTGACCGCGGACTTCACCGCAGCCCCGTCCGCCGTGCGCGTGTCCGGCTGGCGGAATTCGCGCTCCTGCTTCATTTCGGCGGGGTCCTGCATGGCGGGTCTCCTGGCGTGTTGCTCTCGCAGAAGGACAACGCAGGGGACGGCGCCGCGGTTTCCCTTACAGCAGCATGAAGTCCACGGGCTCCGGCAAATCGGGCGGGTCGCCCTCGCCCATGCCTTCCTTCAGGAAGCCGTTTCAGGCCGCCGCGCGCATCTTGACGAAAGCCTGGTGGAGATCGGCCTTCAGGTCGGCCACGTCCTCGAGGCCGATGTGCAGGCGCACGCCGGGGCCTTCCACGTCCCACTCCGTCGCCGTGCGATAGTCGCGGCAGTCGAACGGGATGGCGAGGCTCTCGTAGCCGCCCCACGAATAGCCCATGCCGAACAGGGCGAGGGCATCGAAGAAGGCGGCGACGGCGCGCTTCGGCACCTCCTTCAGGATCAGGCTGAACAGCCCGGTGGCGCCGGTGAAGTCGCGCTTCCAGATGGCGTGGCCGGGATCGGTGGGCAGGGCCGGATGCAGCACCCGCGACACCTCCGGGCGATCCTGCAGCCACTGCGCCATCTCCAGCCCCGAGCGCTGGTGCTGGGCGAGCCGCACCGCGAGGGTGCGCAGGCCGCGCGCGCCCAGGGCCGCGTCGTCGGGGCTGATGGTGATGCCCATGGTGCCGTGGGTACTGATAACCTTCTTCCATGCCGGCCCCACGGCGGAGATGGTGCCCAGATTCAGGTCCGCATGGCCGCCGATATATTTGGTGCCGGCCTGGATGGAGATGTCCACGCCGAAGGCATGGGGCTTGAAGAAGAGCGGCGTCGCCCAGGTGTTGTCGATGAGGGTGGTGATGCCCCGCGCCCGCGCCACTGCCGTAATTGCAGGCACGTCCTGCATCTCGAAGCTCTGCGAGCCCGGCGATTCGAGGAAGATGGCGCGGGTGGTGTCGCGCAGAAGCTCGGCGATGCCGGCGCCCACCAGCGGATCGTAATAGGTGGTCTCCACTCCGAGGCGCTTCAGCACCTGGTCGCAGAAGGTGCGCGTGGGGCGATAGGCGGTGTCCACCATCAGGAGGTGGTCGCCGGCACCGAGCACGGACAGCAGGGAGATCGAGCAGGCCGAAAGGCCGGACGGGGTGAGGGCGATTCCATCACCGCCCTCCAGCGCCTTCAGCGCCGCCTCGAAGCTCTCGGTGGTGGGATTGCCGCGCCGGCCGTAGCTGTAGCGGCCGCGATGGTGGATGAGATCGTCATAGGTTGCCGAAAGAACGGTCGATCCGCGCACCACCGGCGTATTTACGAAACCGTCGAAACGCTTGGGATCGCGGCCGCCGTGTACGACTTTCGTCGCAGGCCTCAGGCCGGTGTCGCTGCCTGTTCCATCATCGTGCCCATGCGACATGCAATTCTCCTGTGCCGATGGTCGGCTGCGGCTGGTGTCCCACTATTGACCCGCCCGCGCCAAGGGGCTGTGATGGGCGGGATAGACGTCTTGTCTCGCCCCGTCGAGCCTGACCCGCCACCCTGGCGGCTCGACCGGACGGCAGGGCGGCGGGGGCGTCATCTCAGAGAAGGAACCTTCCGTGAAACGCATCCTCTTCGCAGCAGTTGGGCTTTTGTCTCTGGCCGGTGCCGTCAATGCCGCCACGCTCGACGAGGTCAAGGCGCGCGACTCCGTCAACTGCGGCGTGTCGCAGGGCCTGCCGGGCTTCTCGAGCCCCAACGACAAGAACGAGTGGGGCGGTCTCGACGTGGACTTCTGTCGCGCCATCGCGGCAGCGATCTTCAACGATCCCACGAAAGTGAAGTTCAGCCCGCTTTCCGCCAAGGACCGCTTCACGGCGCTGACCTCCGGCGCCATCGACGTCCTGTCGCGCAACACCACCTGGACCATGTCGCGCGACACCACGCTGGGATTCAACTTCGCCGGCGTGATCTATTATGACGGCCAGGGCTTCCTCATCCGCAAGTCGGTGGGGCTGAAGTCGGCAAAGGAGCTTCAGGGCGCCTCCATCTGCGTGCAGACGGGCACCTCCAACGAGCTGAACGTGTCCGACTTCTTCCGCGCCAACAACATGAAGAACGGCGAAGTGATCGCGTTCGGCACCCTCGACGAGACGGTGAAGGCCTATGAATCGGGCCGCTGCGACGTGTTCACCGCCGACCGCTCCCAGCTCGCCGCCGTGCGGCTCAAGCTGACCAATGCCGCCGACCACGTGATCCTGCCCGAGACCATCTCCAAGGAGCCCCTCGGCCCGCTGGTGCGCCATGGCGACGACCAGTGGTCCGACCTCGTGAAGTGGGTCTATTTCGCCCTGCTCAACGCCGAGGAACTGGGCGTCACCCAGAAGAACGTGGACGAGCAGGTCAACTCCCAGAACCCGGACGTGAAGCGCCTGCTGGGCACGGACGGCAAGTATGGCGAGGGCATCGGCCTCACCGCCGACTGGGTGGTGCGCATCGTCAAGGCCACCGGCAATTACGGCGAGATCTACGAGCGCAACGTCGGTCCGGCCACCCCGCTCGGCATCGAGCGCGGCCTCAACAACCTGTGGACGAAGGGCGGCATCCAGTACGGCATGCCCGTGCGCTGACGCAGGCAAGCCAGCAGACTTGAAACCAAAGGTGGCGGACGCCCGGGGCGGCGCCCGCCACCACCAAAGATAAAGGGCTCAAAAGCCCGCACTTTCGGGGGTACCATGTCGGATGTTCGCCTTTCGGGGCCACCGGCGGCGACGCGCCGTCGCTGGTCGTGGACGGATCCCAAGCTGCGCTCCTCGGTGATCCAGATCGTCCTGGCGCTCATCATGGTGTGGCTGGTCTGGTCCTTCTACGCCAACGCGCAGGCCAACCTCGCCCGCCTCGGCATCGCCTCCGGCTTCGGCTTCCTCGACAATCGCGCCGGCTTCGCCATCAGCCAGACGCTCATCCCCTACAACGAATCCATGAGCTACGGCCGCGCCTTCGTGGTCGGCCTGCTCAACACCCTGCTGGTGGCCTTCCTGGGCGTGATCCTCGCCACAATCATCGGCTTCGTGATGGGCGTCGCGCGCCTCTCGAAGAACGTGGTGATCAAGGCGCTGGCCTCCGCCTACGTGGAAATCACCCGCAACCTGCCGCCCCTGTTCCAGATCATGTTCTGGTATCTCGCCGTGCTTTCCACCCTGCCGGGGCCGCGGCAGAGCTGGGGCTTCGGCCTCCAGCCCCTGTTCGGCGCCATCGGCTCCGGTCTCTCGGGCATCGGGCTCGGCTTCCTCGGCAATCCCATATCGAACTTCGCGGCGGGCCTGTCGGCGCCGTCCATATTCGTGAACAATCGCGGCCTCGTGGTGCCGCGTCCCGTGTTCGAGGACGGCTCCCTGGCCATCCTCTACGCCCTCATCGCGGCGGTGGTGGCGAGCGTGGTCATCGGCCTGTGGGCGAAGAAGCGGCGCGAGGCCACCGGCAAGCCGTTCCCGGCGTTCTGGACCGGCCTTGCCCTCCTCATCGCGCTGCCGCTGGCGGCGTCCTACGCCGTGGGCAATCCCGTCACCATCGAGACGCCGGAGCTGCGCGGCTTCAACTTCGTCGGCGGGCTGCGGGTCATCCCCGAATTCGTCTCGCTGCTGCTGGCGCTGGCCATCTACACCGGCGGCTTCATCGCCGAGATCGTGCGTTCGGGCATTCTCGCGGTCTCCAAGGGCCAGAGCGAGGCGGCGCACTCCCTCGGCCTGCGCAACGGCCCGACGCTGCGCCTCGTCGTCATCCCGCAGGCCATGCGGGTGATCGTGCCGCCGCTCACCAGCCAGTATCTCAACCTCACCAAGAACTCGTCCCTGGGCGTGGCGGTGGGCTATCCCGACCTGTTCGCCATCTTCGCCGGCACCACGCTGAACCAGACCGGGCAGGCCATCGAGATCATCGCCGTGACCATGGCGGTCTACCTCACCATCTCCATCCTCACGTCGGCGATCATGGGCTGGTACAACAAGCGCGTCGCGCTGGTGGAGCGGTGAGATGAGCGACACCACCGTGCCCCTCTCCGCCCCCCGGG